>DASWEE010000114.1:0-2067 GCA_036394915.1 Gaiellaceae bacterium | reverse complement strand
CTGCAGGGCGCGCAGCTGCACATGCCGGAGGAGCTGCACCAGGCAAGCACGATCTACTGGATCAGCCCGACCGGCGACCTCGGGTCGGGCCCGAGCGCGCTCGGGATCAGCGATCTGAGCGCCGGCTTCGGCTCGGCGCTGACGCCGCCCTCGAGCAGCGGATCGAGCGGGTCCGGCGGCGGCTTCTCGGGCGGCGGGGGCGGGGGCGGTGGAGGCGGAGGCGGCGGCGCCTGGTAGGCCCGCCGGCCGCGAGAGCTAGCCCGGGGTCCGGCGCCGCAGCTCGTAGAGCGCGATTGCGCCCGCGACGGCCACATTGAGCGACTCGGAATCCGCGGCGATCGGGATCGACGCCGTCTCGGCGCACTCGGCGACGATGTCGTCCGGCAGCCCTTCCCGCTCGGCACCGAGGACGAACGTCGTCGAACCGGACAGCTCCAGCTCCTGCAGCGGCCGGCCGCCGCGTGGGACGAGCGCGATCCGCCTCCCCGGAGCCTCGTCGAAGCGTCCCACGGGCACGCGGAAGATTGCGCCCATGGACGCCCTCAGCGCCTTCGGCCCCGTGGGATCGGCGCATCCGGCCGACAGCGCGACGAACGCCGGGCATAACGCGTCTGCCGCGCGCACGAGCGTCCCGACGTTCCCGGGATCGCCGACCCGCCAGAGCGCAAGCCCGGTCGGCGGCGCCGAAGCCGGGTCGAGCCGCGGAAGGTCGGCCCGCCGAAAGACGGCGATCACACGTGGGGGGTGCGCCAGCGTCGACAACTCCGCCAGCAGCTGCGGCTCGACCGTCTCTCCCGCGACAAGCGTGTCCACGGGCTCCGCGCCGGCCGCGGCCGCCGCATCGACCAGATCCTCCCCCTCGCAGACGAACAGGCCGAGCCGCTCGCGCTGGCGTCGCGACGTAAGCCTGCGGACGAGCTTGAGCCGCGGATTCGACGCGGAGGTGATCACTTCTTGCGTGCGACAGTCAGCGCCGCCAGATATGTCTTGCGGATGCGACCCTCCGGTCGCGATTCGATCCGCCGCCGGATCCGGTCGTACAGATCTCGCCGCTTCGACTCCTCCAACGAACGGTGGCCGGAGTACGTATCGAGGACGGCGATGTACTCGTCGGCCGAATAGCTCACGTCCCAGACGTGGCGCCTCACCCCCACCGTCCGGAAGTAACCGCTCGCGTCGATCTCGCCGCTGAGGCCGGGCACGCCCTCGGGCGGGCCCGGCGGGCGGTTGTCCTCGCTCGGATCGACCGCCTCGTAGTCCTCCTGCACGTCCACGAAGAACCGGTCGCCGTCGGGCAGGAGGACGTGCTGCGTCTCGACGACCGCCAGCGCACCGCCGTCCCCCAGGAGGCGTGCCGGCTTCTCGAACCGGAGCTCCGGATCGATCCAATGGAAGGCCGTGAACGCGACAACCGCGTCGAAGCCGCCCTCGTCCGGCTCCCACGTCTCGAAGTTCGCGTTGACGATCTCGATGCCGGGAAATTCGGCGAGGTTGCGCTTCGCCGCCTCAGCCAACCGGGCCCCGAGCTCGACGGAGACGAGCCGGAAGCCGCGCCGCGCCAGTGGCAGCGTCGCCTTCCCGGTCCCGGGGCCGATCTCGAGGATGCGGCCGCCCGCGGGAAGCCCCGCCAGCTCGACGAGATCGTCGAACACGCCTTCGGGATAAACCGGCCGGGCCCGGTCGTAGAGCTCCGGGACCTCCTCGAAGGTCCCTCGAAGCTCTTCCCTGCTACTTGGCGAGGGCAGCCTTCGCTTGCTCGGCGACCGCCGCGAAGGCGGTGGGATCCTTGACTGCCAGATCCGCCAGCACCTTGCGATCCAGCTCGATCTCCGCCATGCGGCAGCCGGCGATGAACTGGTTGTACGAGAGCCCGTTCTCACGGGCGGCCGCGTTGATGCGCATGATCCAGAGCGAGCGGAAGCTCCGCTTGCGCGCCTTGCGGTCGCGGTAGGCGTACGTGAGCGAGTGCTCGATCTGCTCCTTGGCCTGCTTGTAGCTCGAGTGCTTGAGGCCCCAGTAGCCGCGGGCCTGCTGGAGCACCTTGCGGCGCTTCTTGCGGGCGGCGAC
>DASWEE010000113.1:0-3457 GCA_036394915.1 Gaiellaceae bacterium | reverse complement strand
AGGGCCTCGATGTAATTGGCCTCGAGCACGGTGTTCTCGACTCCGGAGCCGCGCATCGCTTCGAGCCCCGCCGCTCCAAGCCGAGCAGCCTCCCGCGGCCGCCCCAGCATCGTGTACGCGTCGGTGAGCGACACGTAGGCGACTCGGAGCTCCAGTGGATCGCCGCTCTCCTCGGCGAGGTCGAGAACCCGCCCGAGATGCGTGAGCCCTTCCTCGGCGCGGCCGAGGTAGACGAGGTCACTTCCGAGGACGTCGCGCGCCCGAAACTCCGCCTTGTGCGCGCCGACCGCACGAGCGACAGCGAGCGCCTCCTGGCACACGGCGAGCGACTCCTCGAAGCGCCACGCGAGCCGCAATCCGCTTCCGAGCCGAGAGAGCACCTCCGCGCGCTCCGCCGACGGCGGCTGCGCAGGAACGAGTTCGACCGCGTGCCCTAGCGCGGCGAGGCCTGCGTCGTCCTTGCCGCATTCGTACAGGTAACGGGACAGATGCGCATACAGGAGTGCAGCGCCTCGGCGATCGCCCTCGCCGACGAGGTCGATCGCCCGCCGCTGAAGTTCGACCGCTCGCGGTGCCGACCCCGTGCTGCTAGCCAGCTCCGCGGTCCAGGAACAGAGCTCGGCGAGCTCCAGCTTCACGAGCTCAGCCGCGTCCGGCACGACATCCCAGAGCACGAGCGCCCGCTCGAGCTGGGCGTGAGCCTCCGCGAGTCCGAAGACGGCCTCCGCTTGGCGTGCGGCGTCGACCGACGCGGTGAGCGCCTCTGCGCTGCGACTCGCCGCCTCCCAGTGCTGCGCGAGCTCCGCCGGCGACGCAGCTCCGCTGCGCGCGAGCTCTTCGGCCAGCTTCGCGTGAAGCTCCTCGCGCTCGCCGGGGAGGATCGTCGCGTAGATCGCCTCGGCGAGCAGGGCGTGGCGGAAGCGGAAGCTGCCGGTTGCCTGGTCGGCGACGAGAACGCCTTGCTCGACCGCCTCTCGAAGCGACTCGCGAACGTCCTGCTCCGGGCGCGCAGCGAGTGCGCTCAGCAACGTGTGGCCCACGTCGCGTCCGGCGGCCGCGGCCAGACGCAAGAGGCTCTCCGTCTGGGGCTCGAGCCGGCCGATGCGCTGGAGCAACAGGTCGCGCAGGCGACGGGGGAGCTCGACGCTGTCGTCGCCTGCGGCGGCGAGGAGCTCCTCCGCGAAGAACGGATTGCCTTCGGACCGGGAGACGATGGCGTTCGTCACTGCCCCCGGCAGCACGCCCTCGGCGTGGGCCGCGAGCAGCGCCGCCAGCTCCTCGTCGTCGAGCGGCCCGAGCTCGAGCACGACGCCCGAGCCCGAGCGGCGGACGCCGTCCGCGACTCGCCGTACGCGCTCCGCTGACCCGGGCTCGTCCGCTCGGTACGTCGCGAGCAGCAGAACCTGGCGCCCGCCGAGGTTGTGCGCGAGGTAGACGACCAGATCGAGCGTCGAGGTATCGGCCCAGTGCAGATCCTCGAGTATGAGCAGCACCGGTGCGGAGGCAGCGCGGTTGGTGAGCAGCGCGAGCGTCTCCTCGAACGCCTGCAGCTGCGAGCCAGCCGTCCTCCCGTCGCCCCGCCAGGGCTCCCCGAGCGGACGCATGGCCTCGAGGAACGGTTGGTACGGCAGCTCCGTGCCGACGAGATCGATCGAGCGCCCGAGAAGGACCTCGAACCCTGCGTCGCGGGCACGGCTCGCCAGCTCGGAAGCGAGCCGGGTCTTGCCGATACCCGCTTCTCCGCTGACGAGAGCCGTCGCACCGTTCCCGGCCCGCGCCGAGTCGAGCACGCGCTCGAGCTCCTCCAGCTCGCGTGCGCGCCCGACGAATACATCGCCCGCGCGAGCCTCCATTCGGGCCAGTATCGCGCACTCCCGCCCGCGGCCGGTAGGGCGGCATAAGGACCCGACTTACCGAAGATACGCAATCCCGGGGCAGAAGATAAAGCCCTCCGCCCGATGCGCGCCCGTTCGTCGACGGCGACGATCCGGTCGATCCGACGCTCCCGAGGAGGCCCACGATGACGAGAAGACACACGGCGATGCCACGTTTCGTCGCGCTGGTCGGCGCGCTCGCGTTCGTCGCCCTCGCACCTGCCGTCGGCGCTTCGCCGTCCGGGCAGAGTGGCAACTTCCCTCCCCGCATCGACCTGCCCGACGGGTTCTTCCCAGAGGGCATCGAGAGCGGGCCCGGCACGTCGTTCTTCGTCGGCTCCCTCTCGGACGGGGCGATCTGGCGGGGCGATCTTCGAACCGGGTCGGGGGCGGTGCTCGCGGTCGGCGCACCGGGGCACGCGGCCGCCGGGATCGCGTACGAGGCCGGCCGCAACCGGATCTGGGTCGCAGGCGTCGGGCCGCAGCTCGTCGGCATCGGCGACGTGCGCGTCTATGACGCCGCGAGCGGGGCGCTGCTCGCCACGTATCAGCCGCCCGGAGTGGGGCTGCTGAACGATGTCGCGGTCATCCGCGACGCGGTCTACGTCACCGACTCGGGCTTCCCGCAGCTGGTCGTGATCCCTCTGCCACGGAACGGTGCGCTCCCGCCGCCCTCGGCGGCGATGATCCTGCCGGTCGGCGGCGACTGGATTCAGACCCCGGGCAACAATCCAGCCCCCGGCATCAATATGAACGGGATCGTGGCCGAGGACGGCGTCCTGCTCGTCGCGCAGTCCTCGACCGGGAAGCTCTTCCAGGTCGACCCGGCCACGGGCGTCGCCGAAGAGCTCGACCTCGGCGGAGTCAACCTGGGCTACCCGGATGGCCTCGAGCTGCTCGGGCACACGCTTTACGTGGTCCGCCCGTTCCAGAACAGAGTCACGGTGATCGCGCTTGGTTCACGACTCGCCGGCGGCGTCGTGCTCGGCCACTTGATCGACCCGAGCTTCGACGAGCCTTCGACCGCGACGGTGGCGGCGGGCCGGTTGTGGGCGGTGAACCTGCGGTTCACGACGCCGTCCACTCCGACCACGTCCTACTGGATCACGCGGCTGCCGCTCCGGCCGTGAGTTGCAAACGACGACGAACGACGAGGAGGCGAGAGAGATGACGGCAATCGCACAACCCGGGGCGGAGCAGGAGCCGACCGGTTGGATGAAGACGCACACGGTGCGGGGCGGCGGCGGGTTGCGACTGCACGTCCGCGAGTGGGGCCGGCCGGACGGGACGCCGATCCTGTTCATCCACGGCTGGTCGCAGAACCATCTCTGCTGGGCGAAGCAGTACGAGAGTGTTCTCGCCGACGAGTTCCGGCTCGTGGCGTACGACCTTCGCGGCCACGGCATGTCCGAGGCGCCGCTCGAGCCCGAGCACTACACGGTCGGCAACCTCTGGGCCGACGACGTGGCGGCGATCATCGACGCGCTCGGTCTCGACCGGACGGCGCTCGTCGGCTGGTCGTATGGATCCTTCGTCATCTGCGACTACATCCGCGCGCACGGCCAGGATCGAATCGCCGCGAT
>DASWEE010000112.1:0-10893 GCA_036394915.1 Gaiellaceae bacterium | reverse complement strand
CGCGATCGCCGGCGCGAACCACGACGGTCTCTACCCGCTCGCATCGGTCGCCTGGTCCCACGGCGGCCGGCGCTATGCCTTGTACAACGTCAAGCTGAGGCTCGCCGGCAATCGAACGCGCGGAACGTTCTCCGGGCGGGTGGTTGGGTCGCATGCCACGGCCAAGGGATCGTTCCGCTGCAAGTGAAGTCGCTGGACGATTTTCTGCCCGAGTACGAGTTCTCCGAGCGGCATCGCATCCTTGTCGAGGCGTCTCCCGAGCGGATCGATCGCGCGATCCGCGAGGTCACCGTCGAGGAGATGCCGCTCGTGCGAGTCTTGATGACCATGCGTGGGATGCCGCACCGGGGTCGGCTGGTCGACGTGATCGGGCAGCTGGGCACCGTGCTCGAGGATGCGCCGGGCGAGGGGCTCGTAGTCGGCGTGCGAGGCCAGTTCTGGCGCTGGGAGGGCACTCGTGACAACGGCCCCCTGGCCGAGGCAGTCGCCGACTTCCGGATCGAGGATCGGAGTCTCTCGACCGAGACGCGCGTGCACGTCGAGGATCCCACCGCCCGGCGTAGGTTCGCGCGCTACTGGCAGGTGATCCGCCCCTTCAGCGGCCTGATCAGGATCCTGTTCCTGCGGGCTGCGCGGCGCCGGGCGGAGGCGCAGGCATGAGCGACGTCTATGCGCTGCCGCCGGACCTACCCGTCCCGGAGGACGCCGGTGCCTGCGACCACCTCCTCGGCAGGATGTTGCCGCAGCTCACGCTCGAGTCGTCGCAAGGGCCGGTCTCGCTCCGGCAGCTGTCGATGGACAGGCTCGTCCTGTACGTCTACCCGCGGGCCGGGCGCCCCGACCGGCCGACCCCGGCCGGCTGGGACGAGATCCCCGGCGCCCGCGGCTGCACGCCGCAGTCGTGCGGATTTCGCGACCATCTCGGCGAGCTCGAGCAGCTCGGTGCCCGCGTCGCCGGCCTCTCGGCGCAGCCGATCGACGAGCAGCTCGAGTTCGCGGAGCGGAATGAGATCCGCTATCCGGTGGTCGCCGACCCGGAGCTCAAGCTCGGTGCCGCGCTCGGGCTCCCGACGTTCGAGTTCGACGGGGTCACGCTCTACAAGCGCGTGACGCTCGTGGTCGAAGCATGCGCGGTCGCGAAGGTGTTCTACCCGGTCTTCCCGCCGGACGAGAACGCCGCCGAGGTCGTTTCGTGGCTGGAGGAGCGCGCGTGAAGCTCGTGACATTCGGCGAGGGAAAGGTCGGACGGATCGAGGGCGACCAGGTCGTCGAGCTTGATGTTGCGTCGATGCGCGAGTACTTCGAGCGTGACGAGGTTCCGCGTGCCACCGGGGAGGAGCATGCGCTCGCGGAGGTGAAGTTGCGCGCGCCGATCGTGCCGAAGAAGTTCTTCCACACGGCGGGGAACTTCCGCGAACACGAGGAGGAGTCGAAGCAAGTCGGATGGTCTCACCGGATCGCACCCTGGATCGTCTTCTTCCAGAACGTGGACGCGATTGTCGGGCCCGACGAGCCGGTCGTGTACCCGGAGCACCTGACCGACGAGCTCGACTACGAGCTCGAGCTCGCCGTCGTCATCCGCAAGGCGGGACGCTGGTTCGGGCCGGACGAGGCCGAGGACTACATCGGGGGCTACGTGATCTTCAACGACATCACCGCGAGGGACATCCAGCGGCGCGAGATGGAGTCGGGCGTCTTCTCCTTCTGCAAGGCGATCGACACGTTCTGCCCGCTCGGGCCGTGGATCGTGACGCCGGAGGAGATCGGGGACCCGCACGACCTGGCGATGGAGCTGCGTGTAAACGGGGAGGTGCGGCAGCGTTCGCACTCGGGGAACATGAGCGTGAGGATCCCGGAGATCCTCTCCCACTATTCGGCGCTCGGCTACAGCGCGGGGGACGTGGTCTCGACGGGGACGGTCTCGGGCGTGGCGGGGTTCAGCGAGGACGCGGCCTCGCTGTACCTGAAGCCGGGGGATGTGATGGAGGCGGAGATCGAGCGGATCGGAGTGCTGCGGAACTCCGTGATCTCGTGGGAGGAAGCACACGGCGAGCCGGCGCCGGAGCGGGTGCGGTGGTAGCCGTAGGACCTGGTACAGAGTCTCTTTCCATGTACTGCCCCACCCGGGTGGGGTGTCGAGCCACCCGCCACCCGGCGGTGACGCTACCGGCGAAACTCGCACTCATGGGTGACGGCTTCGTGCCGAAAGTGTGAAAGCTCGGATGCCGATCCGATGACCTGGCCGCGTGACGACGACAAGCTCGACCGCGTTCGCTCCCTGATGGGCGAGCAGGAGCTCGACGCGCTCGTCGTCCGCGCGCCGGACAACGTCCTCTACCTCTCCAACTACCTCCCGATGAAGGGCTACGACGTCGTCGTCTTCCCGCGTGAGGGAGAGCCGGCGCTGGTCGTGATCGAGCCGCAACTCGATCAGGCGGCGCGAACGGCATGGACCGAGGACATCCGGCCGTTCAAGGGTTACGACGAGAGCGACCCGCGTCCGGCCTGGGCGCGCTCGCTCGACGCGGCGAGCGAGGCGTGCCACGAGTTCGGCAACATCGGGCTCGAGCTCTCGCAGGGGACACAGACGGCCGACTTGATGGTCGGCGAGCCGACGGTCTTCACCCAGGACTTCTTCCAAGCCTTCGGTACGGTGGCGGACGCGTCGCCGCTGCTGGCCGAGGCGCGCGCGATCAAGACCTCCCAGGAGATCGAGCGGATGCGGCTCGCCAACGACCTCGCCGCCGACGCGACCGAACACGTCGCTCTCCTGATCCGGCCCGGGATGAAGGAGAGCGAGGTTGCATCGATGTGGGAGGGCTACGTCCACGCCGTCGGGACGGGCTACCAGGGCAAGGTCGAGTCCGCGCGCGGCTTCTCGCTCGTGTGGTCGGGCCCGGGGATCCGCACCTTCACCGCGACCGGCGACCGGCCGGTGCAGGAGAACGAGCCGACTCTGCTCGAGATCTGGGTCTGCGCCGACGGCTACTGGTGCGACCACACGAAGAACGTCTGCCCGGGGACCCTGACGGCGGAGTACGACGAGCTGCTCGAGGCTCTCCTCGGCGTGTTCGGCGCCGCCGTCGAGCACGCGACCGACGGCGCGAGCCTCCCCGAGCTCGACCGGTTGATCCGCGAGCGGATCGCGGCGGCGGGCTATCCCGGCCAGCCCTCGCATCCGGTAGCCCATGGCGTCGGCGCCCGGGCGCACGAGCCTCCCTACGCGCACCAGGCCGGATCGGGCACGATCCGAGAAGGCATGGTGCTGGCGATCGAGCCTGGGATCTACTGGGAGGGCGGAGGTGGCCTCCGCCTCGAGGACAACTTCCTGATCACGGCGGACGGAGCCGAGAAGCTCTGCCGCTACCCGGACGACTTCCGATGAGCATCTGGACGGGCGACATCAACGACGACGCCCGCATCGGCGGCTCGGTCGGCCTCTACGACACGACGCTCCGGGACGGCGAGCAAACCGTCGGCGTCGTGCTCGACCCCGAGCAGAAGCTCGAGATCGCACGCGCCCTGGACGAGCTGGGGATCGACCGGATCGAAGCTGGCTTTCCGCGCGTCTCCCCGGAGGATCGCCGGGCGGTCGAGCTGATCCGGCAGGCGGGGCTCAGGGCCGAGGTGTGGGGCTTCTCACGAGCGCTCCGCGCCGACGTGGATGCCTTGCTCGAGCTCGGCGTCGGCGCAGCGGTGATCGAAGCGCCGGTCAGCGAGCGCAAGCTCGAGGCGCTCCTTCTCGACCACGAGGAAGTGCTCAGGCGCATCGACGACGCGGTCGCTCACGCGGCCCAGAGCGGCATGACGATTGCCTTCTTCGGGGTCGACGGAACGCGGGCGGACCTGGGCTTCCTCGAGACCGTCTACAGGACCGCGGTCCAGGCGGGAGCGAAGGAGGCGGTGGTCGTGGACACGATCGGCGTCGCGGCCCCGGAGGCGGTCGGCTCGCTCGTCGGTCGCGTCCGCGACTGGGTCGGTCCGGACGTCCCGCTCCACTTCCACGGCCACAACGACTTCGGCCTCGCCACCGCCGCGGCGGTCGCAGCCGTGCGGGCCGGTGCGGGCTGGGTGCACGGGACGATCAACGGGATGGGCGAACGCGCCGGCAACGCAAATCTCGGCGAGGTCGCGCTGGCGCTCTCCGCGCTGTACGGGACGGAGACGAATATGCGGCTGGAGCGGCTCAGGGACGTCTCACGGCGCGTGCGCGAGCTGTCGGGCTACGAGCTCGAGCCGTGGAAGCCGCTCGTGGGCGAGAACCTGTTCACGCGTGAGAGCGGGGCGGTCGCGAGCCAGTTCCACGACCCGCCGGCGATCGAGCCGTTCGCGGCCGGCGTCGTCGGCGCCGAGCGGCGGATCGTGCTCGGGAAGAAGAGCGGTGTCGACAGCATCCGGATCAAGTGCGAGGAGCTGGGCCTGGACGTCCCCGAGGACGCCTACCGCGACCTGCTCGAGGACGTGAAGCGGATCGGCTCCGAGCGCCGTGGGCTGGTCTCGGACGAGGAATTCCGCCGGCTCGCCGACCGCCGCGGATGAGGCTTCGTCAGGCCGCGTGCCTGCTGGCGGCGCTCGGGGCAGCCGGCTGCTCGGGCTCGTCATCGCACGTGCCTGCCAGCCACCAGGTGCCGCCCGGGACGATCGTGATCGGCTTTCCGAACGACCTGCGCGGCAGTGGGGCGGAGCTCTCGAACGGCGCCAAGATCGCCGTTCGCCGGATCAACGGGCTGGGCGGCATCGACGGCGCGCTGCGGATCCGCCTGCTCGTGCGGGACACCAAGGGTGACCCCAGCCGTGCCGGGCGGATCGCCCGCGGGCTGATCCGACAGGGTGCACGGGTGCTCGTCCTACCCTGCGACGTCGGCTCGGAGCGCGCCGCAGCGAGCGCCGCGCGGGGGACGAAGGTGCTGCTGCTCGGGACCTGCAACTACGACCCCGGTCTTGTCGCGCGCACGCCGTTCTTGTGGGCGGTGGGCATGGGAGCGAACGAGGAGGCGACCGCACTCGCCGACCACGTGCACGCCAAAGGTTATGGCCGCGTGTACGTGACGCCTCCTCGGAGCACGGCCGGCAGCGCTCTCTCTCGTTACTTCGAGCTCGCGGCCAAGGAGCGCTCGCTCGAGCTCGTCCCCGACCCGAGGCGGGCCGAGGCGATCGTGAGCGTTCTGCCCGTCGGCGCCACGCTTCGGCTGGCGACGCGATACTCGAAGCCGGTGCTGGCTACCGACCTGGTCGACTCGCGACGGATCCTCCGCGCCGAGGGCCTGACGTTCACCACGTTCGGCTATCCCGACCCCGGCTTCGCGACAGACGAGTTCTACGAGCGCTACCGCGCCCATTACGGCGTTCGCCCGGACGGGAGCGCGGCCGCGCTCGCCTATTCAGCCATCCTTCTGTTCGAGCGCGCCGTGAACAGAGCCGAGTCGGCCGTGCCGTTCCTCGTTACGAACGAGCTGCGCGGGCTCGAGATGGAGTCCCCGCTGGGACATCTCGCCTATCCCGACAGCGGCAGCCGCAACCCCGAGGTCAAGGTCGCGCTCGTGCAGGTGACGGACGGCCGGCTGGACCTGCTGACGCGGACCGACCCTCAGGAGGTGCCGGCTCCGTGAGGGTGTGCGTCGTCGGCGCTGGTGCGATCGGAAGCCTGTACGCGGCCCATCTGGCCCAGGTCGCGGACGTGACCGTCCTCACCCGTCGGAAGGAGCACGCCCGTGCGCTCGAGGAGCAGGGCCTGCGGGTGTCGGGACGCAGCGACCACGTCGCAAGGCTCCAGGCGACCTCCGATCCCGCCCAGCTCGACGATGCCGATCTGTGCATCGTCGCGACCAAGGCCACGCATCTGGAGCAGGCCGCCGCCGCACTGGAAGGGAGGCTTCCCGGCGCGAGCGTGATGACGATCCAGAACGGGCTCGGCGCCGAGGAGGTCGTCCGACGCTACGGCGACTGGCCGCTGATCTCAGCGGTCACGTTCATGAGCGGGAACCGGCACGGCGACACCCACGTCGAGTACATCCTCGACACCGAGACCTGGCTCGGCCCGTACGAGACGACGCCGGCCGAGACGGTGGAGCAGGTGGCGTCGCTGCTCGTCCGCTCGGGGCTGAAGGCGAAGGCGTTCGGCGATCTGCGCCCGGCTCAGTGGTCGAAGCTGATCTTCAACGCCACCGTCAACTCGGTCTCGGCGCTGACGGAGCTCCCGCACGACCGCCACTTCGCCGACCGGGAGGGCCCGGCCGGGCTCGGCCATCTCGTCCACGGGCTCGTCGAGGAGGGCAAGCGCGTCGCCGAGGCGGCCGGGATCCCGCTGCACGACGATCCCTGGGAGATGAACGTGCTCGCGACCCGGCGGGGCAGCGCCCACGTCCCCTCGATGCTGGAGGACGTCCAGGCCGGGCGTCCGACCGAGATCGACCTGATCACCGGGGCCCTCGTGCGCGAGGCTGCCCGCACGGGCGTCGAGGTGCCGCTCCACACGGCGCTGTACGGTCTGGTCAAGGCGAAGGAGGCGGGATGCGGGTAGGAGTGATCGGGTGCGGAGCCGTCGGGAGCCTGTTCGCGGCGCACCTCGCGCAGCTCGACGACGCCGAGGTCTGGGCCTACGACCTCGACGCTGCGCACGTCGAAGCGATCAACGGGCAGGGCCTGCGCCTCTCCGGTGTGGGTGACTTGGTGGGCCGCCTACGGGCGACGAGCGATCCGGCCGAGATCCCGCCCTGCGATTTCGGCATTGTCGCGGTCAAGAGCATGCATACGGATGCGGCGATGGCCGCCGTCGCCGGCAGCTTCGAGCGCGGGGCCGTGTGTTCCGTGCAAAACGGAATCGGCAACGAGGAGATCGTCGCCCGGCACGTCGCCCGAGTGATCCGCGGGACCACCTTTCCCGCCGGGCATCTGATCGCGCCCGGCCACGTCGGCTGGGACACGAAGGGAGACACGTGGATCGGCCCGTTCGAGCCCGAGCCGGCGCCGATGGAGAAGGTCGAGGAGCTCGCCGCCGCGCTCACACGCTCCGGCATGAACACTGTCGCTCTCCCCGATGCGCGCGGGGCCCAGTGGACGAAGGCGATCTTCAACGCCGCCACGAACCCCGTGGGGGCGCTCACCGGGCTCGCGCACGGCGAGGTCTGCGACTTCGAGCCGACCCGGCGGCTCGTCACCGGGCTGGCCGACGAGGGCAAGGCGGTCGCGTCCAAGCTCGGGATCGAGCTCGACCACGATCCGGAGGAGATGATCGACCACGCCGCGCGCGTCGCCCACGACCACAAGGCGAGCATGACCCAGGACGTGCTCGCGCGGCGCCAGACGGAGATCGACTTCCTGAACGGCGCGCTCGTCGACCATGGGGAGGAGGCGGGCGTGCCGACGCCGCTCAACCGGGCGATGTGGGCGCTCGTCAAGGCGCTCGAGGATTCCTGGCATCTATCGTCCTCGCGTGCACGTGCAGGCTGAGATCGACCGTCGCTTCGCGGCGGTCCGCGAGGCGATGGCGGCCGAGAGTGTGGACGCACTAATCGTCTCCGGCAGCGAGTACACCGGCTTCGACGGGGCGGTCGCGTACATGTCCGGCTTCCAGATCGTCCACCGGTACGCGTATGTACTCGTCCCGCTCGAGGGCGAGCCGGCGATCGTGTTCCCGAGCGAGGCGCGCTACGTCGGCTACCACGACGCCGCCTGGGTCGAGGAGCGCGCGTTCGCCGACGCTCCAGGCGAATGGCTCCGCGAGCGAGTGGCCGGCGCGAAGCGGATCGGCGTCTACGGCCTCGACTACGTGATGAACGTCCGCGACTACCGGGCGCTCGCCGCCGGCAGCTTCGAGCTCGTCCCCTTCGACGAGCCCTTCGACCGTGCGCGCGCCGTCAAGAGCGAGCTGGAGCTCGAATCGGTCCGCGAGGCCGTTCGGATCAACGAGGAGGGTTTCTGGGAGGTCCTGCGCGCCTACGAGCCCGGCAAGACGGAGGCCGAGATCATGGCGCCCGCGGCGGGGCGCTTCGTCGCGCTTGGGACCGGTCGCCACGCGATGAACATGGTGCTCGCCCACGGGCCGCCCGGCGGGGCACGGCCGGAGTTCGTCATTCCCAGCGAGACCCGGCGGGTCGAGGCGGACGACCTGCTCCTGTACTCGCTCGAGATCGGCGGCCCGAGCGGTCACTGGGCCGAGGTCTCGCGGCCGATCATGGCCGGCGAACCGAGCCGGGTGACGGCCGAGATGATGGGGGCGTATGTGGAGTACGGCGAGATCGCCCGGGCGGTGATGAGGGAGGGCTCGACCGCGCACGACGTCCACACGGCCGTCTCGAAGCCGTTTCGGAACCTCGGCTACGCCCTCGGGCACGTCACCGGGCACTCGATCGGGATGACGATGATCGAGCATCCCCGGATCGGCGAGGGCAACGAGGCGGTGCTGCGCGAGAACATGGTTTTCTCGATGCACCCGCACGTGATCGCCGACGACGGCTCCTGCCTGTACATGCAGGAGACGTGGCGGATCGGCTTTGGCGGCGGGGAGCAGCTCTCGAGCCTGCCGCTGAAGATCTTCGACGGCTCCGAACTTACCTAAGAAGCTGTAACAGAATGATCTCCGGCACTGCCAGATAATCCCGTCTGCGGTCTTGTCATGTGGGGACGTGCGCCTGTTGCTGGGCGGCGGCCGCTGTGACTCGCTCGAGCCAGGGCGTCGCCTCGAGCCGCTCGAAGATCTCGCGTGCTTCGGTGAGGCCCGGCTCCTCGCCGTGCTCGAGCAGCGTGACCGCGAGCCAGAACGGGATCTCGAGCTCGCGGAAACGGGCGGCCGCCGCCCTGTAACCCGCCTCGTCTCCCTCCAGCCGCGCCCGAAAGCGGTGTCCCTGCGCCTCGAGGTACGGCGGCCGGAGCCCCGGCGGGATCGCGTCGATCGTCGCCAGTAACTGACCGGCCTGTTCACGTTCGCCGAGCGCGAGTGCCGCCTCGATCGCCTCGACGAGGCCCTGCTTGACGAGCTGGTGGTCGGTGCCGAGGGTTCGCGCGAGCTCGACGGTCGCCGCCCCCGCCTCGAGCGCCTCGCCGAGCCGACCTTCGGCGCGACGCAGCGTCGCCGTCGCACTCCTGTACATGCCCTGCTCCTGAAGGTCGACCGAGGTCTCGAGGTGCGAGAACAGCGAGAACAGCCGCTGCGCCGGCTCGAGCTCGCCGCGGTGGATGTGGATCTCCAGCGCCGAGGTAAGCACGCTGAGGAACATCGCCCCCGAGTGGATCTGCTCCTCGGTCAGTTCCTCGAGGGCCGCTAGCGCCTCCTCCCAGCGCCCGGTCATGTAGAGGGGGTAGGTCAGCTCGGCGAGCAAGGACCACTCGCTCGGCCGGTTGCCGAGCCTGCGGGCGAGCTCGAGCGCAGGCTGCAGGTAGCCGAGCGCCTCCGCGTAGCGGTCACGCCGGAAGGAGGAGTCCGAGAGGTTGAAGTAGTGCTGGGCCGCCTGCCCGGGAAGATCGTGCTCGACTGCGATCGCGAGCGCCTGCGTGAGAAACGCGACCCTCTCCTGTGGATGCCCTTGGGCCTCCGCGACGCGCGCCTTGGCGTGGAGGGCGCGGGTCAGCGGCTCGGGCAATCCGAGCGACTCGGCGACGTCGAGTGCGAGCTCGGCCCGCTCGCTCGCCCGCTCGAGATCGCCCGCACCGGTGTACCCGCTCGCGAGTCGGGCGGCCAGGAGCGCGAGGTCCCCGTCGGGCTCGTCGGTCGAGATGACGGCGAAGGCGCGCTCCATGCGCTCGAGCGCCTGCTCGTGCTGGCCCGTGGTGTACTCCAAGTCGGCGAGCCTGGTCGAGACGCGGGCGGCGGCGTGGGTGTCACCCTCGGCCTCGTAGAGCGCGATCGACTTCTCGAGCAGCCCGGTGGCCGCCTCGGGCTGGGCGGCGTAGGTGGCGAGCCAGCCCGCCCGGTCGAGCAGGGCGGCTTTCGGGAGCGGCTCGTCGGTCAGCCCGGCGGCCTGCTCGAAGTAGCGCTGCGCTTCGGCGGCAGCGCCGAGCGAGGCGGCCCGTTCGCCGGCGCGGGCGAGCATCGTCTGCGCCTTCTGCTTGATCTCGGCCGAGTCGTCGGCCTCCGGCGCCGTCTCGTAGGCGGCGACGTAGTGGGAGGCGACGACCTCGACCACCTCGTCCTCCTCCCCGGCGAAGGCGGCGGTCAGGTGCTCGGCCGCTGCGAGGTGGCGGGAGCGGCGCTCGCGCTTGGAGAGCGTCTCGTAGGCGACGTGGCGGACGAGATCCTGGAGGAAGCCGTACTGGCCGTGCTCGGGCGAGCGCGGGTCGGCCTGGACGCCGAGCACCTCCTTGCGCACGAGCGAGGAGAGGAGCGGCTCGAGCTCCGCCTCTGCCAGGCCGGAGAGAGCGGCGAGCCCGGCCGGCGTGAACGTCTTGCCGAGCACGGCTCCGTCCTGGAGCAGGCGCCGCTCCTCGGGCGGGAGGCCGTCGAGGCGCGCCGCGATCAGGGCGTGCAGCGTCTCCGGCACCTCGAGCGCGCCGATCTCGCCGACCGGCCGGTAGACCGGACCCTCTCGCACGAGCAGGCCGCGGTCGAGCAGCATCCGCACCGTCTCGACCGCGTAGAGCGGGACGCCCTCGGCCCGCGCGAGGATCTGCTCGCGCACCGCTTCCGGCAGGCCGGGCACGAGCCCGGCCAGGAGCTCCTCCATCGCGCTCGGCGAGAGCGGCTCGAGGTAGAGCGAGCTGAAGTTGCGATAGCCGGCGCCCCAGGTCGGCCGGCGCTCGGCGAGCTCGGGGCGGGCGAGCGTGATCACGTACAGCGGGGAGTTGCGCGACCACTCGAGCAGGTACTCGACGAAGTCGAGCAGGCTCGCGTCCGCCCACTGCATGTCCTCGAAGGCGAGCACGGTCGGGTAGACGTCGGCCAGCCGCTCGAAGAAGAGC
>DASWEE010000111.1:0-47394 GCA_036394915.1 Gaiellaceae bacterium | reverse complement strand
GAAGATCGGCAAGGGCGTCAGGACCGCCGTCCACAATGTGTTCGTTGCTCCGGTCGAGATTGGCGACGATTCTTGGACTGCGGCGGGCTCCGTCATCACGGAAGATGTCCCGCCGGGATCCCTCGCGGGCTTCCCGCCCCGTCAGGTCACCAAGGAGGGCTACGTCCGTGCAAAGCGCGACGACCACTGAGTTGACCGAGCGCCTGCCCGGGCTCGAGGTCCAGCAGGCAACGCCCGAGCTGAAGCCGGAGCACTGGCTGGAGCGCGCGCCGGGCAAGCGCCTGATGGTCTTCTCGGGCCGCTCGCACCCTGAGCTCGCACACCGGATCGCCGACCAGCTCGGCGTCGAGCTCGGGGAGATCGCGCTCGAGACGTTCGCGAACGGCGAGACGTATTGCCGCTACCTGGAGTCGATCCGCGGCGCCGACGTTTTCCTCGTCCAGACGGGCTGCGAGCCGGTCGACCAGAACCTGATGGAGCTGTTTTTCATGATCCAGGCGGCCCATCTCGCGTCGGCCAAGCGGATCACGGCCGTCATCCCGTGGTTCCCGTACTCGCGCCAGGATCGCAAGGCGATGCCGCGCGAGCCGATCTCGGCGCGGCTCGTTGCCGACATGCTCCAGCTCGCCGGCGCCGACCGCGTGCTGACGATGGACCTCCACGCCGGGCAGATCCAGGGCTTCTTCACCATCCCGGTCGACCACATGACGTCGCTGCCGCTCTTCACGCGGCACTTCCGCGACCTCGGTTTACACGGCGAGGGCGTCGTCTCCGTCGCACCCGACGCGGGACGAGCCAAGCACGCCGTCCGCTTCGCGGAGATGATCGATGCCGACTTCGCGATCATGCACAAGACGCGTCCGGCGCACGACATCGCCGAGGTGACCGAGGTGACGGGACGCGTGCGCGGGAAGATCGCGATCATCGGCGACGACGCTTCGATGACCGGCACGACGCTGATCCAGGGCGCGAATGCGCTGAGGGAGCACGGCGCGACCGACGTTTGGGTCTTCGTCACGCACGCGGTCTTCTCGAGCGACGCTCTCGCGACGCTCGGTGAAGCCGATCTGACGGGGATCGTCGTCACCGACACCGTGCCGGTCGACCCGACGCATATGCCGTCGAACATGACCGTCCTCACGGTCGCGCCGCTGCTGACCGAGACGATCATGAACGTGTTCGCCGATGAGTCGGTCTCGGCGATCTTCGGCGGCGAGAACCAGCTCTTTTAGGCCGGTCGCTACACTTTCGCCGCTGTGGCCGCAGAAAGGGTCAAACTCGAGGTGCGCGAGCGCGAGGAGGTCGGAACCCGCGCTTCCCGGCGCCTGCGCAAGGAGGGGCTGATCCCCGGCGTCCTGTACGGGCGCGGGAAGCCGCCGCATGCGATTTGCGTGCCTGAGCGGGAGTTGCGGCGGGCGCTCACCGGCTCGCACGGGCTGCACGCGATCCTCGACGTCGTGGTGGAGGGCCAGAAGACGACGCGCGCCTCGATCCTCAAGGAGGCCCAGCAGGATCCCGTCAAGGGCCGCTTGATCCACGTCGACCTGCACGAAGTCCGGCTCGACCAGACGATCCAGGCCCAGGTCGTCGTCGAGCTCGTGGGCGAGTCCGAGGGTGTGAAGGAGGGTGGTGTCCTCTCCCAGGTCGTCCGCGAGATCAACGTCGAGGCCCTGCCGATGGAGGTGCCCGAGCGGCTCGAGCTGGACGTCAGCGGGATGGCGATCGGCGACACGCTGCGGCTTGCCGACCTTGGCACGCGCGAAGGAGTCACGTACCTGGACGATCCCGAGGAGACGGTGCTCGCGACGGTCACGATGCCGACGCGCATCGTCGAGCCCGAGCCCGAAGAGGAGGAGCTCGAGGAGGGCGCGGAGGTCCCCGAGGGCGAGGAGGTCCCCGAGGGCGAGGAGGCTCCGGCCGAGCCGGAGGCCGAGGCCGGAACCGGCGAGCAAGGCGAGCCGGGAACCACCGAGGGCTAGTGGATCGCCCGGCGGCGCACGCCGGTTTCTGGACCGCGATCAGACTGCGCTATGCGGCGTCCTCAGTCGCGCCCGTATTGGCCAATACGGGCGCTCCCTGCGTCCTTGCCTGGCTTGCTGCTCGCGCCCCAGAATTCCACCAGCGCCACCGGGCGACCCACTGATGCGCTTCCTCCGTCGGGGCCACGATCATGCCCCGACGCTCGATCTGCTCGTTGCAGGACTTGGAAACCCCGGCCGCGAGTACGAACGCACGCGGCACAACATCGGTTGGCTCGTCGTCGACGAGCTCGCAGAGCGTCTGGGCGCCTCGTTCCGCTCCAAGTTCTCCGGCCGGCTCGCGCAGGCGCGGCTCGGCGAGGCGCGGATCGCGCTCCTGAAGCCCGAGACCTATATGAACGAGTCCGGGCGCTCGATCGCAGGGGCGGCGCGCTTCTTCAAGGTTCCCGCGTCCTCGCTGCTCGTCGTCCACGACGACGTCGATCTCGAGGAAGGCCGGCTGCAGGCGCGCGCGGGCGGCGGCCTGGCGGGCCACAACGGGCTGCGCTCGATCGCGCAGGCGCTCGGGACGCAGGACTTCCTGCGGCTGCGGATCGGCATTGGCCGGCCCGGGCGCGGCGACAGGCGGCCGGTGTCCGACTACGTGCTCTCCCGGTTCGACCCGGAAACGGATGTCGACGCGCTCGTTTCGCGCGCCGCAGACGCGGTCGAAGTCGTGGCCGCTGAGGGCCTCGAACAGGCCCAGTCGCGCTTCAACTGAGGGCTAAACTTGACCCCGCGGAACCCGGTGTTCCGTCGTTCTGCATGGACCAGCCAGTACTGCACCCATTCGTCGACCAGCTTCGCGCGAGCGAGCGGTTCCGCGCCTTCGCGGAGGCGCTGCCGACGCGCGCCCGCGTCTCCGACCCGATCCTGCCCCTCCTGCTGGCTGCGCTCCACGAGGAGCTCGCGCGCCCGCTTGTCTGCCTCCTTCCCGACGACGCGGACGCCGGTGACGCCGCCGAGGCGGCCGGCTGGTTCCTCGGTCCCGAGCACGCTGCCTTGTTTCCCAGCCGTGGCGTCCGCTGGGAATCGGGGCTCGAGCCGCCGCCTCACCTCGTCGGCGAGCGCGCGCGGGCCCTCGACGTGCTCGCGGCCAGGGGCCTCGTCTGCGCATCTGCCGCCGCGCTCGCGGAGGGCCTGCCTCCGCCCGGCGCGCGGCCGGAGCCGCTTCGGCTCTCGGTCGGCGACGAGCCCGGCATCGACCGGCTCGCCGAGCACCTGGCGCTCGCAGGCTACGAGCGTGCCGAGCGGGTCGAGGAACGAGGCCAGTTCGCCGTCCGCGGCGGCATCGTCGACGTCTTCCCCTCCACGGGCCGGGAGCCGCTGCGGATCGAGCTGTTCGGGGACGAGATCGAAGGGATCCGCGCGTTCTCCCCCTTCACCCAGCGCGCCCTGCGCCCGCTCGAATCGGCGCTGGTCTACCCGGCCGCCGAGCGGCGGCTCGACCTCGTCGAAGCGAGGCTTTCCGACGACGGGCCGCCTCCCGTTCCGGCCGATCTGGTGCCGCCGCTTCCTGGGATCCCGGACTTCGTCTGGGAGCCGCGCGAGGTCGAGCGCGTCTGGGAGGAGGAGCTCGAAGCCGATCTCTCGTTCGCCGGAGCGACCGAGCTCGAGCCGCTGCCTGCGGGCCAGCCGTTCACCTTCGAGGCCCAGCGGCCTGCGATCGCCGCTCGGGGGCTCTCGGAGGCCGAAAACGAGCTGAACGCCTTCGTCCGCTCCGGTCAGCGGGTGGTCGTGGCCTTCCCGCACCCAGGCGAGGCCCTTCGCACGAAGAACCTCCTCCGCCGGGTGGACGCCCGCCTGCTCGAGCAAGGGGAGCCGTTCCCGGCCGAGCCCGACCTCCTGTTCGCCGTCGCCCCGGCCCGCCGTGGCTTCGTCTGGCGCGAGCTCGGGCTGGTCCTGCTTCCGGACACGCAGGTCTTCCGCAAGCGGCCGCCGCGTGCCGACGCGCGCCTCGGCCGTGCGTTGCAGTCGTTCGCCGACCTGCGCACGGGCGATCACGTCGTCCACGAGGACCATGGCGTCGGCCGGCTGCTCGGCTTCGAGACGCGGGAGGTGGCGGGAGTCACACGCGACTACCTCCAGCTCGCGTTCCGCGGCGACGACCGGCTCTACGTCCCGCACGAGCAGATCGGCAAGGTCTCCCGCTACATCGGTGCGGACGCCCGGGCGCCGGCGCTGTCCAAGCTCGGCGGCCGCGCATGGCAGCTGCTCAAGTCACGCGCGCGCGCGAGCGTGCATGAGCTGGCCGGGGAGCTCGTGGCGCTGTACGCGCGGCGGCAGACCGCGCCCGGAATCGCGTTCGAGCTCTCGAGCGATTGGCTCGAGCGGCTCGAGGCCGAGTTTCCCTATCGCGAGACGGAGGACCAACAGCGGGCGATCGAGGCGGTGAAGGAGGATCTCGAGGCACCGCACCCGATGGACCGGCTCGTGTGCGGGGACGTCGGCTTCGGCAAGACCGAGGTTGCCGTCCGCGCGGCGTTCGCGGTCGCCCTGAACGGAAAGCAAACACTGATCCTGGTGCCGACGACCGTCCTCGCGCAGCAGCACTTCAACACCTTCCGCGAGCGCTACCGGGAGTTTCCGGTGCGGGTCGAGATGGTCTCGCGGCTGCGCCGGCCGGCCGAGCAGAAGGCCGCGCTCCGGGATTTCGCCGAGGGGAAGGTGGAGGTTCTGATCGGAACGCACCGGCTGCTCTCCCGCGACGTCATTCCCAAGAGCCTCGGCCTCGTCGTCCTCGACGAGGAGCAGCGCTTCGGCGTCAGGCAGAAGGAGCTGCTGCGGTCGCTTCGTCTCGAGGTGGACGTGCTCGCGCTGTCGGCGACGCCGATCCCACGCACGCTGCACATGTCCCTCTCCGGGCTGCGGGACATCTCGGTGATCGAGACTCCTCCGGAGGGGCGCCGCGCGATCCGGACGTCCGTCGGCGAGTACGACGAGGAGCTCGTCACCGCCGCGCTCGAGCGCGAGCACGCCCGCGGTGGGCAGTCCTTCTACCTGCACAACCGGGTCGAGACGATCGAGGAGGCCGCCCGCAAGCTCCAGCAGCTCTGTCCGCGCCTGCGCTTCGTGGTCGCGCACGGGAAGATGCGCGAGCGCGAGCTCGAGGAGAAGATGCTCGCCTTCCTGAGCGGTGACGCCGACGTGCTCGTCTCGACCACGATCATCGAGTCGGGGCTCGACATCCCGCAGGCGAACACGCTCGTGATCGAGCGGTCGGATCTGCTCGGGCTGGCCCAGCTGTACCAGATCCGCGGCCGCGTCGGCCGCTCGGATGTTCTCGCGCACGCGCACCTGTTCTATCCCGACTCGCGTGAGCTGACTCCCGAGGCGCGGGCCCGGCTGGCGACGCTCGCCGACCACACGGAGCTGGGTGCCGGCTTCGCGATCGCGATGCGCGACCTCGAGATCCGCGGGGCCGGCGAGCTGCTCGGCGCGGAGCAGTCGGGGCACGTCGCCGCGGTCGGCTTCGAGCTCTACGTCGAGCTCCTGGCCGAGGCCGTCGCCGAGCTCTCGGGGCAGCGGCGGCCGGCGGCGCGGCCCGTCCGCGTCGACGCGCGCGTGGACGCCTACGTCCCCTCGGCGTACATCCCCTCCGAGGCGCTGAAGATCGACCTGCACCGGAGGATCGCACTGGCCGAGTCGGAGGACGAGCTGCGCGAGCTGCAGGCCGCGACCGAGGATCGCTACGGGCCGCTGCCGGAGCCGGTCGAGAACCTGTTCTCGATCCAGGAGGCGAAGCTGAAGCTGGCCAGAATCGGGGCGGACTACCTCGTCTTCCGCGGCGGCCGGGCGACGGTCGGCCCGCTCGTCCTCGGCTCGCAGGAGCTCGGCGATCTCCGCCGGAGGGTCGAGACGGCGGTCTACACGACGTCCAAACAGGAGGTCTCGCTCAGGGACGCGGGCGGTCCGGAAGGTGACGGTTTCCGCGCGGCGGTCTCTCTGGTCGATGCTATACTCGAGGCGCGCCAGGCAGCGTGACGCGTCCGCTGCACGTGGCGCTTTTTCCATGAGGAATATCCGTTTTTTCCTTCTCCTCCCGGTTGTCCTGATCGGGCTCGCAGCCGCCGGTTGTGGCGGCGGCAGCAGCCTGTCCGGGGACGATGTCGCGAAGGTCGGCAGCGTGACGATCACGAAGGCCCAGTTCGACAATCTGATCTCCCGCGCCAAGCAGAGCTACAAGACCCAGAAGCAGACGTTCCCCAAAGTCGGCACGGCCGACTACGACCGGATCAAGAGCCAGGCCGTCGACTTCCTCGTCCAGCGCGCCGAGTTCGCCCAGGAGGCGCAGAAGATGGGGATCACGATCACGCAGAAGGACATCGACGCCAAGCTCGTCCAGATCAAGAAGCAGTTCTTCAAGGGCAGCGACGCGGCCTATCAGAAGCAGCTCAAGTCCCAGGGCCTCACGCAGGACGAGGTCGATGCCGACATCAAGGACCAGCTGATCTCGACGAAGCTCTACGACAAGGTGACGGCGGACGTCAAGGTCACCCCCAAGGACGTCGCGGACTACTACAAGGCCCACCTGTCGCAGTACCAGCAAGCGGAGAGCCGGACCGTTCGCCACATCCTGATCTCGGTCTGCGGCCCGAACACCCCCGGCGGCGTCAAGTGCCGGTCCGATGTGGCTGCCAAGGCATTCGCCGACAAGCTCTACAACGAGCTCAAGGGCGGCGCGGACTTCGCCGCGCTCGCGAAGAAGTACTCCGGCGATACCGGCTCGGCGAGCCAGGGCGGGAAGCTCACGATCACGCGCGGGCAGACCGTCCCGACGTTTGACCAGACGGCATTCCTGCTCGGTGTGGGGACGTTCTCCCACCCGGTCAAGACGACGTACGGTTACCACATCATCATGCCGATCACGAAGACCATCCCCGCCTCCACGACGCCGCTCAGCCAGGTGAAGACTGCGATCAAGCAGCAGCTTCTCCAGCAGCGAAAGCAGGAGAAGATGGCCAAGTGGGTCAACGACATCAAGAAGCAGTTCCACGTCAGCTACGGGAAGGGCTTCACGCCCACGTCGACGTCGACGACCTCGACGACGTCCGGCACCACGGTTCCCGCGACGACGGCCGCGACTACAACGGGCTAGCACGCGTGGCGCTGGCCGAGGCGCTGCTCGAGCTCCAGGAGCTGACCGAGCGGCTACGCCGCGATTGCCCCTGGGATC
This sequence comes from Gaiellaceae bacterium, assembly GCA_036394915.1. Classification (GTDB taxonomy): domain Bacteria; phylum Actinomycetota; class Thermoleophilia; order Gaiellales; family Gaiellaceae; genus JACDER01. The sequence goes on along the minus strand of DASWEE010000111.1, from coordinate 40,200 downwards.
GCGAGCAGACCGCACGCACGATCGTTCCGCACACGGTCGAGGAGGCGTACGAGGTAGCGGATGCCGCGCTGGCCGACGACGACGGCAAGCTGCTGGATGAGCTCGGCGACCTCCTCTTCCAGGTCTACTTCCTGGCGCTTCTGCTCGAGGAGAAGGGCTCTGGTGATCTCGAGCGCGCCGCGCGGCTGATCCACGAGAAGCTGGTCCGCCGCCATCCGCACGTGTTCGGCGACGTCGAGGCGGACACCCCGGCGCGGGTGAAGGCGAACTGGGAGAAGATCAAGCGCGAGCAGGAGGCGCGGGAAGGTGTCTTCCACCACGTGCCCGAGGCTCTCCCCGCGCTGCTGTATGCCCGCAAGGTGCAGCTGCGGGCGGCTGCGATCGGGTTCGAGTATCCTGACCTGGCCGGCGCGCTCGCCGACCTGGAGGATGAGCTCGAGGAGCTCAAGGCCGAGCTCGACGGCTCGGCGCAGCGACAGGCCGAGGAGGTCGGCGACCTGTTGTTTGCCTGCGTCAACGTCGCCCGGCGCCTGAGCGTCGACCCCGAGCTCGAGCTGCGGCGCGCGACGCAGCGCTTCGTGGCGCGGGTGGAGAAGGCCGAGCGGCTGGCCGAGGCTGAGGGAGCGCGCTTCGTCGAGCTGCCGCTCCAGGAGCAGGATCGCTACTTCGACCGCGCGAAGGAACGGGAGTAGTGTCGGGCAGCCGGATTGCCGACGTCAACGCGAGGCAGATCCTCGACTCGCGCGGGAACCCGACCGTCGAGGTCGACGTGCTGCTGGAGGGCGGAGCATTCGGGCGCGCGGCCGTCCCCTCCGGCGCCTCGACCGGGCGCTTCGAGGCAGTCGAGCTTCGCGACGGCGATCCGCGCGTGTATCTCGGCAAGGGGGTGATGGAGGCCGTCGGGAACGTGCGGCACGAGATCGCCGACGAGGTCCGCGGGCTGGACGCGCAGGACCAGCGCGAGGTCGACACGAGGCTGATCGAGCTCGATGGGACGCCGAACAAGGCGAGGCTCGGGGCGAACGCCGTCCTGGGCTGCTCGCTCGCGGCGGCGAAGGCAGCTGCGGCGCACGCCGGAGTCTCCTTGTACCGCTGGGTCGGAGGGGTGGGCGCGCGCGTGCTGCCGGTGCCGATACTGAACGTCGTCAACGGGGGCGCGCATGCGCAGAACTCACTCGACATGCAGGAGTTCATGGTCGTTCCGGGCGGCGCGGAGACGTTCTCGGATGGCCTGCGGATCGCGGTCGAGGTCTTCCACTCGCTGAAGAACGTGCTCCACGAACGCGGCCTCTCGACCGGGGTCGGAGACGAGGGCGGATTCGCGCCTGAGGTCGGGTCGGCAGACGAGGCGATCGAAGCGGTGCTCGAGGCCGCGGAGCGCGTCGGCCATCGCGAGCGGATCGCGCTGGCGCTCGATCCCGCCGCGACCGAGCTCTTTCGCGACGGCGTCTACCACTTCGAGCGGGCCGGGACGACGTTCGAGGGCGAGGGGATGATCGACCTGTACGCCGATCTCGCCGATCGCTACCCGCTCGTGTCGATCGAGGACGGGCTGGCGGAGGACGAGTGGGGGGCGTGGCGGTCGCTGACGCAGCGTCTCGGCGACCGGCTTCAGCTCGTCGGCGACGATCTGTTCGTGACGAATGTGGAGCGGCTCGGGCAGGGGATCGAGCAGGGCGTCGCCAACTCGATCCTGATCAAGGTCAACCAGATCGGGACGCTCACGGAGACGCTGGCGGTGATCGAGCTGGCCCGCGCGAACGGCTACACGACGGTGATCTCCCACCGTTCGGGCGAGACCGAGGACACGGCGATCGCCGATCTCGCCGTCGCCACCAACGCCGGCCAGATCAAGACCGGAGCACCGTCTCGCACCGACCGCGTAGCCAAGTACAACCAGCTGCTCCGGATCGAGGAGGAGCTCGGAGACGCGGCCGAGTATCCGGGCTGGGACGCGTTTCCTCGGTATTCAGCCCGTCCCTAGCCGTCGCGAGGCGGGCTTCGCCCGGCTCGCTCAGCGACAGCGGATCTCGAGAGGCAAAGGAGGGGGCCCACGGGGGAACCATGGGTTCCCCCGTGCTGAACCAGCTGCTCCGGATCGAGGAGGAGGTCGGAGACGCGGCCGAGTATCCGGGCTGGGACGCGTTTCCCCGCTTCACGCCTTCCTGAGCGCGACTATCAGGTAGACGCGCGAGTAGAGGGAACCCGCCCGCCTCCCCAAATCGAGTCTAAGCCGAAAAGTCGTACGCATGGGTGACGGCTTCGTGCCGGAAGTGGAACTTCGCGGGTGCGCACAGACGGACTCGGCTCGATTCGGCCCGGCCTCTGGGGCGAGCGCTAGTCTGCGTTCATGGCGCAACCCGCGCCGCGCAGGACGAAGATCGTGGCCACCATCGGCCCCGCTTCGGCTTCGCCGGAATCCCTCGTCGCGCTCGCCCGCTCCGGCATGGACGCGGCGCGGCTCAACTTCTCCCACGGCTCCCCCGAGGAGCACGCGGAGCGAGCGCGCGCCGTGCGGGCTGCGCAGGACGAGGTCGGACGGCCGCTCGCCCTCATCGCCGATCTCCAGGGACCGAAGCTCCGCGTCGGCGACCTCGCCGATCCGCTGTCGCTCCAGCGCAACGACGAGGTGGTGATCGTCTTCGATCGAGCCGGCCGCGACGGGGAGGTGCCGGTGCTGCCGGCGGTGCTCGGCGAGGTGCTCCGTCCGGGTCACGACCTCCTGATCGACGACGGTCACATCCACCTGCGGGTCGAAGAGGTCGAGCACGGGCGGGCGCGCTGCACGGTGCTTGCAGGCGGCATCGTCAGCGAGCACAAGGGCGTCAACGTCCCCGGGGTGCCGGTGCCGATCCCTTCGCTAACCCAGAAGGATCGCGACGACCTCGAGTTCGCGCTCGGTCTCGGGGTCGACTTCGTCGCCCTCTCGTTCGTCCGCTCGGCCGACGACGTGCGCGAGATGCGAACGCTGCTGGCCGACGTCGATCCCGAGGTGCACGTGATCGCGAAGATCGAGAAGGCGGAGGCGATCGACTCGCTCGAGGAGATCGTGGCAGAGGCGGACGCGATCATGGTCGCGCGCGGCGATCTCGGCGTGGAGATCGGGCCCGCCTCCGTCCCGCTGCTCCAGAAGCGCATCATCTTCTCGTCGCTCGAACGCGGGAAGCCCGTGATCACCGCGACCCAGATGCTCGAGTCGATGGAGCACCGGCAGGAGCCGACGCGCGCGGAGGCCAGCGACGTCGCCAACGCGATCCTCGATGGCTCGTCGGCGCTGATGCTCTCGGGAGAGACGGCGATCGGCGAGTACCCGCTCGAATCGATCGAGTACATGGACCGGATCGCCCGCGCGGTCGAGCCGAGCCTCGGCTACCGCCATCAGCTTCCCGAGGCCAGCGACGAGCCGACGGTCGGAAACGCGATGTCCAACGCGGCCTGTGACCTCGCGGAGGCGGTCGGGGCGAAAGCGATCCTGGTGCCCACGTTCACCGGCAGGACGGCTTCGGCGGTCGCACGCCTGCGGCCGCGACGCCCGATCATCGGGATCACGCACCACCGGCACGCCGTCCAGCAGATGGCGATCGAGTGGGGAGTGACGCCGATCGAGATCGGCGAGGCGCGGGACGTCGAAGACCTCTGGGCACGGTCGCTCGAGGCGGCGCGTGAGAGCGAGATCGTCGAGGCGGGCGACCGGGTCGTGATCACGGCGGGGACGGCAGTCAACATCCCAGGCTCCACGAACGTGATCAAGGTGGACGTGGCCTAGAAGGAGCGCGCTCGCCTCCCGCGAACCTCACCGTGCATGGCTAAGCGTCGCCGCAAACGACCGACCCGCTCGACCATCCTGCTCCGCTGGCTGGCCGTCGGCGCGGTCGCGCTGATCGCATTTCTCTACTACCGCCCGCTGCACACCTATTTCAGCACCAGATCGGCCCTCGCGCAGCGAAGCGACGAGGTCGCGCGCCTGCGCGCCCAGCACCGGCAGCTCGCGGGGCGCCTGACCGAGTCGACCAGCACCGGCGCGCTCGAGCGAGAGGCTCGGCGGCTCGGGCTGGTCAAGCCCGGAGAGCGGCTCTTCATCGTCAAGGGCGTCAAGGCGTGGCTGCGGAAGCACGAGCACGGCTCGCGCGGGTCTAGGATCGGCGGGGATGGATGATGACCGCGCCCTCGTCGCACAGCAGCTCGGCCGCCCGCCGCGGGCCTTCCGCCGGGTCGCCGTCAGGTGCCCGTTCGGCCGGCCCGCGGTAACAGAGCAGTCGCCGTACGACGCAACGGGCGAGCCGTTCCCCACCACGTACTACCTCACCTGCCCGCACCTGGTCGCGGCCGTCTCCAGGCTCGAGGCGTCCGGGGGCGTCGAGCGGTGGAGCGGCCGCCTCGAGGACGACCCGAAGCTCGCCCAGAGCCTGGAGCGGGCGACCGAGCGGCAACGCGAGCTGCGACGGGGCCTCGCCGGTGGGGAGCGGGGCCGCGACCGCGGCGAATCGCTCGCGCTCGGAATCGGCGGTTCTCGCAATCCGCACCAGCTGAAGTGCCTGCATGCCCATGCCGCCTTCGCGCTCGCCAACCCCGGTTACGAGCTAGGCGAGCGAATCCTCGAAGAGCTCGGGTCGCCCTGGCCGTCCGCCTGCTGCACGCAGCCGTAGGATCCCGCGGCGTGGCGCACTCGTTCGAAAGCGCGCGGCACGAGTGGGAGGAGGGCTACCGCCGGGTGCAGGCGGAAGCGGGCGACCGCGTGCTCTATCTCCGTCTGATGGAGCAGGTCGACGCCGTGCGCGACGAGCTGCGGCGGCGGGTCGGACAGACGTTCTCCCTGGCCGAGCTCGACTGCGCCTACCGTGACGCGGACGGCTGGATCCGCGAGACGGTCCGCGAGCCCCGTCGGGTCTCGCTCATCGGCGCGGCGGCGTTCCACCTCTACTCGCGCGGGGCGACCGACTACAAGCCGTGAGCGCCGAACCGTCAGGACGGCCGCGACCTCGGAAGCGGCGCCGCCTTCACCGCGGCCGCCTGGTCGCCGGGATTGCCCTGCTGGTGATCGTGTTCTTGCTCGGCGTCGCACTCGGCCAGGCGCTGCACGACAACCCGAAGGCCGGCGAGAGCAGGACGTTCGACCGGACCTTCCAGCCCTTCCCGCCGGCCGAAACGGTGACCGTCACCACGACGTCTCCTTGATGAGGTTTAGAACCGGACCGATCCAGGAAAGCGGAGTTTTGTATAGATTCGATTGTGATGGCATTCCGAGAGGGACAAGGAGGAAGGCGTAGCTTCGGCGGCGGCGAGCCGACCGAGTGGCTGACGCTCGGCCAAGCGGCGAAGTATCTGGGCGTCGCCCAGAGCACGATCCGGAAGTGGTCCGACCTCGGCCGCGTCCCCGCCTTCTACACGCCGGGCGGTCACCGGCGCTACCGCAGGAGCGATCTCGACTCGTTCCTCGAGCATTCCGGTCCGGGGGGCGCTCCGCAGGGCGGTCCCGTGATCCTGATCGTCGATGACGACCACCGCATGCGTGAGTACGTGAAGGCGAACCTCGAGCTCGAGGGCTACACCGTCCGCGAGGCCGGGAGCGCCGAGGAGGGTCTCGAGGCGCTCGAGCGAGAGCCTCCCGACCTGATTCTCCTCGACGTGATGATGCCGAAGGTCGACGGCTGGGAGATGCTCCAGCGCGTCCAGGAGCGGCACGGCGTCGGCACGATCCCGGTTGTGATGTTCAGCGGCAAGGTCGACGAGGGGGACGCCGAGGCGAAGGCCAGAGGCGCTCGAGGCTTCATCGGCAAGCCGTTCGATCCCGCGCAGCTGATCGAGTCGACGAAACAGCTCCTGCCGACCTGATCGCGCGCGACCGCCAGCTCGAACGGTGGATCGTCCACCATCGGACCGGCTGGCTGAATCCGGTCTTCGAGGGCCTGAGCTACATGGGCACCCTCGGCATCGTGTGGATCGCGATCGCCCTCGTCTGCGCCGTTCTCTGGCGCCGACCGCTGGTTTTCGCCTGGGTGGTCGCGGCTGACCTGATCGGCAACCTGGGCTCGTATGGGCTCAGGGAGCTGATCGGCCGGCCGCGGCCGTCCATGCGCTATGCCTCGCCGCACACGCTCGTCCGCGCACCCACCGACGCCTCGTTCCCGTCCGGTCACACGACGATCGCCTTTGCCTGCGCCGCCGTGCTCGCCTATTTCAAGCCGCGGCTGGCGCCGCCGCTGTTCCTGCTCGCTGCGGCGATCGGGTTCTCACGCATCTATGTCGGAGTGCACTACCCCCTCGACGTCGTCGGGGGTGCCGCGCTGGGGCTCGCGATCGGAGCGCTCCTCATAGCTCTTCGCCGGCTCGTAGCAGCCCGGCGAAGATGACGGCGATCGCGGACAGCAAGGCGATCCAGATCCCGATTCCGCGCCCGTCGGCAGGCAGGAACTTGTCCGGGATCGAGATCAGGCGGATCAGGACGAAGATGGTCGCCAGCGCCCCGATCGCGATCACGACGAGGCTCTCCGGGATCGCCGGCGGCAGCTCGATCCCGACCTCGCCCAGGATCGCGAGCAGGACGACCACGAGGCCGAGGAAGAAGACGAGCTTTCCGAGCGCGCCCGTGTGCCACCCGATCACGCCGATCGTCAGCCCTTCGCCGGAGCCGGCGTACCAGTCCGTGAAGCTGGACAGCATCAGCACGAGCCCGGCCACCCAGGAGATCCTCGCGCCTGCCGTCCAGATTCCGGCTCCCGCGCGCGGGTAGGGCTCGGGCGGGAGCGGGCGCTGTGGCTGCGGCTCGGGCGGGCCGGGAAGGGGCTCGGGATTCTCGATCACAGTCCGAACAGTCGCTGGATCTCGTGCCAGGCGACGACGCCGAGGGCGATCGCGCCGCCGAGAAGCGCGAGGATGACGATGAAGAACCGGATCCGGGCGTTCCGCCTCCCGCGCTTGTGCGCAAGCCGTGCCTCGCGGCGGGCGCGCTGCTCGAGCACGGTGCGCTGAATCGACCTGGGATCGTAGTGCGGCGCTTCGTCGGGCGCCGCCTGCCGCCGTGCGGGCTGGGCCATGCGGGAAGTCTAGAAGCTGGGAGCTTCGCGGACCCTGAGGGCTGTCCCCTGGCGTGTCTGACTGGCCGCTGGCGGTGCGAGCCCGGAGCGGACAGTATTTCGATACGGACGCCGTAACTAAGACTTAAAGAGCGGCCGGAGAGGGGTCGGCCCTCTCCGGCCGATTTGCCGCCAGCGGCCAAAGGGCGCCGCGCGAGCCGGGCTCGCCCGGGTTCGCGGTGCCGGTCAGGCACGCCAGGGGCCATACTGCAGGGGGAATGCGAGAGCGACTCGAGGCGCTCCAGACCCTGACGGAGGCGATCGGGACGGCCGTCCACGCCGATGCGGCGGTCGTGCGTTTTCTCGACGAAGAGCGAGGCGAGCTCGTCGCTCGGACGGTCTGGGGAGTCTCGCCCGTGCTGTCCGCGGAGCTCGTCGGGTCGCGCCGCGGGCTGGAGGGAGCGGAGCAGGCCGATGGGAACGGCGTCGTTCTCCGCCTGCCCGTTCGGCGGGACGGGAAACTGGTCGCCGAGCTCGAGGTGCGCCGCCTGCGCCGGCCGTTCGACGCGGAGGAGTCGCTCTTGGCCGAGACGGCCGCCGCGCAGGTCGGGCTCGTCCTCCGCGCGATCGAGTTGCAGGGCTCGGAAGGCCTTGCTCCGCGGGCGCGGGTGCTCCTGCTCGCCGGAGACGCGCTCGCAGCCGCGGGCGGCGGAACGACGACCGCGGACCAGCTCACGAGGCTCTCCGCGCAGGCGGCCGGGGCATCGGGGGCGCTCCTGTGGCGCCTCGGGCCGGAAGGGGCGCTGGAGCTGCAGGCCTCGTACCCGGCGGGTGAAGCTCTGGGCTCGACGGAGCTCGAGGAGGCTGCACGGCGAGCTCTCGACTTGCGGGGCCCGGCTCGGCTCGAGCGCGGAGCCGTCACGCTCAGCCTGGGCGAGCCTCCGCTGGGAGCCCTTCAGCTGCTGTTCGACCCGGCGTCCTCCCTCTCTGAGGAGGAGCTGTCTCTGCTCTCCACTTTCGGCGTTCGCGCCGCTCACGCGCTCCGTTCCAGCGAGTCGCTGCTCGAGACGACGACCGAGCTCGAACGCACGCGGGCCCTCCTCGCAGTGATCGGACAGGCGATCGCCCAGCTGTCGCTGGCACATACGGTCGAGACCGCGGTCGAGCGGATCGCGGAGCTCCTCAAGGTCGAGCGCGTCGCCGTCTACCTCCGCGAAGGAGGACGGCTCCAGCCCGTGGCCGGGCGCGGTCTCGTCGGGCCTCATGCGCGCGTAGGGGAACGGCTGCTCACGCTTGCGCTCGGCCCCTTCCGTGGCCGCGGGACGCTGCTCGTGCCGGACGCCGCGCGTGCGGAGACGCTCGAGCAGGTGCGCGGCGAGCTCGCGGAATCGGGAATCGAATCCGTCCTGGCCGTCCCGCTGCTCGCGCGCGACGAGGTGATCGGCCTGCTGGCCGTCTATCCGCCCTCCGGGCGCCGGATCGACGAGAACGAGGCCGCGCTGATCTCGGCGCTGGCCGCGCAGCTCGCGGTCGCGGTCGAGAACGCCCGCCTGCACGAGGAGGCAAAGCGACTCGGCTCCGAGCTCGAGGAGGCACTCCGGTCCGAGCGCCAGTCGGCGACGCAGTTGCGTGCGCTCTATGAGATCTCGCGCTCGTTCACGCATAGCCTCTCGCTCGAGGCGACGCTCCAAGCGGTGACCCGCACCGTCGTGGAGGCGCTCGGCCTCGACGCTGCGGCAATCCGTCTTCCCGACGCACGCGGCGAGGTGCTCGAGACGCACTCGGTGTACCTGGCCGAGCCGCACGTGTCGCAGGCGCTCCGGACGATCCTGTCGAGGCCGCAACCGGCGGCCGGGCGTCCTATTCGCCGCCTGCTCCGGTCGGGCGATCCCCTCGTCCTGAACCGGAAGTCGGCCGCCAAGCTCCCGGGTCACGAGCTGCTCGTGCCCTTCCTGGACAAGGGGGCGACATGCGTGGTCCTACCGGTAGCCACCCCCGCCGAGGTGCTTGCGATCCTGACGCTCGTGTCGCTGGATCCGTCGCGACCGGTCACCGGGGAGAGGACCGAGCTCGCGCTCTCGATCGCGCGGCAGGCGGCCCTCGCAATCGACAACGCGCGTCTCTACCAGCAGCAGAAGGGATTCGCCGACACGATGCAGCGGTCGCTGCTGCCGCGAAGCGCGCCGGCGGTCGAGGGTCTTCAGGTCGGCACCGTCTACGAATCGTCGGCGCGCGTCGACGTGGGCGGAGACGTGTACGACTTCCTCAAGCTCCCGGACGGCCGCCTCGCGGTCGTGGTCGGAGATGTGACCGGCCACGGGATCGAGGCCGCGGCCGACATGGCGATGGCCAAGTTCGTCTTTCGCTCTCTCGCCCGCGAGCATGCCGACCCGGCCGACTTCCTGGCGTCGGCGAACGAGGTCGTGACCAGCGAGATCGCCGTGGGGAAGTTCATCACGCTCGCGTACGTGACGGTCGACGTCGAGCGCGGCGAGGTTGGTTGCGCGAGCGCAGGGCATCCGGCGCCGCGGCTCGTGCGACCCGACGGAACGGTGACCGAGCTCGCCAGCCAGGGCCTGCCGCTCGGGGTCGAGCCCGGTCAGACGTATGAGGAGGTGCGCTCGCCGTTCGAGCCCGGAGCGGCGCTCGTCCTCTACACCGACGGCGTGGTGGAGGAGAGAAGGGGGAGCGACCTGTACGGGATCGCCCGGCTCGACCGCCTGCTCTCCGAGCGACACGGTCTCGGGCCCAAGGAGCTGGCCGCGGAGATCCTCGCCGACTGCCGCGCGTTCGGCGGCGGCGACCTCGCCGACGATTGCGCCATCGTCGTGATCAAGCGGGAGGGCTAGTGGCGGTCCGGATCGGGACTGCGAACGAGGCGGCTCTCGCCGAGCGGCGCGGGGCGGCGATGCTCTCGGCGCTCGTCTTCACGGCGGGAATCGGCGCGATGACGACGGAGATCTCGGCCTCCCGGCTGCTCGCGCCCTACTACGGATCGTCGACCGCGGTGTGGGCGAACATCATCGGTCTCGTACTCGCCTCGCTCTCCCTCGGCTACTGGCTGGGCGGGCGCCTCGCCGACCGCCACCCGAGCAGGCGGCTGCTCGGGCTGCTCGTCGTCCTCGCGGGAGCGGGGATCGCTGCGACGCCGTTTGTGGCCCGGCCGTTCCTCGACCTCGCCGCCACCGGGGTCGACGACGCCTCCGCAGGAGTCGTGATCGGATCGTTCGTGGGCTCGCTCGTCCTGTTCGCTCCAACCGTGACGTTGCTCGGCGCCGTCGCGCCGTTTGCGATCCGGCTCGGCATCGACGACGTCCGGACCGCCGGGGCGACGGCGGGGCGCATCTTCGCCCTCTCGACCGCCGGCAGCCTACTGGGGACGTTCGTGCCGGCCCTCGTGACGATCCCGCTCGTCGGGACGCAACGGACGCTGCTCGGAGCGGGGGCGCTCGTCGCGCTCGGAGGCTCGTTCCTGCTCGGCGTGCGTTGGGCCGTCGTTGCGGCCGCCTTCGCCTCGCTCCTCGCGATCCCGCCTGGAGCGGTCAAGGCGGTGCCGGGCCTCCTGTACGAGCGCGAGTCGCTTTATCAGTACGTCCAGGTCGTACAGCGCGGAGAGGAGCGGTACCTCTATCTGAACGAGGGCGTCGCGAAGCACTCGATCTGGCGACCGGACAACGTGCTCACGGGCGGCGAGTGGGACATGTTCTTAGCGGTGCCGCCGCTTCTCGGCCGGCCCGTGCAGCGAGTGGCGATCCTCGGCAACGCCGCCGGGACGACCGCGCGCGCCATGGGCGTCTTCTATCCGGGGGCTTCGATCGACGGTGTCGAGCTCGATCCGGCCGTGACCGAAGTGGGCAGGCGTTTCTTTGGCCTCGGCGACAACCCGCGCCTGCGCGTCTTCACCGCCGATGCCCGACCGTTTCTGCGCTCGACCCGGCGCCGCTACGACCTGATCTTCGTCGACGCCTACCGGCAACCGTACGTGCCGTTCTACCTGGCGACGCAGGAGTTTTTCCGCCTCGCCCGCGAGCACCTGCGGGCGGACGGCGCAATCGCCCTCAACGTCGCCACCGTGCCGGGCGACCACCGGCTCGCAGAAGGGATCGCCGGAACGCTCGCGACCGAATTCCCCCAGGTAATCACATGGCAGGCGCTTCGCTTCAACCAGCTCGTCGTCGGGCTGACCCGGCCGGCCCCGCGCCCCGTCTTGGAGGGTCGGCTCGGACGGGGTCCTCGGCGGCTGCGCGTTCTCAGCCGCCTCCTCGCGGCGCAGATGCAACCCGCTGCGCCCTCGCGCGATCCGTGGACCGACGACCGGGCACCGGTCGAGTGGATCACCGACCGGATGATCGTCCGCTATGCCGCCGCCGGGGGCGAGCTGGACGAAGACCTGTTGCCGACGGCTCCCTAGATCGCGGGTGCGCGGGCTACACTCTGCTCGTGCGACGGCTGGCTCTCCCCGTCCTGTTCGTGCTGGGCTTCCTCGCCGCCGGCGGGCTGTCGGCGACCGTCGTCGCGGCCACGGGCACCTTGACGGGGACAACCGGGACCGACACCACCACGACGACGACCGACACGACCACGACCGGCACGACCTCGACCGGCCCTTCGCCGACCACGATTCCGCCCGGCGTGACGATCGGAGGCGTCGCCGTCGGCGGCCTGACGGCCTCCGGCGCGACCGATGCCGTTCGCAGCGCTACGGCGCAGCCCGTCGTCGTTCGCGTCGGCAGGCACACGCTGCGCGCCGGCCCCGGCCGCCTCGGCGCCGTCCCACAAATCCGAGCGGCCGTCAAGCACGCGCTCGCCGCGTCACCGAACGAGGCCGTGCGCCTGGGGGTCGACGTCCGCCCGCGCCTGACCCGTGCCTATGTCGCGCTGCTTGCCCACCGCTACGACCGCAAGCCGGTGGACTCGGTGCTCAGCCTTCGCCGCAACAAGCCCTGGATCACCAAGGACCGCCCGGGCCAGACTCTCGATCGCGTTCGCTCGGTCCGCATCCTCCTCGCGACCTTGAAGGCGGACAGAAAGGGACCCGTGAAGCTGCGGCTGAAGGCGATTCCCTCCTCCGTGACGCGCAACGACTTCGGTCCGGTGATCGTGATCCGCCGCGGCTCGAACCATCTCTACCTCTACCACGGGATGCGGCCCTGGCGCGACTTCCCGGTTGCGACGGGGCAATCGAGCTACCCGACGCCTCTCGGTCACTACTCGATCGAGGTCATGTGGCGCAACCCCTGGTGGTATCCGCCGAACTCACCGTGGGCGGCTGGCGCGAAGCCGATCCCGCCCGGACCGGGCAACCCGCTCGGGACGCGCTGGATGGGCCTGACCGCGCCCGGTGTCGGCATCCACGGGACTCCCGACCCGGCCTCGATCGGCTACTCGGCTTCCCACGGCTGCATCCGCATGTACATCTCGAACGCGGAGTGGCTGTTCGTGCACGTCCGCGTGGGGACGCAGGTCTTCATCGTCGCGGCTTAGGGATGGACGGCCCTGAGGAGCGCGCTCGCTCGCCGCTCAAGCTTGGGGCGCAGGTCACTGCGGTCGCGGTCGTCCTCGGGCTGCTCGGCCTCCTGATCTGGAAGGTCGTCCACCAGAACCCGAGCAAGATTCCGCAGCAGGTCGCGAAGGGGAAAAAGCCCGTCGCCCCGGCCTTCGATCTCCCCCGGCTCGACACGCCGGGGACGCTGTCGCTCGCCTCGCTCAAGGGAAAGGTCGTCGTCCTGAACTTCTGGGCCTCGTGGTGCGCGCCGTGCCGGGATGAGGTGCCGACGCTCGAACGAGCCTGGCACCGGTATCGCGACCGCGGGCTCGTGGTGCTCGGGATCGACCAGCAGGACCTCACCAGCGACGCCCGTGCGTTCGCGAAGCGGTACCACATGACCTATCCGCTCGTCCGAGACGGGCCCGGGCACGTGGTTTCGCAATATGGGCTCACGGGTGTTCCCGAGACCTTCTTCGTCAACCGTCACGGGAAGGTCGTGGGGCACGTCGCCGCCGCGATCAGCGCGAGCCAGCTCGACGAAGGGATCAAGGAGGCGATGCAGTCGTGAGGACGCTGGCGGTGCTGGCCGCCGCACTCGTCGTCGGGGTGCCGGCAGCGCTTGCGAGCGAGAGCCATCCGAGACTCGCGGACCTCGAGGGCCAGCTGATGTGCCCGACGTGCAAGACGCCGCTCGACCAGTCGGACGCGCCGGCGGCGAACCGCATCCGCCACTTCGTCGTCGAGCGCATCAACGCGGGCGACACGGAGAGCGAGATCCTCGACAAGCTCGTCGTTCAGTTCGGTCCACAGGTGCTGGCGGCTCCCCGCAAGCGGGGCTTCGACCTCCTCGCCTGGTTGCTGCCGCTGGCAGGACTTGTGGGCGGTGCGCTCGTGATCGGCGTGCTCGCGTGGCGCTGGAGCCGGGCACGAGAGCCTGCGCCCGCGGGCGGGGCGCCGGAGCAGAACGGGCGCGTCACGCTCGAGCCGGAGCTCGAGCGCCGGGTCGACGAGGAGCTCGCCCGCTTCGAGTAGCTCATGGCGGTGCGGATCGTGGTTGCGTTCGTGGCCGGGCTCGCCTCGGTTGTCACGCCCTGCGTGTTGCCGCTCGTTCCCGGTTACTTGTCGGCGGTCTCCTCGGTCGAGGCGGATCGGCTTGGCGAGCCCGGCGTTGCGCGCAGGGTTGCGGTGTCGAGCATCCCGTTCTTCGCGGGATTCACGGCGATCTTCATGCTCCTGGGGGCAGGGGCGGGCGCGATCGGCCACGTCATCGACAAGAGCGCGCAGCTCGAGATCTCAGGCTTCATCCTGATCGTGTTCGGGCTCGGATTCATCGGGCTGCTACCGCTGCCCGAGCGGCTCGTCGGAGTGGGGCTGCTCGGGGAAGCGCGACGGACGGGCTCGGGCGCGCTCCTGGGAGCGGCGTTCGCGACCTGCGCGGCGCCCTGCATCGTCCCGGTGCTGGGAGCAGTCCTGGTGCTCGCGGGCAGCACGACCGCTGTGCTCAAAGGTGCGCTTCTGCTCTTTGCCTACTCGGTGGGTCTCAGCTTCGGCTTTCTCCTTGCGGGAGTCTCGTTTGCGAAGGCGATGGGGGCTTTTCGCTGGTTGCGCGATCGCTATCGGCTGATCAGCGCGGCCAGCGGAGCGCTGCTCGTGAGCCTGGGACTGCTGCTCTTCTTCGACCGGTTCTGGTGGCTTCGCGTTGCGTTCAACCGAGCCCTTCACGTCGTCGGGCTCGGGACCTAGAGCCGCGGCCCGGGCAGGTCGAGCGAGCCGCTCTCGACGATTCTCTCGGCCTCGCGCACCTGGCGGAGCACCGAGGCGATATCGACCTCGCGGTGCCGCGGCGCGTACGGGCCGAGTCGCCTCGCGGCCTTCTCGAGCTGCCGCTCGCAGCCCGTCCTGTTGCCGCGGTCGGCCTGATACCAGGCGACCGCGACGTGGACGAGCCCCTGGAAGAAGTCCCGCTCGTCCTGCTCGGCCGCCCGCCAGGCGTCCTCGAGCACCTCGTGCGCGGCGAAGAACTCGCCGCGGCGGATGAGGGACAGTCCCTCCGAGAGGAGCTCAGACTGCGACTTTGATCTCGCCGTCCTCGACCCGCACCTCGTAGGTGCGGAGCTGGATCGCGTGGTCGAAGTCGTTCAGCCCGGTGCGGACGTCGTAACGCCAGCCGTGCCACGGGCAGGCGAGGACGGAGTTCTCGAGCTCGCCGTCGCCGAGCGGGCCCTCGAGATGGAGGCAGTGGCCCTGGGTGGCGAAGAACTCGTCGTCGACGTTCGCGAGCGCGATGTCCTCCTCGCCCGCGCGCACCCGCGTCACCGTCCCCGGCGGAACGTCCTCGACCCGAGCGACCGTCACAAAAGGCATCGGCTGGATGTTACGCTCCGCGCGTGGCGACGATCCTGTTGGTTGGGGTCGACCTCTACTTTCGGGGCAAGCTCGAGGGGCTGCTCCAGGGTCACCATCTCGTGACGACGGACAGCATCGACCCTCCCGATCTCGTGATCGCCGACATCGCGCGCATCGATCCCGACGAGGTCGCCGACGCGTATCCCGAGGTGCCGCTGCTCGGGTTCTCGAACCACACCGATACGGCCGGATTGCGGGCCGCGCACACGGCCGGCTTCGACCAGGTGCTCGCCAAGTCGGCCCTGGTCGAGCGTGCTCCGCAGGTTGTCGAGGAGCTCGTCGACGCCTAGCTAGAGTACGTCGTGTGACGTACATCATCGCCGAGCCCTGTATCGACATCAAGGATCTCTCCTGTGTCGACGTCTGCCCGGTGGACTGCATCCACGAGGCCGAGCGGATCCTCGTCATCGACCCGGAGGAGTGCATCGATTGCGGTGCATGCGAACCGGAGTGCCCGGTCGACGCGATCTTCCCGGAGGACGCCCTCCCGGACAAGTGGGAGCCGTTCGTGAAGATCAACTACGCCTACAGCGACGGCTTCGACGTCGTGAACCAGCTCACGAACGAGTACGCAACGGAGCACAACGTCCAGAACCCCCCTCTCGAGTCCTGACCGCCGTCGCTTCCGGCCGGCGAAGCCGGCCTCCCGCGACGGCTCGCGCCGCTGAGCACCCTCCAGCCGGCGGGCCGTGTGTCTAACACTGTCCCGCCGTCTTACGGGCACTCAGCGACGCATCAGAACACGAGAGGGCGCCAGCCCTCGGCCAGCGCGCTCGGTCAGCGCCTCGCGCGGATAACCCCACCCTAGGGTGGGGAGGCTTGCCACCCACCTCCCACTGCGAGCCTACCTGACGAATTCGCGTCTTTCTGTGCCGGAAATGAGCCGATCTGGACGTTTCGGACGATTGAAAATCCCGCCTCGGGGCATCGGTCCTGGGAACCAAGCACTCCGAAGTGAGGAGGGACGAATGCCACAGAAAACCTGGAGCAACAAGCGCGAACGACAGTACGAGTACGTCAAGGAAGGCGCCAAGAAGCGCGGCGCCTCGACCAAGCGGGCCAAGGAGATCGCCGCTCGCACGGTCAACAAGGAGCGGGCGCGCAAGGGCGAGGCCAGTCATTCCTCGCGCACCTCGCGCAGGGACATCTCGTCGGGCCGCCGCGGCGGCCTTCGCTCGGGAACGTCGGGCCCGCGCGGCCGGACCAAGGAGCAGCTGTACAACGAGGCCAAGCGGATGAGCATCGCCGGCCGCTCCAAGATGAACAAGACGCAGCTGCAGCGCGCCGTCGAGCGGCGCAAGTAACGCCGTCGAAGGGGAGGGGCCTCGGTCCCTCCCCCGTGACTATGCTCTCGGCGTGGAGCCCCAGACCCTCGACCACGTCGCGCTCTGGGTCGCCGACCGCGACCGGATCGCCGACTTCGTCACCGGCCACGTCGGCATGCACATCGTCGACCGCACGGACGACTTCACGCTGGTCGGGTCCGACGCCCGCCGCGGCAAGCTGACGCTCTTCGCCGAGGAGGGGCCTCGTGAGCGAGGTCACCTCAAACACGTCGCCCTCCGCATCTCCGACCTCGAGAGCGCGCTGCGCAACATGCCTGACGGCGTCGAGATTGACCGCTCGCACGAGGGAGAGGCCTACTTCGACCTCTACGAAGGCCTCCGGCTCGGCCTCGTCGAGGCCGACACCGGGGTCGAGTACGACCTCGATCACGTTGCGCTCTATTCGGCGGACCCGGAGGCGACCGCAGCCGAATACACCAAGCTTGGCTTCTCGCCGGCGGCGCCCGGCCCGTCCGGAGCCCCTCGGGTCGAGACAGGCGGGGCGTTCGTCGAGTTTCACGAAGGCGACGCCGCGGAGCCCGAGCGGCCGCTCCTCAACCATCTCGCGATGCGGGTCGAGTCGGCCGAGGACCACATCGAGGAGGCGAAGGAGATGGGCGTCGAGATCGACAAGGTCGTCGACGCGGCGAACACGTACGCCGTCTTTCTTTGGGGGCCCGAGCGCGTGAAGCTCGAGTATGTCGAGCACAAGCCGGGCTTCTCACTGGTCTGACCGGCACCGTCCTCATCGCGGGCGCGGGGATGGCCGGCCTGTGCGCCGCTGCCCGCGCCCGCGAGCTCGGCCTGCAGCCGGTGGTGGTCGAGAAAGGAGATCGCCCCGGCGGCTCGATGCTGCTTTCGAGCTGCGTCGTCTGGCGCTACCCGACGCTCGAGGACTTCCGCGCCGAATGCCCCGGCGGTGACGCACGCCTGCAGGAGCTGATCGTCGAGCGGCTCGACGAGGGGATCGCGTGGCTGGAGTCGCTCGGCGCGCCGGTCGTGTGGGAGGAGACCGGGAATCCGCGCACGATCGGGAAGCGCTTCGACCCCATGGGACTGACGGACGTGCTGGTCCGCGCGGCCGGGAAGATCCGGTACGAGCTGCCGCTCCCCGAGCCGCACGCGCCGGTCCTGCTCGCAACCGGCGGCTTCCAGGGCGACCCCAAGCTCGTGGCGCGCTATGTCACCGAGGAGCCGCTCCTGCTCCGCGCGAACCCGTGGAGCGCGGGCGACGGGCTGCGCCACGGGCTCGAGCGCGGCGCCGCCTCCTCGAACGGACTGGACGAGTTCTATGGGCGCGCCATGCCCTCGCCCCCCGCACGAGTTCCCGAGGAGCGCTTCGTCGAGCTCGCCCAGCTGTACGGCAGCTACGCGCTCGTCCTCAACGAGAACGGGGAGCAGTTCGCGCCCGATCCGATCTCCTGGTCCGAGACCGACCTCGTCCAGGCGATCGCCCACCAGCCGGGGGGACGTGCGTGGTACGTCGTCGATGAGCCGGCGCTCGAGGTCTCGGTGCGCGGCCGCACGATCGCCGAGATGATCGAAGCGGCTCGCGAGGTGGGCGGTACCGTCGTTCCCGCGGGCGATCTCGGTTTCGACCTGCCCGATTCGTATCGGCACGCCGTTCACGTAACAGCCGGGATCACGCACACGATCGGCGGACTGCGCATCGACGAGCGGGCGCGGGTCCTGCGCGAGGACGGCATGCCGATAGACGGCCTGTATGCGGCCGGCGCAGACGCCGGTGGTATCTCCGCCGGCGGCTACGCCAGCGGCCTCGCCGCCGCGCTCGTCCTCGGAATGGTGGCCGTGGAAACCATTGCTGCCTAGCCGCAGGAGTAGTGGAGGATCACTGCGCGGCGACCGTGACCGCCCCCGACGGCCCAGACGTTCCGGCGACTGATCGCCGCCACTCCCGCCAGGCTGATCCTGGGCAGGATCGTCGTCGTCCACCGCCGTCCATTCCAGTGAGCGGCGTCCCCGAACCCGACGACCCAGACGTCGTTCGCCGCCGTCGCGTCGACGTCTCTCAGCCAGTCCCCGGTCTTCAGCGTCCGGTCCGCCAGTGAGCCACGAGACCGTGACGGGCCCCGCCGCCGCCCACCGCCCAGACGTTCGACGGCGAGAGCGCGAGCACGTCGGCGAACGAGTTTTGCGCGAACGTCTTGGCTGTGCGCCATTTCAACTTGCAGCCGGCAACCGGCCGGGCGCTTGCCGACGTGACGAAGGCGATGAGCACCCAAGCAAGAGCGACCGCGCTCACGAACGAGCGCGTCGCAGCCATCTCAGCGGACCGGCTGTAAGTACGCGCAGAGGCGGGAGTCTCCGGGCAGCGGTGAGGGCGCGATCTTCCCGACCCGCTGGATCACTTCGCCGACCTCGACCTCGTCGCCGACCGAAGGCGGCTCGCCCGAGCGCTGCTCGAGCTCGTAGCCACTCGGCTTCCACACGAACAGGAGGTACCCGTCCTCGGCCATCGGCCGGATTCTATTTGCCGGAGACTCGCCTGGCCTCGAACACGAGGACCTCGCTGAACCCCTCGCCGTCGACCTGTAGCCCGTAGCAGCCCGGCGCGCGAACGAGGGTATACCCCTTTGGCTGACCCTCCTGCCAGCCTCCGGCGAACTCACGGCCACTGAAGCGCAGGCGAAGCGCCGAGTGGGCCTGGATCGGGTAACCGGAAAACTTGACGACGTTCCGCCCGCCGAGCTGGCGACCGCGCACGAGAACCGGTCCCAGGAGGTCAACCGGCGCGACCCAGATTGTCTTGTGCGGAAGCCATCCGTCTTTTTGCAGCGCCGACGGCGAATACGTGATGAGGCCTCTAGGGAACGGAAGCGGGTACGGGGGCGAGCCGTCATCGAGCGCGATTCCCCATGACGGGCTCACCTGACGTGCGGGCGTCCGCGGACATGCCGCATGCGGTCCGACTACCGGAAGGTGGAGCGGCCGTAGCCGAAACGGCGCCCACGGGTCCACCCAAAGCACGCCGCGGTGGCAGTGGAAGCCGTACTTGTTGTAACTGCGCTCGAAACGAGCTGAGCAGCGTTGCCGCGCCCTGAGGCACACGTGCTTTCCGTTGATGACCGCGCTGACAGAGCCAGGCGAGCATTGGTTCGAGCGAGCGTAGCCATTGCTGCGATGGCCTGCCGCCGTCACCAGTCCCGCCACCAGCATTGCTAGAACGAGGCGTGTGACGTTCGCCACGAGGAAACTATAGTGCGAGCTCGAGCTGTTCCGGCTCCGGCGGCGGAGCGAGCCGCGTGCGGCGGCGGTCGGCGATCCCGTGCTCGCGGCGGAGCTCGGCGACGACGGCCTGGACCGGGCCGGTCACGTCCTTCCTCAGATGAGCCCCGCGCGCGTACAGCCGCTCGTAGCGCTCGGCCTCCTCAGGCCAGTCCTCGGCGAGGTGGTGCATGAAGTGCTCGCGCGTGCCCGGCCGCAGGTGAAGGAGATTCGCCCACACATGCGTGGCTCCGGCCTCTCGCGCTGCCTGGACGACCTCCCGCAGCAGCTCCGGCTTGTCCGAGATGCCCGGAAGGATCGGCGCCATCCCGACGCCCGCCTTGATGCCGGCGTCGACGAGCCGCTTCAAAGCGCGCAGCCGCTGACGCGGCGGAGCGGTGCCGGGCTCGGTCGTGCACCAGACGCGCTCGTCCAGCGTCGGCACCGAGAAATTCACCGACACGTCGGCTCTCCGGGAGGCCTCCTGCAGGACGTCGATGTCGCGGACGATCAGCGGTCCGCGCGTGATCACGTTGAAGGGGTTGTGCGCGTCCACGAACGCCTCGATGCAGGAACGCGTCAGCCGGTAGCGCCCCTCGGCCGGCTGATACGGGTCGGTCGCCGCGCCGACCGCGACCGCCTCGTGCTTCCAGCTCGGCCGCGCGAGCTCGCGGCGGAGCACCTCGGCGACGTTGACCTTGATGCGGATGGACGTGCCGTAGCGGTCGTCGGAGGGCCGGTCGGCGCGCAGCTCGAAGGCGCGGACGTAGCAGAAGGTGCACCGGTGGACGCAGCCCATGTACGGATTCAGCGACCAGCCGAACGCCATCCCTCGCACGCGGTTGAGCGCGACCTTGCAGGGCTCCTCCCGGTACTCCGCGCGCACGCGATCAGTATAGAACATACGTTCGTAGACGAGAATGGCCGCGATCGACGCACTGGCCCCCGGCATCCGTCGCCTGACGATCCCGCTCCCGATGTCTCCGGGGCACGTCCACTGCTACGTGGTTCGGGGCGAGGACGGATGGATGCTCGTGGACACGGGGCTCGGCCTGCCCGATCTCGAGGAGCTGCTCCGGGCTGAGCTCGAGGAGCCGGTCGAGCGCATCCTCATCACCCATTTCCATCCCGATCACGTCTGGGGCGGGGAGACCGCCCATCGAGTCACCGGGGCGCCGGTCTTCCAGGGGAGGCTCGACTACGAGCAGTGCGAGCAGGTGTGGGGGAGCCGGGACTGGCCCGAGCGCATTGCCGCCTGGTTCCGGGGTCACGGCGTCCCGCCGGAGATCGCCGACGAGGTGCTCGACCAGGGCGTGGCGGCCGCCCCCCTGATCCGGTTCGCCCGCGATCCCGAGCGGCTGGCCGAGGGTGACCGTGTGGGCGGCTGGGACGTGGTCGAGCTCCCCGGACACGCCGACGGCCATCTCGGCTTCCTCCACGACGGCGTCCTGCTCGCGGGAGATCACCTCCTGCCGGGGATCACGCCCGCCGTCGGGCTCTATCCCGAGTCGCGCCCCGACCCGCTCGGCGCGTACCTCGCATCGCTTCAGCGGACGTTCGAGCTCGCGCCCCGCATCGCCCTTCCCGGCCACGGCGAGCCGATCGACGACCCCGTCGCCCGTGCACGGGAGATCGTCGAGCACCACGACGAGCGGCTCGAGCGGACGGCGGAGGCGCTCGGGCCCGAGCCGCGCACGGGCTACGCCGTCTCGCTCGCGCTCTTCCCGACCGAGCTCGGCCCGTCGCAACGCCGCTTCGCCGTCGCGGAGACGCTCTCGCACCTCGAACGGCTCGTTACGACCGGCTCGGCGCGGCGGCTCGGGGACGTCGGCCCGGTTACCTATACTGCGGCCTAGATCCTGTTGGACGACGAAGAAATTCCTAGACGTCCGCCCAGCGGGGCGTCGACGTGACGATCTTTCTCGAACTGCTCGCCGTTGCAGCGCTGATCCTGCTGAACGGCTTTTTCGTGGCGGCCGAATACGGCCTCGTCACCGCGCGCCGTACGCGTATACGCGAGCTCGAGGAGCAGGGCAACCGCAGCGCCCGGGCGGTGCTGACGATCACCGCGGAGCCGCCGCGCTTCATCGCGGCCATGCAGCTCGGCGTCACGCTCACCTCACTGGGTATCGGTGCTCTGGGCGAGCCCGTCCTCGCCCGAGTCTTCGACCCTGTGATGGCGACGGCGATCGCGATCGCGATCGCGTTCCTGATCATCACCTTCTTCCACGTCGTGATCGGCGAGCTCGTCCCGAAGGGCGTGGCCCTCCGATACTCGGAGCGGGTGGCGCTCGCCGTGTCGGCGCCGGTTCGCGGCTTCTTCATCGTCGCCAAGCCGCTGATCTGGGTCCTGCAGCGCTCGACCGAGGCGATCCTGCGCGCGATGGGAATGGAGCCTCCAGGCGCCGAGGGCGACGTCCACTCCGAGGCCGAGCTGAAGATGCTGCTCGACCGCTCGAAGCGCCACGGCGAGATCGAGGAGGAGGAGCAGGAGATGCTCTACAAGGTCTTCGACTTCGCCGACAAGGAGGCCGCCGACGTGATGGTGCCGCGGCCCGAGGTCGTGGCGCTCTCGATCGACCTCCCGCCAGAGGAGGCCCTCGAAGCCGTGATGGACTCCCCCTACACGCGCTACCCGGTCTACCGGGGCTCGCTCGACGAGATCGTCGGCGTCCTGCACGTCCGCGACCTCTTCTCCGCGCTGATGGACCGCGGCATCGCCAACGTGAAGATCGAAGAGCTGTTGCGGGCGGCGTTCTTCGTTCCCGAGACGAAGGATCTCGCCAGCCTGCTCGCCGAGTTCCGATCGAAGAACCAGCACATGGCGATCGTGGTCGACGAGTACGGCGCGATGGAGGGAATCGTCACGCTCGAGGACCTGCTGGAGGAGATCGTGGGCGAGATCGAGGACGAGTTCGACCTGCCCGACGAGTCGGTCGAGCGCATCGACGAGAACACGGTCCGCATCCACGGCACGTTCCCGATCGACGACTTCAACGAGCAGTTCGGGACGGAGCTACCGGTCGAGGACTACCACTCCGTCGGCGGGTTCGTCTTCGGTCAGCTCGGGCGCGCTCCGGAGGAGGGCGACGACGTCGAGCACGAGAATCTTCACTTCCGCGTCGACGAGGTCGAGGGCACGCGTATCCAGCGGCTGACGGTGCGGTTCCCCGAGCCGGCGTCCGAGCAGGAACAGGCCGTGTCGGCCGAGGAAAGCGCCTAGCCCGCGAGCTCGTTCGTCTTCGCCGCCAGCTCCGCGTCACGGGCGGTGACGGCGTTCTGGACGTGCGTCCACCAACGCAGCGTCACGCGATTCCAGTGGACGGCGATGTCGGGATGGTGGTTCTCGGACTCGGCCAGCTCGCCGACGCGGTTCACGAATGCGAGCGCCTCGGCGAAGTCCGCGAGCACGAACTCACGCTCGAGCGCCCCGTCGATCTCGCGCCATCCGTCCGGGATTTCCACGTCAGGGCGAGCGCAGCCGCGCGTAGGCGGAGCCGAGCTTTGCTCGAGCGCAGCCCGAGGGCCGCCCGGACGAGAGAGCTGTGAAGGAGGGGGCGCACGGGGGAACCATGGGTTCCCCCGTGTTACAACCTTCCGGCACGTTCACTCGGGCAGTATCGCTACCATCGAGCGGTTCTGGAGTACCGGGACCCGTACTCCCACGGCAAGAGGAAATCGAAAGGAGCAGCACGTGTCTCGACTCCGTTTCCCGCTCGTCGCTCTCGCCCTGTCCGGCGCGCTCGTCGCCGCCGGCGCCACGCATGCGGCCGCCCACAAGGTCAAGGTGACGAAGCTGTACGGTAAGACCGGCCCCGGCTACGAGATCAAGCTGACGAATTACGACTTCGTCCGCGTCAAGCGGCTCAAGCCCGGGCTGTACACATTCGTGATCCAGGATCGGGCGACGAACCACAACTTCCACCTGGCCGGTCCGGGGGTCAACAAGAGCACGAGCGTGCGCTACCTGGGAACGAAGACCTGGAAGGACGTTCGGCTGAAGAAGGGCACCTACAAGTACTGGTGCGACGTCCACAAGTCGATGATGCACGGCTCCTTCAGGGTCACGTAGAGTCAGGGCATGCGCAGAAGGCTTCTAGCCGCCATCGTCGTGCTCGCCGGCGTGGGCGCCGCGGCCGCGCTGGCGGTCAACCAGATGGGGCCGAGCGTCGCCGTCTCGCTGAAGGAGTTCAAGGTGCTGGCGCCCAGGAGCTCGAAGGCGGGGAGCGTCACCTTCGTCGTCCACAACAAGGGCAAGCTGAAGCACGAGTTCGTCGTCGTGAAGACGAACCGGGCGCCCGGCAAGCTGCCGCTCAAGGGTCAGGTGGCAAAGCTCACGGGCGTCAAGGGTCTGATCAAGCCGTTCAAGCCGGGACAGACGAAGAAGCTCACGGTCAAGCTGGCGGCGGGCAAGTACGTCCTGCTCTGCAACCTGCCCGGGCACTACAAGTTCGGCCAGTACGCGGGCTTCACCGTCAAGTAGCTAGCGACTCTTCGTTCACCTGTCCGTCCGCGATTCGGAAGGCGGCGAGCTCGCCCGAGCCCAGGCTCAGGATCAGGTACGGGCGACCCTCCCAGAGCCCGATCCGTTCGACATCCGTTCGGGACGGGCGCGCGGGCGCCGTGAGATGCGAATGGAAGACCGCCAGCTCGTAGCCCTCGTCCTCGAGGAACCAGAGCTCGGGATCGACGTCGAGCTCGAAGCGGTATGGCGATGCCGCGGCGTTCCGCCCCCGCTCGTAGCGAACGGCCGTGCCGTCGCGGAGCAGGACGAGCCCGCAGGCCTCGTTTGGCGCCTCCTTGCGCGCGTGCTCCTCGAGCGCACGACGAACGGCGGAGGGGATCACCACCAGACGCGACCTTCCATCGCGGTCTCGACCTCCGTCTCACGCAGCCGCCACAGGTCAGCGGAGAGGTACTTCCAGCCGCCGTCGGCAAGGACGCACACGACGACCCCGCCTTCCAGCTCGCGGGCTAGCCTGACTGCTGCGTGCAGGACCGCGCCGGAGGATACGCCGGCGAAGATCCCCTCGGTCTCGAGCAGCGCCCGTAGCCCGGCAACCGCCTCGGGATTCGAGACGAGCAGCTTGCGATCGAGCTTCGAGACGTCGAGGATGGGCGGGACGTAACCTTCTTCGAGCGAGCGCAGCCCGATGACCGGGTCGCCCGGCAAAGGCTCGGCCGCGACGACGACGACGTCTGGGAAGCTCTCGCGCAGTCGCTCGCCGGCGCCCATCAGCGTGCCGCCCGTCCCGAGACCGGCAACGAACACATCCACGCGCTCGAACGCCTCCGCGATCTCCGTGCCCGTCCCCTCGTAGTGTGCGCGCGGATTCGCGTCGTTCGCATACTGAAACGGCATGTAGTAGCGGGCGTCTGCCTCAGCGAGCTCGAGCGCCAGGCGTATCGAGCCATTTGTTCCCTCGACCGCCGGCGACGCGACGATCGTGGCCCCGTAGAGCTCGAGGAGGCGCCGGCGCTCCTCGGTCACGTTCTCCGGCACCACGCAGGTGAGCGGATAGCCCTTGAGCTTTGCCACGAGCGCAAGGGAGATGCCGGTGTTGCCGGAGGTCGGCTCGAGCAGCTCACGGCCCGGCTTGAGCTCCGCCGAGGACTCGGCCTCCTCGACCATCGCCTTCGCGATCCGGTCCTTGATCGAGCCGGTCGGATTCTGCCCCTCCAGCTTCGCATACAGGCGCACGGGCTCCGGCAGGCCGGCCGCCGCCGCGAAGCGCGGCAGCTCGATGACCGGCGTCTCACCGACGAGCTCGAGTAGGGAGGACGCGAGTCGGCTAGAGGATGCCACCAGCAACTGCTGGGAGGAGGATGACGGTCACTCCTTCATCCATGCGCGTGTCGAGCCCGCTGAGCGTCCGAACGTCCTCTCCCTCGACGTAGACGTTGACGTACGGAGCGATGTCGCCGTTCTCGAAGATCTGCCGGCCGAGCGACGGAAAGCGCCCGGCGAGGTCGTCGAGGACCTCGCGAACGGTCTCGCCCTGCGCCCGGACCTCGGGCTCGCCACCCGTCTCCGGGCGGAGCGTGGGTGGAATCCTGACCGTGATCATCTCACGCTCCGCGCGAGCCGGCGCAGAACTCGACGTAGTCGACGTACTCGGTGATGGTCGGACTCTCGCTGCAGACCGGACACGAGGAATCGCGGCGAAGGTCGAGCTCGGTGAACGAGACCTTGAGCGCGTCGAAGAGGAGGAGCCTCCCGACGAGCGGCTCCCCGATTCCGATCGCCAGCTTGAGCGCTTCGCTCGCCTGGATCGAACCGATGATGCCGGGGAGGACTCCGAGGACTCCGCCCTCAGCGCAGCTAGGCGCGAGCTCGGGGGGCGGCGGCTGCGGGAAGAGGCAGCGGTAGCAGGGGCCTTCGCCCGGCTTGAAGACCGTCACCTGGCCCTCGAAGCGAAAGATCGACCCGTGGACGACCGGGATCCCATGCCAGACCGAGGCGTCGTTGAGGAGGTACCGCGTCGGAAAGTTGTCGGCGCCGTCCACGATCACGTCCCAGCCGTCCCCGAGGATGTGGTCGATGGTCTCCGTGGTCAGCCGCTCCCGGTATGGCATGACCTGCACGTCCGGGTTCAGCTCGCGGATCGTGCGCGCAGCCGACTCCGTCTTCGGCTCGCCGAGCGCCGCGGTCGAGTGAAGCACCTGGCGCTGCAGGTTGGTCTCATCCACGATGTCGTCGTCGACGATGCCGAGTGTCCCGACACCTGCGGCCGCGAGGTAGAGCGCGGCGGGCGAGCCGAGGCCGCCCGCCCCGATCAAGAGCATGCGCGAATCGAGCAACCGGAGCTGTCCCGCCTCGCCGACCTCGGGGATCAGAAGGTGGCGGCTGTACCGCATCCGCCCCTGTGGGGAAAGGGATCGGGAGAGCTCGGTTGGGTAGCCGTTTCGCTTCCATTCCGTGAACCCTCCTGCTAGCGAGTTGACGTTCTCGTACCCGAGCTCCTCGAGGGTTCGGACGGCAAAGGCCGATCTGTTTCCCTGTGCGCAATAGAGGAGCACGGGCCGCATCCGGTCCGGCACTGCCTGCTCGATACGGGATTCGAGCGAGCCGCGTGGGATGTGGATCGCTCCGGGCAGATGGCCCTCGTCCCATTCGTCGCGCTCCCGCACGTCGATGAGGACGAAACCGTCGTCTCCATCGAGCAGCTCGCGCGCGCGAGCCGCGCCGACCTCGTCGATCTCATGCTTGACACGCTGCAGCAGTTCGCGGTAGCTCGACATCGCTCTCTAGAGAGACTAGCGGGGCAGAGGTGGCCTGCGGCTATCGTCGCGGGGTGACTGCGCGTGCCCGCATCTACACCACCGTGGGCGCGGTCGCCCTCGCCGCGGCGGGTGCGGTGGCAGCCGCGATTGTGCTCAGCTCGGGGGGGAACGGGCGCGCCGCGCCGGCGCCGGGCCTCCGCGGCAGGCCTCCGCTCGAGCTCGACCTCGGCATTCGCGCGGACCCGGAGGCGGTTGCCCTCAGGCGCGCCGCGGCGCTGTACGGGGACGGGAAGGTTGCCGCGGCGGCGCCGATCTTCGCCCGCTACCGCTCGCTCGAGGCCGAGGTCGGCTCGGCGATGGCGGCCTGGCCGGACGGGACGCTGGAGCGGCTGGGACGGCTCGCCGCGGGCCATCCCCACAGCTCGGTCGTCGCGCTCAACCTCGGGATCGCGCTCTTCTGGGCCGGCCGCAAGCAGGCGGCGCTCGCGGCCTGGCGGCAGGCGAAGCGGGCAGACCGGGACACACTCTCGGCCGTCAGGGCCGACGATCACCTCCATCCCGGCTACAACCGCGGCCTCCCGACGTTCGTCCCCAGCTTCTCTCCCCCGGCGAGCCTCTTCAGGCTTGCGCCCGCGCGCCAGCTCGCCGTCTTGGCCCGGGGGAAGACGGTGCACGCGAGGCTGCTGTACGGCGTCGCGCTCCAGCGTCTCGGCCGCCCGCTGTCGGCGGAGCGAGCGTTCGCGCGCGCGGCCGCGCTCGCTCCGGGCGACGTCGAAGCCCAGGTTGCCGCGGCTGTTGGCCGCTTCGACAAGGACCACCCGGAGCGGGCGTTCTCGCGGCTGGGGCCGCTCACGCAGCAGTTCCCGCACGCTTCGACCGTCCGCTTCCACCTCGGCCTGCTGCTCCTCTGGCTCGGCGAAGTGCAGGCCGGCACGCGCCAGCTCAGGCTCGCCCGCGCGGAGGGACCGGACACGCCGCTCGGGCGCGAAGCCGCACTCTTCCTCCAGAAACTTGTGCCGCACAAATAGGCCCCCGGACCCGCAAAGATAGGCCGAACGGCCTATGGATTCTGTCCGCTGCTCGTGCGACAGTTCCCACCTCAGTGACCACAAGGGGAGCAAGCAACGGGGCGAGCAACGGGAGCAACGAGCCCGGCAAGCGGACCCTGATCGCGGAGGTTCTCGAAACGGAGGAGGCCAAGAACCTCCTCGAGAGCGGACGCGAGAGCGGCACGCTGAGCGCGGACGAGATCGCGCTCGCACTTGACGACCTCGATCTGGATGCGGCCCAGCTCGACGATTTCTACACAGCTCTCGACGAGCTCCACATCGAGGTCGTCAACGCCGCCGAGCCCGACAAGCCGGAGCCGGCGGCCGAGATCGAGATCGTGCAGCGCGAGATCTCGACCGACTCGCTCCAGCTCTTCCTCAAGGACATCGGCCGCGTCGATCTGCTGACCGCCGCCCAGGAGGTCGAGCTCGCGAAGCGGATCGAGCGCGGCGAGCACGGCGCGAAACAGAACATGGTCGAGGCGAACCTCCGCCTCGTCGTCTCGATCGCCAAGAAATACCGCAACCAGGGACTACCGTTCCTCGACCTGATCCAGGAGGGGACGATCGGGCTCGTGCGCGCCGCGGAGAAGTTCGACTACCGCAAGGGCTTCAAGTTCTCGACATACGCGACCTGGTGGATCCGGCAGGCCGTCGCGCGCGCGCTCGCGGACAAGGGCCGGACGATCCGGATGCCGGTGCACATCGTCGAGAAGCTGAACAGGATCGTGCGCTCGGAGCGCAAGCTCCGGGGAGAGCTCGGCCGGGAGCCGACGACGCCCGAGATCGCGGCCGACGTCGACCTCACGATCGAGGACGTGGCGCAGATCCGCCGGACCGCGCAAATGCCGGTCTCGCTCTCGAAGCCGGTCGGCGACGAGGAAGAGTCCGAGTTCGGCCATTTCCTCACCGACGAATCGGAGCCGATGCCGGACGAGGCTGCAGACATGACGATGCGTCGTGAGACGCTCGGGAAGATCCTCGGGACGCTGTCCGAGCGCGAGCGCGAGGTGATCCGGCTTCGCTACGGGCTGGACGGGCAGGCTCCGCTGACGCTCGACGAGGTCGGGCGGGCCTTCAACGTCACCCGCGAGCGGATCCGCCAGATCGAGCACCACACGCTGAAGAAGCTCCGCGCGCTCGCTGAAGCGCAAAAACTGCGAGAAGTAGCTTAGGTCCGCAGCTGCGCCCGGGCCCACGCGGACCGGACGGCGGCGGCGAGGCTCGCCTCGTCGTAAGCGCCGTGATGGCGCTTGCCGTTGACGAAGAACGTGGGCGTTCCGGAGACGCCGCTCGCATCGGCGGAGCTGACGTCCTCGGCCACCCGCGGGGCGTAGGCGCGCCGCCGCAGCTCGCCCCGGACGCGACCGACGTCGAGCCCCAGCTCTTCGGCGTAGCGGACGAGATCGAGGGGCGCGAGTGCGTCCTGGTGGGCGAACAGGAGATCGTGCATCTCCCAGAACTTTCCCTGGGCTCCCGCGGCCTCTGCCGCCTCGGCCGCCAGGGAAGCGCGCGGATGGACGTCGGCAAGAGGCAGGTGCCTGAAGACGAAACGGAGCTCGTCGCCGAAGTCGGCGAGGAGCTCTCGGAGCACGGGCTCGGCCCGGCCGCAGTAAGGACACTCGAAGTCCCCGTATTCGACGAGGGTGACCGGAGCATCGTCCGGTCCCCGGGAGTGGTCGCGATCGGGGTCGACCGGCGAGTCGAGGTCGACGAGCTCGTCCGCGGCCCCGAGCGCATACCGGATCCGGACTTCCCGCGGCAGTAGGGCGATCGCACGGAAGACGAGCCAGCCGAGCAGAGACGCTCCCAGAGCCGCGCCCAGGATGCCGAGCTTGGCTTCCCTCAGCCGGTCGCCGTGGAAGGCCAGGCTCGCGATCAGGAGCGAGACCGTGAAGCCGATCCCGGCGACGGCGCCTCCTCCGGCGAGCGTCCCCCAGCCGACCGGGAGGCGTAGCCCTCCGAGCCATCGGCGTGACGCGAGCCACGAGGCGATGAGGATGCCCGCGGGCTTGCCGGCGACGTATCCGACCAGGATCCCGAGCGTCACGGGCGAGGTCGCGGCTGCGCGCAGGGCGTCGCCGTTGATGTGGATCCCCGCATTCGCGAGCGCGAACAGCGGGACGATCGCGTAGCTCGTCCAGGGATGGAGCCGGTACTGAAGCCGCTCGTTGGTCGAGATCGCCGCCGTCAGGCCGAGCTGTGTCGAACGAGCGAGCTCCGCGGTCGGCTGCTCGCGGAACTCGCGCGCGAGCGCCGTCGCCTGCTCGAGGTCGGTTCGGGCGGGAGGGAACGCGCTGAGAACGAGGCCGAGGGCGAGACCGCCGATGGTGGGATGGATCCCGGATTCGTGCAGCGCGACCCAGGTCGCCACGGCGATCACGATCGTGAGCGGTGCATTCCGGACGCCGAAGTAGCGCAGTCCGATCAAGACGCCGAACAGTGCGACGGCGATTCCGAGGGCGATGAACGAGACGTCGTTCGCATACGCGAAGACGATCACGAGGAGCGCTGCGATGTCGTCGAAGACGACGAGGGTCAGGATGAACGTGCGGAGTCTTGGGTAGCCCTTGGCGACGAGCGCCAGCAGCCCGAGTGCGAATGCCGTGTCGGTCGACATTGCAATCCCCCAGCCGCTGCTGCTCGAGTGACCGGCGTTGAACGCGAGGTAGATGAGGATCGGCACGGTCATCCCGCCGAGCGCCGCGATCACCGGGATCGCGATCCGCCGCCGTTGCCGGAGCTCGCCCATGTCGAACTCGCGTCTGGCCTCCAGCCCGACGACGAGGAAGAAGAAGACCATCAGCCCGTCGTTGATCCAGCCGCGCAGGCTTTCGGCGACTCCCGCTCCTCCGACCCGGATCGAGAGCGTCTTCGCCCAGAGCGTCGTGTACGAGTGCGCGTCGACGTTTGCCCACGTGAGCGCGACCAGCGTCGCCGCGAGCAGGACGACCGCGCTGCCCGACTCGGTGTTCAGGAAGTCGCGGACCGGCAGCGCGAGGCTGCGGGCCCACGCCGTGCGTCCGGTGAACGAGGCTGCCTCGGCCCGTGCTGTCATCCGCGCCCGTCCTCAGGCGTCGACCGCGACGCGCTCCGGTTCCGGCAGCTCGAGGATCTCGCCGCTGCGCAGGACGACGCCGTCCTCGCAGCGTGCCTCGACGAGACCGCCCGCAAACTGCTGCTGGTAGAGATCGGCGTAGAGTCCGCGGAGCTCGAGCAATTCGGCGTGCGTTCCCCGCTCGATCACGCGACCGTGGTCGAGCACGAAGATGATGTCGGCGGCGAGGATCGTGGAGAGCCGGTGCGCGATCGCGATCGTCGTCCGCGCCTCCATCAGCGGCTCGAGCGCCGACTGGACGAGCCGCTCGCTCGCGGTGTCGAGCGAGGAGGTCGCCTCGTCGAGGATCAGGATCTGCGGGTCCTTGAGGATCACCCTGGCGATCGCCAGCCGCTGCTTCTCGCCGCCCGACATCCGGTAGCCGCGCTCGCCGACGAGCGTGTCGTAGCCGTCTGTGAGGTTGAGGATGCGGTCGTGGATCGCGGCGGCGCGGGCGGCGGCCTCGATCTCCTCCTCGGTCGCGTCGGGCCTCGCGTACAGGAGGTTCTCGCGCACGCTCGTGTGGAAGAGGTAGGTCTCCTGCGTGACCATGCCGACGATGCTCGCCAGCGAGGCGAGCTTGATCTCCCGGACGTCCAGGTCGTCGATCTCGACCGATCCGCGCGAGACGTCGTAGAGCCGCGGGACGAGGTAGGAGATTGTCGTCTTCCCGGCGCCGCTCGGGCCGACGAGGGCGGCGAGCTGTCCGGGCTCGATCTCGAGGTCGACGTCCTCGAGCGTCCACCGGCGGGGCTTGCCATCCGACGACTCGGGATGCTCGTACTGGAACCAGACGTGCTGGAAGGCGATCTTGCCCCGAACCTTCTCGGGCTCCAGCGGGCGGGCGCCGGACGTGTCGACGATCTCGTGCTCGAGGTCGAGGTACTGGAAGATCCGCTCGAACAGCGCCAGTGAGGACTGCACCTCGACCGAGACCTGGAGCATCTGCCCGACCGGGAAGAAAAGCCTCGTCTGGAGTGCGGTGAAGGCGACAAGTGTCCCGACCGTGATGCCAGACGTGCCGTTGATGGTGAACCCGGCGACCAGGTAGGTGAGCGCCGGCGTGATCGAGAAGAAGGTCCCGACCAGTGCGAAGAAGGTCCGGCCAACCATTTGCTGGCGAACCTGCAGGTCGGCGAGACGCCGGTTTTCCCGCCGGTAGCGCTCGATCGCATCCCCGGAGCGATCGAAGACCTTCGCGAGCAGGATCCCCGACACCGAGAGCGTCTCCTCGGTGATCGCGCTCATCTCCGCCAGCGACTCCTGCGTCGATTTCCTGATCCGCCGGCGGATGCGGCCGACGCGGTAGGTCAGGTAGACGAACCCGGGGATGACGAAGAGGGAGAGCAGCGTCAGCTGCCAGGACAGGATCGACATCGCGACCACGGTCGACGCGACGGTGACGACGTTGGCGAGGATCGACGACGCCGTGTCGGTCACCACCGTCTGGATGCCGGCGACGTCGTTCTGGAGCCGTGACTGGATCTCTCCGGTGCGGGTCGAGGTGAAAAAGCGCAGCGACATCGCCTGCAGGTGCTGGTACAGGCGGTTGCGCAGGTCCTGCATCACCTGCTGGCCGACAACGGCGGTGAGATAGGTCTGGGCGATCCCGATCGCGCCGGCGACGACCGCGATCGCGACCATGATCCCGATCAGGACGTACAGCAGGCCGAGGTTCGGATGCCCGCTGTGGGGGAAGAGCGCGCTGTCGAAGACCGTCCTCGTCAGCAGCGGGTTGACGACGCCGAGACCGGACGAGGCCAGGATCGCGAGACAGGCGAGCGCGACGCTCTTCCAGTAGGGACGGAAGAGCCGGGCAACGCGCCGGATCAGGCCTTTGCTGAGCGGAGTGCCGTCAGCTTCTGACGGCCCTCCCATCCGTCGCATCGGCTCCATCTAGTACAGGACGGTAGCGGCTACGGCACCCCACATTCCGGAGCGTTGAGCGCCACGTAGGGAGAGACCGCCGGGGTCGCGAGCATGACGTCACCGACTCGGGCGGTCTCGGCCGTGAAGATGAGCCGGCCGAGCCGGTACGCGATCACCTTTCCGTTCTGCCTGAACTTGCCGGCATTCGGATACGCGTGCTTGAGCATGGCCACCGTCGAGCATGGGCCGATCTTGTCGAGCGTGCGGTCGCGCTTGTCCCAGGTGACGATGGCGACGGCGCCCGTGTAGCCCTTCTTGAAGTAGACCTCGATGTGGCGCTTCAAGAAGTGAAGCCGCGAGTAGCCGTTCTCGAGCTGCTCGAACCGGACCGGCTTCCCCCAGTGGCTCCTGTACTGCTGCTTCGACCAGTGCAGGTTGGCGTCGCCGATCGTGATCGCCGTGATCCAGAACTTCGGGTTCACGGCCGCGGCCGGCGCGGCGAGGGCCAGGCCGGCGATGAGGATGAGCAGGAGCCGCCGCACACTGGGAGCGTAACTTCTTAGACTCGAGGCGTGGAGCAGGTGTTACTGGACGAGGTCTCGGAGCTCCTGCGCATCCCGAGCGTGAGCGCGGACGCCGCGCACGCACAGGACGTTCTGCAGGCGGGCGAGTGGGTGTGCGAGCGGATTCGCCGCGCGGGAGGTGACGCCGAGCTCGTCGACTGGCACGGCCAACCGCTCGCGGTCGGCGAGATCCGGGCGTCCACCGGCGGCGATGCTCCGACCGTTCTCGCCTACGGGCACTTCGACGTCCAGCCGCCCGCGCCGCTCGACCTATGGGAGAGCGGGCCGTTCGAGCCGACCGTGCGCGATGAATGGCTCGTCGCGCGCGGGGTCGTCGACGACAAGGGCCAGCTGTACATGCTGCTCAAGGCAGCGGAGCTGCTCGCGGCGGACAATGCGCTTCCGGTTAACGTCCGCTTCGCCTGCGACGGCGAGGAGGAGACCGGCGGCCACTCGATCGTCGAGTTCGTCGAGGCGGACGACCGCGGCGCCGACGCGTGCGTGATCTTCGACGCCGGGATGCCGGAACGCGGGGTGCCCGCCTTCTACATCGGCACGCGCGGCCTGTGCTATTTCCACGTGCGCGTTCGCACCGGTGCCCAGGACCTGCACTCCGGGCTCATGGGCGGCGCCGCGCTCAACGCCATTCACGCGCTGATGCAGACGCTCTCGGGAGTCCTTCCGCGCGACGGCCGCGTCCCGGAGCCTCTGCGGGCCGGCGTTGCCTCCATCAGCGACGAGGAGCGGGCCGACTGGGCCTCGCTCACGCCCGGCTCGGATGAGATCGGCCAGCTCGGCGCGCGGCCCGCGGACGCGCGGGCGGAGGACGAGTTCTACCTGCGCACCTGGGCCGAGCCCTCGGTCGACGTCCACGGCATCGCGGGCGGCGAGCCGCACCTCGTCAAGACTGTGCTGCCGGTCGCGGCGGAGGCGAACGTCTCGATCCGGCTGGCGCCCGGGCAGAGTGCCGAGGGGATCGCCCCGGTGTTCGAGCACCTGCTCAGGGAAGCGGCTCCGGAAGGGGCGGAGGTCGAGCTCGGCCTCCTCTCGACGGCCGATCCCGGCCTCGTCACGCCGGACAGCCCGGCGATCGAGCTCGGGCTCGCGGCCTTCGAGCGCGCCGTCGGCGCCCGCCCGCTGCTGCTGCGCTCCGGAGGGACGCTTCCGATCGTCCCCGCGCTCGAGCAGAGGCAGATCCCGACGATCGTGACGGGGTTCGGGCTCCCCGGCGCAAACGTGCATGCGCCGAACGAGCGGCTGCTGCTCGAGTACCTCCCGCTCGGGGTCGACGCCGCCCGGGAGCTCTTCCTGGCGTTCAAAGAGCTTCGGTAGCGGGTACGGGTCCACCGACCAGAGCGAGGAGGAGGCATGAAGGAGCTTCGCTGCTCAGATGCAGGGTTCGAGTGCCAGGCCGTGATCCGGGGCGAGGACGAGCAGGAGGTCATGTCCAAGGCCGCGGAGCACGCACGCGACGAGCACGGAATGAACGAGATCGACGAAGAGACGGGACAGAAGATCCGCTCCCTGATCCACGACGCTTAAAGCGGCTCGACAACCCTCAAGTAGCCTCAGGGGGGTCTGACCCCTTAGAGGTCCTTCGCGTACTGCACGTCCAGCGGCTGGGGCGGGAAGGGCACGACCCGGGTCTCGTCCGTCAGCGTCCAGCCGCGCTTCTCGTAGAACCGGCGTGCATCCCAGTTCTCCTCGAGCGTCCAGAGCTTCGCTTCGAGGATGCCGCGTGCACCAAGCCGCTCGAGCGCGAGGTCGTGGAGAGCCGAGCCGACGCCACTTCCCTGGCGCGACGGCAGGACGTAGAGCGTGCGCAGGAACTCGCCGCCGACCGAGAGCGAGCCGGCCGGTTCTCCCTCGACCTCGGCGATGTAGGTCTCGATATCGGGGTCCGCGAGGGTCTGGCGCCAAACCTCGCGGATCTCGTCGCTCGGGAAGGGATAGCTGTCCTGCGGGAATATGTGGCCGAATGCGGCAACCGCCGCCTCGCGCTGGATCTCGAGGAGCGTCTCGAGATCGTCCGCGAGAGCCGGCCGGATCGCTAGTCCCACGGCGGGGGATTGTGCACCCAGCGGCCCCCGACCATCGTCGCGACGACCTCGAGCTCCGGTAGCTCCTCGGGCGAGATCGCCAGCGGGTCGCGGTTGAGGACGACGAGGTCGGCGAGGTAGCCGGGAATCAGCCTCCCGCGGCGGCGCTCGTCCCCGGCCAGCCATGCGGGGTTCACGGTGGCCGCCTTCAACGCCTGCTGGACGGTCAGCCTCTGCTCAGGATGCCACGAGGGCCGCTCGTCGAGCGTCCGCAGGGCCCCCGCGCGAAGACCGGCGAGAGGGTCGAGCTCCTCGACCGGCGCGTCCGAGCCGTTCGCGACCAGCGCGCCGGCGTCCCAGAGGGAGCGGTAGGCGTAGGAGCGCTCGGCCATCCCCGCCCAGATCCGGTCGGCGAGATCCCGGTCGGAAGGGCCGTGGCTGAACTGCACGGACGCCGCGACTCCGATCGAGGCGAAGCGAGGGACGTCCTCCCAGGCGAGCAGCTGGGCGTGCTCGATCCGGTGCCGCAATCCGAGCGGTGCCCACGCATCGCGCGTCTGCTCGAATGCGTCGAGCGCCTCCCGGTTCGCGAGATCGCCGATCGCGTGGACGGCGACGGGGAAGCCGGCCTCCGCGCCGCGCCGGACGATGTCGGCGAGCTCTTCCCGGCTGGTGATCTGGACGCCGGAGCCGTCGAGGAGGCGCGCCGTCTCCGAGCCGAGCGTCCCGTCCATGAAGACCTTCAGGTACCCGACCCGGAGGTAGTCGTCGCCGAAGCCAGAGGAGAGGCCGGTCGCGCGAATCTGGTCGAGCTTCTCCGCCGGCAGCGACTGCCACACGCGCAGAGTGAGAGCGTTCTCCCGGCGCAGCCGCTGGAAGCGCGGCAGCGAGCCGAGCCAGCCGTCCTTGTCGTGGATCGCGGTCACGCCGCGGGAGGCCGCCAGGCGAAGCGCAGGTCGCATCAGGTCGAGCCATTCGTCCTCCGTGATCCCGCCGAGAACCCGCTCCCGGCAGAACTGCCAGGCCGACTCCTCGCGCAGGACGCCGGTGGGCTCGCCGGCCTCGTCCGTCTCGACGACTCCTCCCTCGACGACTCCTCCCTCGACGCGAAGGTCGCCGTCGGCGAGGGCAAGCGCCGCGGAGTTGAGCCAGAGCGAGTGGCCGTCGCGCGCGATCAGCGCCACCGGACTGTCCGGGACGACCGCGTCGAGCGCCTCCTTCGTCGGCTCGACAGGCGGCGACCAGTCGCCGCTCCGCCAGCCGCTCCCCCGGATCCATTCCCCTCGCGGGGCCCCCGCAGCCGCCTGGGCGATGCGGGCGACAGCCTCCTCGAGCGTGCGCGCGCCTTTGAGCTCGACCTCCCGCTGTGCCAGCGACCAGAGCAGGAAGTGGACGTGCGAATCGGTGAAGCCCGGAAGAACGCAACGGCCGCCGAGGTCGACCCGCTCGGGACTCGCGAGCGCGGTCTCGTGGGTGCCGACACCGCCCGCGACGCGGTCGCCGGCGATCGCGAGCGCCGCCGCCTCCGGTAGCGCGGCGTCCATCGTGCGGACGACTCCGTTCTCGAGGATCACGTCTCCGGATCGTATGCTCCCGCCGTGGCCTGGAGGATCGCAGGGACGTACTTCGAGAGCTGCAACTGCGACCTGATCTGCCCCTGCATCGCCGGTTTCGGGCTACCCGCCGACGGCGACCGGTGCGAGTTCGCGTTCGCGATGCGAATCGAGCGCGGCGAGATCGACGGAACTGACGTCGGCGGGCTGAACGTCGCATTCGTCGGCGACGCGCCGCCGCTGATGGAGACGTGGCGGCTCGGCTTCTTCCTCGACGACCGCGCGACGCGCGAGCAGAGGGACGCGCTCGAAGCCCTGTGCTCGGGCGGGCTCGGCGGTCCGCCCGCGTTCACGACTGAGGTCTCGGAGCGGCTCGGGATCGAGTCCGCCCCGGTGGAGATCGAGGAGGAGGGCCGCCGCCATCGCCTGCGCGTCGGGGACGCAGTCGAGCTGGAGATCGAGGACGCAGAGGCGGCCGGGGGCGGGATCCGCCGCCTGACCGGCCTCGGCCATTTCATGTCCTCCTCGCTTGCGGTCGCGCGGGCTGAGCGGTGCCGTGTCCATGCTTTCGGACTCGACTTCGAGACGACGGGAAAGAATGCCCACTCGGCACCGTTCAGCTGGACGGCTTGAAATCTGCCGTTATGTCGGTACGATGAGGCCCGTGAAGAAGGCGCTCGCGCTCATCTTCGTGCTCGCGCTGCTCTCCGTGGGCGGCGCGCAGGCGATCACGTATGGCCAGCCGGACGGGAACAACCATCCCAACGTCGGCGCGATGCTCCGGCTCCGGCCCTCCGACAACATGTACCGGATCGTCTGCAGCGGCTCGCTGATCTCGCCGACCGTCTTCCTCACCGCCAGCCACTGCACGTCGTTCGTCCAGAGCTTCGATCCTCCGTACAACCAGGCCTGGGTCACGTTCGACTCCACGTTCACGTCGAGCACGACGCTGCCCTCGAGCGCGATCCACGGGACGATGTACACGAACCCGAACTACAACCAGGCCCAGTCCGATCCGGGCGACATCGCGGTGATCGTGCTCGACCAGGCCGTCTCGGGCGTCGACCCCGTCGATTTGCCGACGGCCGGCCTCCTCGATCAGATGAAGGCCGACGGGACACTCAGGGGGACGCAGTTCACCTCGGTCGGCTACGGGATCCAGGAGCCGCAGCCGGGCCCCGGCGGCATTGTCAATGCATTCCCGATGGAGCGCTGGTACGCGGCTGGCACCTTCTGGGCACTCAACCCGAGCTGGCTGCGAATCTCCCAGAACCAGGCCACCGGTAGCGGCGGCACCTGTAGCGGCGACTCGGGCGGGCCGCAGTTCCTAGGGGCGGGCTCGAACGAGACGACCACCCAGGTGAGCATCACCATCACCGGCGACGTCTTCTGTTTCGCGACGAATGTCGACTACCGCCTCGACACGCCGTCGGCGCGCACTTTCCTGAGCGGCTTCGGCGTACCGCTGCCGTAGCGGCGGCTTGACTTTTCGAGACCGGCCTGAGAGGGTCGGCTCGGTGCTGCGGCGACTCACATTGGCGCTCGCCGTCGCTGTTGCCGCGATCGCGGTCGGCGCGGGGTCCGCTCCGAAGGACGCGCAGGCGGCCTGGAAGTACTCCTGCGACGTGATGGTCTACAACGGCACCCCGGTGACGACGAACATCCGCCTGTTCACCTGGTTGCCGTTCCCCGGCACGCTGCCGTTCGAGCCGATCAGCGGGACCCCCCACGAGATCTCCGCGGTCTACGTCGCCATCGGGCTGGAGCAGGGCAAGTTCGGGCTCCTGCTCTCTGTCACCGGCCTCTTCATCAACGGCGGCTGCGGCGGGACCGTCCAGTACATCACCGGGCAGGGCCTCGCGCAGTGCGCGTACTTCAACGCGCCTCGTACCGACAACACGATCAGCTGCAACGACCCGATCAAGTGGGTGCAATGGAAGGACGACAGCTCAGACATGTTCGTCGTCCTCCACATCGGCTCGAGGGGCCCGCCGTTCAGGCGACTCGCCGCGGCGCCGAGCGGCGTACCGCTGGCGAAACCCGGGCAGGATCCGGTGGCGACCACGCTCGGCCTACAGCGCAAGGATCTGCCGGGGTCGGGCTGGAAGCGGACGACCGAAGTCGAGAAGGTCGGGACGCTCTACCAGCTGTTGCAGCGGGGGCAGCAGCCCTCCTGGTGCGATGAGAAGCACAAGGGCAAGCTCGAGCCGCTGCACTACGGCCACGCGCTCTTCACGCGGCGCGGCGGCGCGCAGAGCGCGTTCTCGCTCGTCGACCTGTTCCTGAGGAACCGCGGCGCATCGCAGCTCTTCAACGAGACGCTGAGCGAAGGCGAAGTCAAGTGCCTGGCGCGAGTCCTGAGCGTCTCCGACGGCACCTTCCAGACTCACGCAACCGCTCGGAAGCTGTCGCTACCGGGCATCTCGATCCGGCGCCAGGGGTACCGGATCGCGATCAAGGGGCGGATCAACGACCGCCCGTGGTCCGGCTATCTCGACCTCGCCCAGCTTCAGGCCGGAGCGCACTACTCGCTCGCCGGCTTCTTCCAAGCGCACGCGCCGACGTCCGCCGCGGCCGAGCAGAAGGCATTCGCCGCGATCGCCTCGCGGCTCTCGGCTAAGGGTTAGCTGCCACCCAGCTCGACCCGCTCGATCAGCGCGCCGTCGCGGGGCTGGTCGCGCGCGTCGCGCGGGAGCTTCGAGATCGTGTCGACCACGTCCATCCCGTTCGTCACGCGCCCGAAGACGGTGTGCTTGCCGTCGAGCCACGAGGCCTCCTCGGCGGTGACGATGAAGAACTGGCTCCCATTCGTGTTCGGGCCGCTGTTCGCCATCGCGAGCGCCCCGCGCACGACGCGATGCTGGTTCGGCTCGTCCTCGAACGTGTAGCCGGGTCCGCCGGTTCCGTCTCCTCGCGGATCGCCGCCCTGGATCATGAAGTCCGGGATCACGCGATGGAACGTGAGCCCGTCGTAGAAGCCCTCGCCGGCGAGCTTGGTGAAGTTGGCGACCGTCTTCGGCGCGTCTGCGTCGTGGAGCTGGACCTCGATCGCGCCGTGATTCGTGTGGAGGGTGGCTTGGGCCACGGCGGCACCGTAGCGGAGAACGTAGAGGCCGGCAAAGCCGGCCTCTACTTCACTCGAGGGGGAAACTCCGTTTCCCCCTCGAGCTCCCCCTTCCTAGAAGTGTTGGTGAGTCTGTGGCCTCCTTTGAGGAGGGCTGACCCGGCTTAGCCGGGGAGGCCCGGTCACAAGGGAGGGGGTCTCAAGGGGGAACCGCACCGCAGGTTCCCCTTTGAAGGAGGGACGTGCCGGCTTTGCCGGCGCGTCCCGGTCTCTCCGTTTCCCCCT
>DASWEE010000110.1:0-8000 GCA_036394915.1 Gaiellaceae bacterium | reverse complement strand
TCGAGCTGCTCGGCCGTGCTGTTCAGGATCGCGGTGACCGTCACCGAAGCGCCCGGCAGGAACAGGTCGAGCGTCTCGATCAGCGCCTTGGTCGTCCCGGCCGCGATCCCGCCGGGCTTCTTGCTCACTTCTCCTTGCGCGAGCGAGTACCGGTCCGGCCCGGGGACGATGAAGGCGACGAGGCCGCTCATGGTCTCGTGGACGACGTCGGTCGTGGCCGCCGCGTAGGCGCTCCGCAGCCAGGGCGCGCTCGGAAGCTGCGCGAGCAGCCCGGCGACGGCGAGGAAGCCGGTGCGCTCGAGGAAGCGACGGCGGGTGAGCTCGCTCACCCGGGCGACTATATGCTCGCCGCGTGGGCTACACCGTCCTGCGGCTCGACGAGGTGGAGTGGTCGACGCCGAGCGCCGGCGACCAGAGCCGCGGCATCGTCCGCCTCTCCGACCGGTTGCGGCACATGCGCGCGAACATCTGGCGCCTCCCCGGCGGCGTCCGTGGGAGACGCCACGCCGAGAACGTCCAGGAGGAGATCTTCGTCGTCCTGTCGGGGACGGCGACGCTGGCGCTCGGAGACCCGCCTCAGGCGATCGACGTCGTGCGGGGGTCGATCGTGATCGTCGAGCCGGGAACGGCCGTCCAGCTCAGGAACGACGGGGACGAGGAGACGGTCGTGCTCGCGGTCGGCGCACCGCCCGAGGAGCCCGGCAACGCGCACTACCTTCCGGACGCTTAACGCAGCGCGGCCCCCGCTCGGACGGGAGCCGCGCAACGCATCAGAAAGAAGTCACTCGTCGCTGGGGTCTTGTCTTACGCTTGGCTCCATTCGGAGCCGTGCGTGCATCTCGACCACCTCCATTCGAACATCGGGAAGAGAGGCGAGTAAAGCGCGGCCTCCTAAGACACCCCTGAGATCGACGTAAGAATTCGTTGAAGGCTCAAATAACGGTCGCCTTAGCGACGGTAGACCTCCCGGCGGTGCGCGATCCGCGCAACCAGGGCAAGCCGCTCCTCGTCCACGACCGCGTAGACGGCACGATGATCCCCAATGCGGATCCGGTAGTCGTCCCGACCGGCGAGCTTGACAGCGCCGGGTGGGCGTGGCTCCTCGGCGAGCGAATCGATCGCGGCTCGGATCCTGTCGCGGAGAGGCGGCTGGAGCTTTCGGTAGGCGCGGGCCGCGGCCGGATGGAGGCGAACCTCGTAGGGCTGCGTTCGTGCTACTCCCGAACCTCCGCCCAGGGCACGGCCGCCTCTCGCTCGTCGCGCGCCTGTAGAGCGGCGAGGCTGTCCTCGAGATAGTCGAGGCGGTCGAGCAGCTCGGCGTATTCGTCGGCATCGACGAGTACGCCGGCCAGCCGGCCCCGCTTGGTCACATACAGCGCTTGCTCGCCCTTTAAGGCGTCGAGCTCCCGGCCCAGATGGGCTCGGAGATCTTCTGCGGGCACGATTCTGGCCATGCGGTTAACCCTACGGTTAACCGTAGGGTATCAGACCGCCGCCGGCTGGGCCGCCCTCGCCTTCTCGAACTCGAGCTCGCCGTCCTTGACCTCCACCAGCACCGTGTCGCCCTCGGCGAACTCTCCCTCGAGCAGCCGCAGCGCGAGCGGGTTCTCGATCATCCGCTGGATCGCGCGCTTGAGCGGGCGGGCGCCGTAGGTCGGATCCCAGCCGGCCTCGGCGATGTGCTCCTTCGCCTCCGGCGTCAGCTCGATCTCGATCCCGCGATCGGCGAGCCGCTGCCGCAGCCGGGTGAGCTGCAGCTCGACGATCTCGGACAGCTGCTCGCGCGAGAGCGGCTCGAACTCGACGATCTCGTCGATCCGGTTCAGGAACTCGGGGCGGAAGATGTCCTGCATCGCCTCCGGCGAGCGGACGTTCGAGGTCATGATCAGAACGCTGTTGCGGAAGTCGACGGTGCGGCCCTGGCCGTCGGTCAGGCGACCGTCTTCGAGGATCTGGAGCAGGATGTTGAACACGTCCGGGTGGGCTTTCTCGATCTCGTCCAGGAGGATGACCGAGTAGGGACGGCGCCTGACGGCCTCGCTCAGCTGCCCGCCCTCCTCGAAGCCGATGTAACCGGGCGGCGCGCCGATCAGGCGCGAGACCGTGTGCTTCTCCATGTACTCGGACATGTCGATCCGGACCATCGCGCGCTCGTCGTCGAACATGAACTCGGCGAGGGCACGCGCCAGCTCCGTCTTGCCGACGCCGGTCGGGCCGAGGAAGACGAACGAGCCGATCGGGCGGTTCGGGTCCTGCAGACCCGAGCGAGCCCGCCGCAGCGCGTTCGCGACGGCGGAAACTGCCTCGTCCTGGCCGACGACGCGCTCGTGCAGGCGCTCCTCCATGTGGATCAGCTTCTCGGTCTCGCCCTCGAGCAGCCGCGAGACGGGGATCCCGGTCCAGCGGGCGACGACCTCGGCGACGTCGTCCTCGTCGACCTCCTCCTTCACCATCGGCGACTCGACCTGCTCGCGGCCGTCGAGCTCCTCCTCGAGCTTCGGCAGCTCGCCGTAGCGGATCTCGGCCACGCGCTGGAGGTTGCCCTCGCGCTCGGCTCGCTCCGCCTCCATCTTCAGCTCGTCGATCCGCCTGGTGATCTCCTTGATCCGCTCGAGCGCCGCCTTCTCCTGCTCCCAGCGGGCGGCGAGCTCGTTGCGGCGCTCCTTGGCCTCGGCCAGCTCGCGCTCGAGCGGCTCGCGCACCTGTTTCGACTCCTTGCCCATCGCGGCCAGCTCGATCTCGAGCTGGCGCACGCGCCGCTCGGCCTCGTCCAGCTCGAGCGGGGCGGAGTCGATCTGCATCCGCAGCCGCGACGCCGACTCGTCGATCAGGTCGATCGCCTTGTCGGGCAGCTGCCGGTCGGAGATGTAGCGGTCGGAGAGAACGGCCGCGGCGACCAGGGCAGCGTCCCGGATGCGGACGCCGTGGTGGGCCTCGTAGCGCTCCTTGAGGCCGCGCAGGATCGCGATCGTGTCCGCCACCGAGGGCTCGCCGACGAAGACGGGCTGGAAGCGGCGCTCGAGCGCAGCGTCCTTCTCGATGTGCTTCCGGTACTCGTCGAGCGTCGTCGCGCCGATCGCGCGCAGCTCGCCGCGGGAAAGCATCGGCTTCAGCATGTTGGCCGCGTCGACCGCGCCCTCGGCCGCACCGGCGCCGACGATCGTGTGCAGCTCGTCGATGAACAGGATGATCTGGCCCTCGGCGGCCTTGATCTCGTTCAGAACGGCCTTCAGCCGCTCCTCGAACTCGCCGCGGTACTTGGAGCCGGCGAGCAGCGCGCCGATGTCGAGCGCCCAGACACGCTTGCCCTTCAGGCCCTCGGGGACGTCGCCGGCGACGATGCGCTGCGCCAGTCCTTCGGCGATCGCGGTCTTGCCGACGCCCGGCTCGCCGATCAGGACTGGGTTGTTCTTCGTCCGCCTGGAGAGCACCTGGATCACGCGCCGGATCTCCTCGTCGCGGCCGATGACCGGGTCGAGCCTTCCTTCCTCGGCCAGGGCCGTCAGGTCGCGGCCGAACTTCTCCAGCGCCTGGTAGGTCTCCTCTGGATCCTGCGAGGT
Organism: Gaiellaceae bacterium; assembly: GCA_036394915.1. GTDB lineage: Bacteria > Actinomycetota > Thermoleophilia > Gaiellales > Gaiellaceae > JACDER01. Next base: position 4,440 of record DASWEE010000110.1, on the reverse strand, counting down.
GACGCGCCGGCCGCCCCGGACCTCCTTGATCCGCTCGAGCAGCTCGCCGCGGGGGACGACGTCGAGCGCGAGCAGCAGGTGCTCGGTCGAGACGTATTCGTCGTCCAGCTTCTTCGCCTCGTCGAAGGCCTTGTCGAGCACCTTCGAGAACGCGGCCGAGACCTGCGGCTGCTGGGCGGATCCTTGGATCGTGGGCCTGCCGCGCAGTGTCGTCTCTGCCTCGGTACGCAGCGCCGCGGAGTCGGGGACGAGCTGCTGCGGGAGCTCTTGGTCGAGCAGCGCGAGCAACAGGTGCTCGGGGTAGATCTCCGGGTTGCCCATCCGGCGCGCGAGCTCCTGCGAAGCGCCGACGGCCTCCTGTGACTTGAGCGTCAACTTGTTGAAGTCCATCGTCCGGCCTCCGTGAGGTGTCCGTCGCGATTCCGCGGAACCGCGGGGCCCTTAGTTACCCGCGCGCCAACAAGGAAGCCCCTCCCAGGGTGGGGAGTTGACCACCCGCCACCCGCGGCCAGCCTACCGCCGAAACTCGCGGACGTGTGTGCCGGGAACGTGCCAATTCTGTAAATCCGCGCCTCGGTCATCGCCGGAACTCCCTGCGAGCCGGCCTCGTCTCGGGCTGCCAGAGGACAAGGTCACGCCGGTACTGCTTGTGCACCTTCGCGATCTCCTCGCGCATGTCGCGCTCGAGCCGTTCCATCCGCGTTTGCATTCGCAGCAGTTGGTCTTCCATCCGCAGCACGAGCTCAACTCCCGCGAGATTGAGCCCGAGCTCCGTCGTCAGCCGCTGGATCGTGCGGAGGCGATCGAGATCGGCCTCCGAGTACAGGCGGGTGTTGCCGGCCGTGCGCTTCGGGCTGACCAGCCCCTTCTGCTCGTAGATCCGGAGCGTCTGAGGATGCATGCCGACGAGGTCGGCGGCGACGGAGATCATGTAGCGCGGGCGGTCGTCCATCACGCGAGCGCCTCCCTCGGATTCTCGCGCGAGATCTTCTGCAGCTCCTCGAGCGCCTCGCGCTCCTTCTTCGTCAGCTTCTTCGGGACCGTTACGCGTACGCGCGCGTAGAGATCGCCGCGGCCCCCGCCCTTCAGCCTCGGGGCGCCGTGGCCCTTCAGCTTGAGCAGCTTGCCGCTCTCCGTCCCAGCCGGAATCTTCACGGACAGCCGCTCGCCGTACGGCGTCGGCACCTCGACCTTGGCGCCGAGCGCGGCCTCCGTATAGGTGACGGGCACCTCGACCTCGAGATCGGCGGCGCCGCGGCGCTTGTAGAGCGGCGAGGGCGCGACTCGGGTGACGACGAACAGGTCGCCGGGCGGCCCGCCGGCCAGACCGGTCTCGCCCTTGCCCTTGAGCCGGATCCGGGTGCCGTCCTTGACGCCGGCCGGGATCTTGACCGTATAGCGCTTCGTCCGCCGCTCACGGCCGGTGCCGCGGCAGCGCGGGCACGGATCCTCGATGATCGTGCCGTTCCCGCGGCAGCGTGGGCACGGCTGCGAGAGCGCGAACAGTCCCTGGCTCTCGGCCTTGACGCCGCGGCCTCTGCACTCGGGGCAGATCACGGGCGCGGTGCCGGGCTTCGCGCCCGAGCCGCCGCACTCGCGGCAGGCCGTGTCGATCTCGACCGGGATCTTGACCTCGACGCCCTTGAGCGAATCCTCGAACGAGACGTTCACCACCGCTTCGACATCCGCGCCGCGCTGGGCCGTGGGCCGCTGCTGGGCGCCGCGGCCGCCGAAGAAGCCGCCGAACAGGTCGCCGAGGTCGCCGAGGTCGAAGCCCTCGGTCGTGAAGCTCGTCCAGCCGCCCGGTCCCGGCCCCCCGCGGCCGTCCGCCGAGCCGAACGTGTCGTACTTCTTGCGCTTCTCCGGATCGGAGAGGACGTCGTAGGCGGCCTGGACCTCCTTGAACCTGGCCTCGGCCTCGTCGTCGCCCGGGTTCCGGTCGGGGTGGTACTGGCGCGCGAGCTTGCGGTAGGCCTTCTTGATCTCGTCCTGCGACGCGTTCTTGGCGACGCCGAGGACGTCGTAGAGGCTCTTAGCCGCCCTCGCCACTCGGCTCCCCCTTGGCGGCGGCCACGACCACGCGGGCAGGCCGCAGCACGCGATCGCCCAGCTTGTAGCCCTTCTGGACGACGTCGATCACCGAGCCTTCCTCGGCGTCGGAGGGCTGGCTCAGCAGCGCCTCGTGGACGTGCGGGTCGAAGCGCCCGTTCGTCTCGATCTCCGCCAGGCCCTCACGGGCGAGCGCGTCGGCGAGGTTGCGGTGGACGAGGCGAACGCCTTCTTCCAGCTTCCCCTCCTCGTGCTCGGCCGCCGCTTCGAGCGCCCTCTCCAAGTCGTCGACCACCGGCAGCAGCTCCTTCACGAGCCGCTCGTGGGCGCGCGCGACCAGGCTCTCCTGGTCACGCACGACCCGCTTGCGGTAGTTGTCGAACTCCGCGGCGACCCGCTGGAGGTCGTTCAGATACGAGTCGCGTTCACGTTCGAGCTCGGCGATCCGCTCTCCGAGCTCGCTCTCCGTCGGGGCGGGAGCTTCTGTCGTCGGGGGAACCTCCCGGTTCCCCCGAGCCCCTTCCCCTGGTCCGCTGCCGCGGACAGGCGGCTGCGCTGCGGACTCGTGTCGATCGTCGCGATCGTGCGTCAACGCTTCGCCGCCTCCTCACCCTCGTCCACGACCTCGTAGTCGGCCTCCTCCACGACCTCGTCGTCAGAGGTGCCCGCACCGTCGCCGCCGGCCTGTGCGCCCGCTGCCTGCTGGGCGCTCGCCTGCGCGTAGACGGCCTCGGCCAGCTTCTGAGAGGCCTCCTGCAGCGCCTCGGTCTTCTGCCGGATCTCGCTCACGTCCGAGGAGTCGAGCACCTGCTTCAGCTCCATGATCCGGCCCTCGATCGTCGAGGCCTCGGACTCGTCGAGCTTGTCGCGGTGCTCCTTGAGGCTCTTCTCGGTCTGGTAGGCGAGGTTCTCCGCCAGGTTGCGTGCGTCGGCGAGCTCGCGCAGCTTGTGCGCCTCCTCGGCATGCGCCTCGGCGTCCTTGATCATCTGCTCGACCTCGTCCTGCTTCAGGCCCGAGCCGCCCTCGATCCGGATGCTCTGCTCGTTCCCGGTGCCGAGGTCCTTGGCGGCAACGTGGATGATCCCGTTCGCGTCGATGTCGAAGGCGACCTCGATCTGCGGCATGCCGCGCGGTGCGGGCGGGATGCCCATGAGGTTGAACTTCCCGAGCGTCTTGTTGTAGGCGATCATCTCCGACTCGCCCTGCGCGACGTGCACCTGCACCTCGGGCTGGTTGTCCTCGGCGGTCGTGAACACCTCCGACTTCTTGGTCGGGATGGTCGTGTTCCGCTCGATCAGCGGCGTGAAGACGCCGCCCTTCGTCTCGATCCCGAGCGAGAGCGGAGTCACGTCGAGGAGCAAGACGTCCTTGACCTCGCCCTTGAGCACGCCGGCCTGGATGGCCGCGCCGACGGCGACGACCTCGTCCGGGTTGACGCCCTTGTGCGGGTCCTTGCCGATCAGCTCCTTGACCTTGTCGACCACCGCCGGCATGCGCGTCATGCCGCCGACGAGGACGACGTGGTCGATGTCCTTCGCCTCGAGCCCGGCGTCCTTCAGCACCTGCTTCGTCGGTCCGACGGTGCGCTCGAGCAGGTCGTGCGTGAGCTCGTTCAGCTTCGCGCGCGTGAGCTGGAGGTCGAGGTGCTTCGGGCCCTCCTGCGTCGCGGTGATGAACGGCAGGTTGATCTGCGTCGTCATCGTCGACGACAGCTCGATCTTCGCCTTCTCGGCCGCCTCGTACAGGCGCTGAAGCGCCATCCGGTCGGCTGCGAGGTCGATGCCCTGGTCGCGCTTGAACTCCGCCACCATCCAGTCGACGATCGCCTTGTCGAAGTTGTCGCCGCCGAGGTGGTTGTCGCCGTTCGTCGCCTTCACCTCGAAGACGCCCTCGCCGAGGTCGAGGATCGACACGTCGAAGGTTCCGCCACCGAGGTCGAAGACGAGGATCGTCTGGTCGGACTCCTTCTCGAGCCCGTAGGCGAGCGACGCGGCGGTCGGCTCGTTGATGATGCGCAGGACGTTGAGGCCGGCGACCTTGCCGGCATCCTTCGTCGCCTCGCGCTGGGCGTTGTTGAAGTAGGCGGGGACCGTGATGACCGCTTCGGTGACCTGCTCGCCGAGATAGGCCTCAGCGTCCGCCTTCAGCTTCTGCAGGATCATCGCGGAGATCTCCTGCGGGGTGTACTCCTTGTCCGCCGCCTTGACGCGGACGTCGTCGTTCGGGCCGTGCACGACCTCGTAGGGGACGATCTTCATCTCCTCCGAGACCTCGTCGTACTTGCGCCCCATGAAGCGCTTGATCGAGAAGATCGTGTTCTCGGGGTTCGTGACCTGCTGGCGCTTCGCGGGAGCGCCGACGAGCCGGTGGCCGTCCTTCGTGAACGCGAC
>DASWEE010000109.1:0-8706 GCA_036394915.1 Gaiellaceae bacterium | reverse complement strand
CGACCTGGTCGATCGCCCGAGGTACAACCGCCCAGAGGAGCAGCGCGATCACTCCGAGCAAGACGGCGTAGTGGGCAAGGACGCCGATTCCACGCGGGATGCGGTAGCGATGGAGCCATTCGACGCTCGGGCGCATGGCCGCCGCGATGATGAAGGCAAGGAAGAGCAGCGCGATGACGATGCGCAGCTTCCACAGCGCGAGCGAGAGCGCGACCACCGTGACGACGATCAGCGCCGCGACGAACGCCTTACGGGCTGTGTCCTTCATGTCCGGGATTCTCGCCGTAATAGTGCCTGCGGAAACGAGGATTTCCACGCGCCTGCGCAGAACTACTCCGCATGCTCGGATATCTGGAGCCGGGTGAGCAGGTGCGCCTCGAGGAGAGGCCTCATGCGGCCGCGCTCGCGCGTCCGCTGGGGTGGTCCGTGTTCCTCGCCCTCGTGGGCGGGATCCTCGTGGTCCTTGCACCTGCCTCGCTGGGGCTCGTCGGCGCTCTCCTCCTCGTGGCGGCGGCTCTGCATGCGCTCGCGGCCGTCTGGCGATGGGATCGCACCCACCTCATTCTCACCACCGACAAGCTGTTCGTCGTCCACGGCATCGCGCAGAGACGCGCGGCGGCCGTGCGCCTGGCCCGGGTAGGTCCTGTGGAGATGGAGCAGAGCGTGGTGGGACGGATTTGCGGCTACGGGACTGTGATCGCCGGCGACCTCGAGATCCCGTTCGTGCCCGATCCCGACCGCGTCTGCAGTCTCGCCGGCTAAACCCTCTTAGTAGGCTGAGGGCGCGATGCGCCCGCTCGGGACCTGGGTCGTCATCGGAGCGCTTGCTCTCATCGGGCTGTTCGCGGCGCGCGATGCGCTGCGCGGCGACGAGGCTCCGGCGTCGAGCGCTGCCGTTCAGACGCTCGAGGAGCGGCGCCACGCGCCGCCCGCGGTCGCAAGGCTGCCGCTGATCGCCGACAAGGACCGGTTGGCCGCCGAGCTGCAGGCTCTCGGCGCAGGCGGAGTCCTCTATCTCACGGACGCCAACTGCCGCCGCTACTTGCTCGGCCTGCCCGCACTGGTGTGGACGACTGAACAAGGGCTGCCCGGGCCGGATTGCTCAAGAGCCGGGAGTCCGGTCGTGAGCGAGCGCTCCGGTCTGGCCGCAGAGCAGGTCGGCGCGGAGACGATCGAGGTTTCCTCCGAGATCTGGAGCTTCAGGTTTCCTGGGTTCTCGCCCGCGTTCAAGCCGAGTGGGACGTTGACGTTCGTGCGCGACGGGCGCGTCTACGAATGGACCTCGGCTTGTCAGGCGGGGGCTGCGACCGTGACCTTCCGAGGGCTCCGAGAGATCGACCGCTGCCCGAGGCAGGTGGGCGGCGCGCCCCCGCTCGTGCAGGAGCTCGTCTGGTCCGGGGAGGACGACTTTGCCGTCATCGCAGGACCGCAGGGAGTCCGGTCCTTGCTCGTGAAGCGAGACGGACGAGCGATCTCGCTTTTCAAGAGCGTGGGAGCTTCGTTGAGCGGTCTCGTGGCCAGCCCGCACGGGCGCTATTTCGGCGCACGTGTGGGCGGGAGCATGTTCGTCTTCGACAGCCGCCGGCCTGGCAACCTCGCGCTCCCGTCCGGCGCGGAGCGCTCGACAGCCGTGACCTGGTCGCCGGACGAGCGCTTCACAGCGCTTGCCTCGCAGAGCTCCGTCTACGTCTATCCGGGCGACAGGCCTGGCTCGGCCGTCACGTTGCCGCTGACGGCAATCGAGCTCGACTGGCGCTAAAAACAGAACGTCTGTTCGATCCGACCGTCGGGCTAGACTGGAATCCATGGCGGCTGAAGAGCTGGTTGTACACGGTGCGCGGGAGCACAACCTCAAGAACGTCACCGTTCGGCTGCCGCGCAATGCCCTGATCTGCGTCACCGGGCTGTCCGGCTCGGGAAAGTCCTCGCTCGCCTTCGACACCATCTACGCGGAGGGCCAGCGGCGCTACGTCGAGTCGCTCTCGGCGTACGCGCGGCAGTTCCTCCAGATGATGGAGAAGCCCGATGTGGACTCGATCGACGGGCTTTCGCCCGCCATCTCGATCGACCAGAAGACGACCTCGCGGAATCCCCGCTCGACGGTCGGCACGGTCACGGAGATCTATGACTACCTCCGACTGCTTTACGCGCGCATCGGCCAGCCTCACTGCCCGGTCTGCGGGCGCCCGATCGCCGGTCAGTCGATCGAGGCGATCGTCGACCAGACCCTGCGGCTTCCGGAGGGGACGAAGTTCACCGTCAACGCGCCGGTCGTCCGCGACCGCAAGGGCGAGTACAAAGACCTCCTGGAGCAGCTGCGGGGCGAGGGTTTCACGCGGGTGAAGGTGGACAGCGAGCAGCGGCTCCTCGACGAGGAGATCGAGCTCGACAAGAAGTTCAAGCACACGATCGAGGTGATCGTCGACCGGCTGACGATGAAGCCGGATATCCGGCACCGTCTCTTCGACTCGATCGAGACGGCGCTCTCCCTCGCGGACGGTCTGGTGACAGTCGACCTCGTCGATACCGGCGAGGAGCAGACGTTCTCCGAGCGCTTCGCCTGCCCGGAGCACGGGGTCGGCCTACCGGAGCTCCAGCCGCGGATCTTCAGCTTCAACTCGCCGCACGGCGCCTGCCCTCGGTGCACGGGCCTCGGCGCCCAACAGGAGATCGACCCCGACCTGCTCGTCCCGGACCCCGAGCTCTCCATCTCCGAGGGAGCGCTCGTGCCGTGGTCCGTGGGGAATTCGACCTACTACGAATCGGTGATCCAGGCGATCGCCGACCGCTACGAGATCGACATCGACAAGCCGTGGCGCGACCTGACCGAGGAACAGCAGAACCTCTTCCTCTACGGGACGGACGGCGACAAGGTCTATGTCACCTATCGGAACCGGATGGGGCGCCGGCGGGCCTACATGCTCGCTTTCGAAGGCATCGTCCCGAGCCTGGAGCGTCGCTACCGCGAGACCGACTCGGCGGGGCAGCGCGAGCGGATCGAGGAGTACATGAGCTTCAGGCCCTGTCCGGTCTGCAAGGGCGCGCGCCTCAAGCCCGAGGTGCTTGCGGTCACGGTCGGCGGCAAGAACATCCACGAGTTCACGCAGATGTCGGTCACGCGCGCGGCCGAGTTCCTGGAAGGCCTGCAGCTGACCGAGACCGAGGAGCTGATCGGCCGGCGGATCATCAAGGAGATCCGCGAGCGGCTCGCGTTCCTCGAGAACGTCGGCGTCGGCTACCTGCAGCTCGACCGCGCGGCCTCGACGCTCTCGGGCGGCGAGGCGCAGCGGCTGCGGCTCGCGACGCAGATCGGCTCCCAGCTCGTCGGGGTGCTCTACATACTCGACGAGCCGTCCATCGGCCTGCATCAGCGCGACAACGGGAAGCTGATCGCGACGCTCGACAGGCTCCGCGATCTCGGCAACACCGTGCTTGTCGTCGAGCACGACGAGCAGATGATGCGCTCGGCCGACTGGCTTGTGGACATGGGTCCGGGTGCCGGCGAGCACGGCGGTCACGTGGTCGCCGAGGGCCGGGCCGAGCAGGTCGAGCAAAATCCGAAGTCGATCACCGGACAGTTCCTCTCCGGCGAGCGGAGCATTCCGGTGCCGGAGCGGCGTACAGACGATGCCGGCTCCTTCTGGGTGCGGGGAGCGACCCAGCACAACCTCAAGAACATCGACGTCGAGTTCCCCGTGGCGAAGTTCATCACCGTCACGGGGGTGTCCGGATCAGGCAAATCCACGCTGGTCAACGAGATCGTCTACAAGGCTCTCGCCAACCGCCTCCACCGGATGCGCGTCAAGCCCGGCGAGCACGCGGGTTGCGAGGGCATCGAGTGCTTCGACAAGGTGATCGACATCGACCAGTCGCCCATCGGCCGTACGCCCAGGTCGAACCCCGCCACCTACACCGATCTCTTCACTCCGATCCGCGAGCTCTATGCGCAGACGCCCGACGCGAAGGTGCGTGGCTACAAGCAGGGGCGCTTCTCGTTCAACGTCCGTGGCGGGCGCTGCGAGACGTGCAAAGGCGACGGGACGATCAAGATCGAGATGCACTTCCTCCCGGACGTCTACGTCCCCTGCGAGACGTGCGGCGGCAAGCGCTACAACCGCGAGACGCTCGAGGTGCGTTTCAAGGGGAAGTCGATCGCCGAGGTCCTCGAGATGTCCGTCGAGGAGGCACTCGCCTTCTTCGCCAAGATCCCGAAGATCCGGCGGCGGCTGCAGACTCTCCATGACGTGGGGCTCGACTACATCAAGCTCGGCCAGCCGGCGACGACGCTCTCGGGCGGGGAGGCCCAGCGGATCAAGCTCGCGAAGGAGCTCTCGAAAGTGGCGACGGGCAAGACGCTCTACATCCTCGACGAGCCAACGACCGGGCTTCATTTCGCGGACATCGAGAAGCTCCTCGACGTCCTCCAGCGGCTCGTCGACGCCGGCAACACTGTGCTCGTGATCGAGCACAACCTCGACGTGATCAAGCAGGCCGACTGGGTCGTCGACCTGGGGCCGGAGGGCGGCGAGGCCGGGGGAGAGGTGATCGCGACCGGGATGCCGGAGCAGGTCGCGGAGGTGGAGGAGAGCTACACGGGCCAGTTTCTCCGCCAGGTGCTCCCTGGCGTCGCGGCCGCGGCGGCCTAGTGGACGCGGGGGCGCCGAGCGCCGCCAAGCCCAGCGCCGACCGCGAGTGGTGGCTGCGAACGCTCGCGATCTTTCAGAGCCCGCGGGTCGTCTTCGAGGCCCTGCGGGACGAATCCAAAGACCAGGTCGAGGCGCGGCAGGAGCCGGTGCTCGCGCTCGTGCTCCTCGCCGGTCTCGCCGCCGTGCTAGTGGCGCCCTCGACGGGGCGTCTTCTCGACGAGGAGCTCGTGGACAACAGCGCCGCCGTCCTCGCGGTCCTCCTCTTTCTGACCGGTGCGATCTACGGTGCCGCCACTTACTGGATCGGAGGTGCGTCGCTCTTCGTCGGGCTCAAGGGGGCCGGCAGCCAGGGAAGCTACAGGCGCTCGCGTCACCTGCTCGCCTTCGCGGCTGCTCCGCTCGTGCTCGGGCTCGTCCTCGTCTGGCCCGTTCGCCTCGCCGTCCACGGGAGCGACACGTTTCGCTCGGGCGGCAGCGACACCGGCGCGGCGGTCACCGTCTTCGACGCGATTCTCGCGCTGTTCGCCACCTGGGCGTTCGGGCTCCTCGTCTACGGGATCAGCGTGGTCGAGCGTTGGAGCCTGCTCCGCGCTGTCATCTCGCTCGCCCTCATGCTGCTCGCTGTCGTTATCGTCACGCTTCCGTTTCTGATTCCGCTTTCGAGCCGCTGAGGAAGGCGGCCAGGTCCTCGTCGGGGATCGAGTAAGTGTGCTCGTCGCCGGGGAAGGCGCCCGAGCGCACGTCGGCCGCATAGCGTTCGATCGCGTCCTGGATCTCTGTCGCGAGCTCGGCGTAGCGCTTGACGAAACGCGGCTCCCTCCCTTGATAGAGGCCGAGCAGATCGTGGTAGACGAGGACCTGGCCGTCGCAGTCCCGTCCGGACCCGATGCCGATCGTCGGGATGGTGAGCTCTTCCGTGATCCGGGCAGCGACCGGAGCCGGGACGGCCTCGAGAACCAGCGAGAAGCAACCCGCCTGCTCGAGCGTGCGGGCGTCATCCAGCAGCTGCCGAGCACGGGCCGACGTACGGCCCTGGGCGCGGAACCCGCCCAGCATCGTCGCGGACTGCGGCGTCAGCCCGACGTGTCCCATGACGGGGATGCCGGCGCCGACGAGTGCGAGGACACGTGAGACGGTCAGACCTGCCCCCTCGACCTTGACGGCGTCGGCGCCTGCCTCTTTCACGAAGCGCACGGCGCTCCGTACCGCTTCCTCGTCGGAGATCTGGAAGGACCCGAAAGGCATGTCGGCAACGACGAGGGGCCGCTTCGCACCGCGCACCGCAGCGCGAGTCAGCATCACCATCTCGTCCATGGTCGCGGGAACCGTCGACTCGTAGCCCAGGACGGTCATCGCCGCGGAGTCCCCCACGAGGACGATGTCCACGCCCGCGGCGTCTGCCAGCGAACCGCTGGGGTAGTCGTAGGCGGTCACCATCACGATCCGCTCACGGCGCCTCTTCATGTCGGCGAGGTCGGTCAGCGGCAGCTTGCCGCTGGTCTCGGGTCGGCTGGTCATAGATCTCCCTCCAAGAGGACGTTGTCGATCAGGCGAATGCGCCCGGCGCGCGCGGCGGCGAGCAGATGGAAGCGGCCGTCGAAGCGGGCTGTCTCGAGGTACTCGAGCTCGAGGACCGGCTCCGACGAGAGGATCTCGCGTGCGGCAGCGACAGGATCCTGGCCGTGCGCGTAGGCATCCTGGCCGGCGAGGAGGCCCCGCGGGAGCGCTGCGGCGGCGGCGCGCTCCTCGAGTGACAGGAGGGCGTTCCGCGAGCTCAGCGCGAGGCCGTCCTCGTCTCGAATCGTGGGGAGGATCCGAATCTCGATGCCCAGGTCGAGGTCGCGCACGAGCTGCTCCACCACCGCCGCTTGCTGCGCGTCCTTCTGCCCGAAATAAGCCCAGTGCGGCCGGACGATGTTGAAGAGCTTGAGGCAGGCCGTCGCCACGCCGCGGAAGTGTCCCGGGCGGGCGGCGCCTTCGAGGCCCTGCGTCAGACCCTCGACCTCCACCCAGGTCTGGAACCCCTCCGAGTACATCTCCTCGACCGTCGGGATGAACAGGAAGTCCACTCCCTCCGCTTCCGCGGTCCGGATGTCGTCCGTCTCGTCGCGGGGATACGTGTCGTAGTCCTCGCCGGGACCGAACTGGGCCGGGTTCACGAAGATGCTGGCGACGACGGTGTCGGATTCGTTGCGGGCCGCCTCGAGCAGCGCGATGTGGCCCGCGTGCAGCGCACCCATCGTCGGTACGAGGCCAACTTCGAAACCGCCGTGCAGTCCTTTGCGGAGCTCACGCAGGGCGCCGATCGTCCTGGCGATCCTCATCGCGAATGCATCCTCAGGAGCGCCGCCTCAGTGTCTGCGAGCGCGCGGTAGAGCGGGAGCAGCTCCGGCCTCCGAGCACCGATCGCCTCGACATGGCGCTCGATCGTCGTCCAGTCTCCGCGGACGAGCGGGCCGGTGTGGCTGAAACCGTTTTCCATCGTCCGACGCATGAGGGGCTGTAGCGCTTCGGGCGGGCCGCCGGCGGCTTCCATCAGGTCGGCCGCCACATCGTGCAGCGTGACGAGGAACGTCGACGCGAAGTGCGCGGCGGCGTGGTAGAGGGGCCGCTCGTCGTCGTCGAGCTCGAACGGCGTGACCCGGAGCAGAGCTGCGAGCTCGCGGCCGGCCACGAGCGCCTCCTCATCCTCGCCGCTGACTGCTGCCCAGGAACCGTCGAGCTGCTGGGGGCCGAGGTCGAGGACGAAGGTCTGGAGAGGATGGAAGCTGAAGCGCCGTTCGTGAGGGTCGAGCGCAGCGAGGCGGCAGGCGCCGCTCGTGTGCGCCACCCAGGGGCCGGGCTCGACCGCCTGCGCCACCTCCGGGATGGCCCGGTCTGGCACGCAGATGACCACGAGCTCCGCGTCGCCGACCTCGACCTCGCGGCCCGTGGTCCACGTCGGGATTTGCTCGCCCAGCCGGGCGGCGAGGGCCTTACCGACGCGTCCGGCGCCGACGACGCATGCTGATTTGAAGGTCACAGAGCTCCAGTTCCTGAGTGGATACCGGGCGCAGTGAGTGTACCCGCCCAGGTACCCTCAAGGCATGGCTGAGAAGGTGCAGAAGACCGAGCAGGAATGGCGCGAGGAGCTGTCCCCTGAGCAACACCGGGTCCTCCGTGAGAAGGGAACCGAGCGCGCGTTTACCGGCGCCTATCACGCCACGAAGGAGCCGGGCGTCTATCGCTGCGCCGGCTGCGGGAGCGAGGTTTTTCGCTCGGACACCAAGTTCGAGTCGGGCACCGGCTGGCCGAGCTTCTACGAGCCTGCGAGCTCGGATGCCGTCGAGACGGAGCGTGACTGGGGCCTCCTCGTGCCGAGGACCGAGGTGCACTGCGCGAGCTGCGGAGGCCATCTCGGCCATGTCTTCGGAGACGGCCCGCAGCCGACCGGCCTCCGTTACTGCATCAACTCTTGCGCGCTCGACCTCGAGCCCGAAGACTCCGAGTAGCGGTCCCCGAAGCCGTTTGCAGTGCGTCCGGGTACCTGCCTAAACTGCCTCGGCGATGCCGATCTACGAGTTCGTGTGCATGACGTGCGAGAGCCACTTCGAGGAGCTCTTGGGGCTGGACGCTGGCGATCCTGAGTGCCCGGAGTGCGGCTCTGGGAAGACTCGCCGACAGCTCTCCGTCTTCGCGACTCACGGCACCGCCGGACAGCCCAGCTTCGGCGGACCTTCTGGGGGCGGCTGCTGCGGCGGGGGCTGTGGCTGCGGATCCTGAGGTTCTGAATCGCCGCGCCGCGCTCGCGGCGTACGCGATCGAAACCGCTGCCTGCTCGCGCTGCCGGCTGGCGTCGGGCCGCACGCAGGTCGTTTTCGGCGTCGGAAACCCCGACGCAGACCTCCTGTTCGTCGGGGAGGCCCCGGGCTTCCACGAAGACCAGCAGGGCTATCCGTTCGTCGGCCAGGCGGGCAAGCTCCTCGACAAGCTCCTCGAGGGGATCGGCTTGACGCGCGAGGACGTGTACATCGCGAACGTGATCAAGTGCCGCCCGCCGGGCAACCGCGATCCTCAGCCG
>DASWEE010000108.1:0-5995 GCA_036394915.1 Gaiellaceae bacterium | reverse complement strand
GGGAATCTCGAGGCCGGAGGGCTCGCGTCGCTGACCAGCATTCGGTTCTCGGTCGTCTCCGGGGGAATCGCGTGCGTCGCCGGCGGTCTCTTGCTCCTCCTTGCGATCCCCTCCCTGATCCGCTATGACGCCCGTGCTCCGAGCTGACCTGTTCTCGCGCTCGGTGCACGAGGTCGCGCCGGAGCTCGTAGGCGTGACCCTGCTCGTCGACGGAGTGGGCGGGACGATCGTCGAGGTCGAGGCCTACGACCACGAGGACCCCGCGGCCCACGGCTACCGGGGCCGGACCGCCCGCAACGCCTCGATGTTCGGGCCTCCCGGCTGCGCCTACGTCTACCGCTCGTACGGGATCCACTGGTGCCTCAACTTCGTCTGCGAGCCGGAGGGAGTCGCGAGCGCCATCCTGATCAGGGCGCTCGAGCCTGCTCACGGCCTGGAGAAGATGCGGGCGCGCCGCGGGCTCGAGGATCCGCGTCTGCTCTGCTCGGGCCCCGGCCGGCTCTGCCAGGCCCTCGGCGTCACGCGCGAGCACGACGGCCTGCCGCTCGACGCGGCGCCGTTCGAGCTGCTCGCGCGCGAAGGGGAGCCCGAGATCGTTGCCGGCCCGCGAGTGGGAATCACGCAGGCTGCGGATCGCCCCTGGCGGTACGGCCTCGCCGGTTCGGGGTATCTCAGCCGACGGATCTAGTTACGACTAGGCGGATCTCCATCCCCGGCGCGGCTGCGACGCCGCCCTTCGGCGCTTGGAACAGCACCCGGCCGGGCTGCTTCTGCTGCGGGACCAGCCGCACGACCTTGGGCAGCAGCTGCGCCCGCTCGAGCCGTGCGCGTGCGCGCCGCAGCTTCAGCCCGGTCACCTCGGGCACGACTCCGTGCAGCGGCTTCGCGAGTACGAGCGTGACCTTGTCGTACGACGAGAGCGTGCCCGAGGGCGGGAACTGGCGGACCACGATCCCGGGCCGCTGGCGCGCCTGCGCCGGCTTGTAGACGATCCTGGTCAGTAGCGGCTGCAGCGCGAGGCGCTCCTTCGCCTTGCCCAGCGGCTGGCCGACAACGCTCGGAACCTCGACCTCATTCGGCTTGCAGTCCGCCTTCCTCGCCGGCCCTTCGTCCGGGAGGTAGACGACGAGCTTCGGCGAGCGGCAGTTTCCGTTGTCGGCGGCGACGACCCCGTCGCGGTTGACGACGAGCGCCGAGTTCCCGTACTCCTCGGGCGGGGCCTGGAAATACGCAGGCGGATCGTGTAGGTAGGCGAGGGCGCGCTCCATGAAGGCCTTCCAGATCAGCGCCGGAAACGTTCCTCCGGCGACCGGAGTCCCGTTGAACTCCGTCAGCATCGGCCGCAGCTTGTCGGGATAGCCGACCCACACCGCCGTCACCAGCTGGGGCGTGTAGCCGACGAACCAGGCGTCCCCGTAGTTCTCGGTCGTGCCGGTCTTGCCGGCCACGGGCCTTCCGTCAGAGAGCGCGGCTCGCCGGCCGGTCCCCTCCGTGACCACGCGCTCCAGGAGCGAGTTGACGATCTGCGCCGTGTGCGGGCTCAGAACCCGTTGCGGCTCGGCGCTGTTGTCGCCTTTGCATCCGTGCGCGGCCTGGCCGCCGATCGAGGTGAGCGCCCGCGCATGATTGCCGGTGATCGAGCCGTCGATGCGGTAGCCGCCGTTCGCGAAGGCCGCGAATGCGCGCGCCATCTCGAGCGGATTGACGGCCTGCGCTCCGAGCCCGATCGAGAAGTAGTTCTTGAGCGGGCTCGTGATCCCCATCTCGTGCGCGGTCTTCACAATCGAGCCCGGCCCGACGAGGTTCGTCAGCTGTGCGAAGACCGAGTTGTCGGAGTACGCGGTCGCGGTCGCCAGGTCGATCTGCCCCAGGTAGGCGCCCTCGTAGTTGTGCACGACCCAGACGCGGTCGCCGGTTGGGATGTCGACCGGCTTCGACTCGAACTGCGTCACGGGGGAGATGCCGTCCTCGAGCGCGGTCGCGAGCACGAACGGCTTGAACGAGGAGCCGGGCTGCCGCTCTCCCTGGACCGCGAGGTTGAACTGGCTCTTGCGGAAGTTGTTGCCCCCGATCATCGCCATCACGTTCCCGTTGCGCGGGTCGACCGAGACGAGCGCGGCCGACGGCCCCTTTGGGTTCGTCAACCACTTCGAGATCGCCTGCTGCGCGAGCTGCTGGAGGTGGAGGTCGATCGTGGAGTGGACGCGGATGCCGCCGCCGAAGACCTGGCTGGCACCGCAGCGGTCCGTGAGCTGCTGCTTGATGTAGTTGACGAAGTACTGGGCCGGCCCCTGCGTTCCCGGGAGGTGGACGCTCTCCGGCGGCGGCAGCGCCGCGCTCATGGCCACGTGGAGCTCATCGGCGGTGATGTCCCCCTGCTCGTACATGTTCCGCAGCACGAGCCCGCGCCGGGCTGCAGCCTGCTTCGGGTTCGCCACCGGGTCGTACAGCGTCGGGTCGCGCGGGATCCCAGCGAGCAGGGCCGCCTCCGGCAGCGTCAGCGCTTTCGCGCTGTGATGGAAATACGTCTGCGAGGCCTGCTGGATCCCATAGGCGCCGTTGCCGAAATAGATTGTGTTCAGGTACGCGCTCAGGATCCGGTCCTTCGACCATCTCTGCTCCAGCTGCCACGCGAGCGCCGCCTCCTTCAGCTTGCGGCTGATCGAGGGCGAGCTGTGCACGTAGGCGTTCTTGATGAACTGCTGCGTGATCGTCGAGCCTCCCTCGACGATCGACTGGGAGGTGACGTCGGCCCAGACGGCGCGGAAGATCGCGTGTAGGTCGACCCCGCGGTGCTCGAAGAAGCGCCGGTCCTCGATCGCGACGATCGCCTGCTTCATCACCGGGGCGATCTCGTCCGAATGGACGATCACGCGGCTTTGGTCGCCCCGCAGCACGGCGAGGATCCGCTTGCCGTCGGACGTGTAGACGAAGCCGTTCTTGGCCAGCCGCTGCTGGTAGGCGGGATCCAGCTTCGGGATCTCCTGCCCGATCGCCGTCACGAGCCCGAAGACGAAAGCCCCCAAGGCCAGGATTCCCAGGACGAGGACGAGAGCGGAGAGACGAAGCTTGCGGATCTTGCGCCGGGGCTTGCCGGGCGAGTCCTTGCGTTTCCGAAACAGCACGGAACCGGCGATTGTAGTGAGGATCCAGAGCTCGCCTCAGGATGAGGCTCGTCGACGGGGTGCGATGGGCGAGTGCGAGGCTGCTCGGGCTTCTGACGAAGCCCGAGCCGATTTGGCCCACCCACCCCGCGTTCGTAGCCGGAGGCTACGGGCGCGACTGAGGACGCAGCATCGCGCCGCCCAGCGCGGCCCGGCGACACAGTTCTCATTCTGTGGCGAGCTCTTATCTGCCTAGGTCAGCCGGGCGGTCAGGATCGGGGCGCTGGTCGGCTGCGCGACACCGCCCTTTCGCTCCACCGTCACTCCGACAGTCGCGCCCTGAGGAACCGGGCGGGAGAGCTGCAGGATGGTCCGCGTCCCACCGTGGAAGAGCCCTGCGGGGGCGGCCTTCGAGCCGGTGATCACCCAGGCTTCGTAGGTGCGGCCGGGCGGCGCGGGGCGGAGGTCGGAGACGACGAGCACCGCGCGGCCGGCGGGGCTGACGGCGAGCGATCCCGGGGCGCCGGAAAGCGGGACATGGGCCGTCCCCGGGGCGGCGAGGATCGCGAGCGCCTGGGAGTCGCGGGAGCGTGCGGAGCGCTCGTTGTCGAGATCGTTGTGCAGGAGCGTGGCCCAGATCCCGAGCCCGATTGCCGCCCCCGCAGCGACCGCCGCTACGGCGGCGAGCGGAGCCGAGAAGCGACGGCGCGGGAACGGGATCACGTTGGCGCGCTCGGCCTTCGCCTGCTCGAGGATCCGCCCGCGGAGCTCCTCCGGAGGCGTTGCGGCCGGAGAAGCGTAGGCGAGCGCTGTCGCGGCCTCCTGCAGCTCCACGAGCTCGTCACGGCAGCGCCGGCAGTGCCGGAGATGCTCCTCGAACTCCTCCGACTCGTGCTCATCGAGGGCTTCGAGGGCGTAGGCGGCCGTCAGCTCGTGAATTCCCTTGGGCTCCATGTCTCTTCCTCGGGTTCGACTTCCACGAGAATCTCCCGTAACCGGCGTAGGCCGGTGAACATCCTGCTCTTGATCGTACCCAGGGGCTGTCCGAGGCGGTCTGCGAGCTCGGACTGCGTGAACCCGCCGTAGTAGGCGAGCTCGATCGCCTCCCGCTGGTCGTCCGGAAGGCGTCGGAGAGCGTCCTGAACGCGCTCTCGCTGGAATCGCAGCCAGGCGACGTCCTCCGCCGAGCTCTCGGGCGCGACCGCGTCGGCGCCGGTGCCGAGCGGTTCCGTCCGCCGGCGCTCCTCTCTCCGGACGAGATCGACCGCGCGCCGGTGCACGATCGTCAGCAGCCAGGTGCTCGCCTTCGCCCGCTCGGGCACGAACCGTGCTGCGGTGCGCCAGACGGTCAGGAAGGCCTCCTGAACGGCATCCTCGGCGAGGGTGTCGTTCCGCAGCATGCGCCGCGCGAGCCCATAGGCAATCCGGCCGTAGCGGTCGTACAGCTCGCCGAGCGCAACCTCCTCGCCGCGCTCCAGCAGGGCGACGAGCGCCTCGTCGGACAGATGGGCGAGATTCGTGCGCATCGGCCGTGCCCCGCTCTCGCGGGAGGTCAACGCTAACACCGCAGGTGGCGCCTCATCGCAGCCGTGGTTCGACCGCGGGACCGCATCGGTTCGTCCGTCGAACCGATCGGCGGGGAGGGGCGAACCAGCACCGTTGCAGTCCCCAGTTGAGAGAGGAGAACCGATGCAAAGGAAGTTGCCGCTCGTTGCGCTTCTAGTCGCGGCCTCCTGTGCCCTGGTGCTCGTGCTCGCGCGCGGCTCGGTCGGCACAGCGCTCGCTGCGAGTCACCGGGAAGCGCCGCTGATCTCCCTCGATGCCCCGGCAGACATCTCGGACTTCTTCATGTTCCGAAGCTACGAGACCGGGCACGAGGGCAACGTCGTCCTGATCATGGACACGAATCCGGGTGAGGAGCCCAGCTCCGCGCCCAACTACTACAACTTCGATCCGAACGTCACGTACCGGTTCCGGATCGACAACAACCAGGACGGCCGCCCGAACGACGTCGTCTTCGAGGTCAAGTTCACCCCGCCCGAGTACCGCGGCATCGTGAAGGCCGCCGGTCTCCCGCTGTCGCAGGTGGCGCTCCCGCCGGTCACGGCCCTCGACGGGCCCGGCTCGGAGGGGCTCGGCCTGCGCCAGAAGTACTCGGTCACGATGATCAAGGGGTTCTTCCGGACGCAGCTCGGCTCCGGCCTGATCGCCGTTCCGTCGAACGTCGGCCCGCGCACGATGCCGGATTACCCGGCGCTCGCGGCGCAGGGCGTGTACAGCATCGCCAACGACGTGCGCGTGTTCGCAGGCCAGAGGGACGATCCCTTCTACATCGACCTCGGCGGCCTGTTCGACACGCTCAACCTCGGTCGAACACCGCTCCCGATCGAGTCGAACGCCGAGGATGCAAACGACGACGCGAACGCGTTCGGCGTCGACATGCTCTCCGGTTTCAACGTGCAGGAGATCGCACTCGAGGTTCCGGCGTCGATGCTGACCGCCGACGGGAAGGACGCGGATACGACGACGACGCCGAAGCTGGGCGCCGTCGCCAGCACCTACCGCCCGTCCTTCACGGTCAAGGGCAAGCCGCTCGGGTCGGGCGTCCAGCAGGTTCAGCGGCTGGCGAACCCGCTCGTGAACGAGGCGATCATCGGCACGCCGGACAAGGACCTGTGGAACACGGTCGCCGACCAGGGGAATCCCTTCGGCGGGCTCCAGGAGAACTACTTCCTGGACTACTTCCTGAATCCGCGGCTGGCGCTCGCACTACAGCTCGTCTACGGGGTTCCCGCGGCCACGACCGGCCGGACCGACCTCCGCGACCTGCTGCTGACGTACAACGGGACGGCGCCGAACGGGGTCTACTCGGATCTCCTCCGTCTCGACCT
>DASWEE010000107.1:0-5870 GCA_036394915.1 Gaiellaceae bacterium | reverse complement strand
ACGGAGAGCGTGAGCGTGCGGGCCGCCGTGTCCCAGTCCGCTCGCTCGAAGATGCCGGGCTCGCGCTCGAGCCAGCGCCCGTTGGTCTCGGCGATGTCGTCGTCGGCCGGCGCGAAGACGTCGAAGACGAACCGGCCGTCCGCGGGCAGGAGCCGGCGCACGGCTCCGAGCGCGCGGCGGCGCTCGCGGTCGTTCTGCAGGTGGAGGTAGGAGCGGAAGGGACAGATCACGAGCGGCACCGGCCCGTCGACCGGCGGATCGGCCAGGTCGCCTGCGCGCAGGTCGATCCGGCTCTCGACGCCCGCGGCCGCCGCGCGCTCGCGGCAGACCTCGAGCATGCCCGGGGACGAGTCGACCCCGATCACATTGATGCCGGCCGCGGCGATCGGCACCGCGATCCGCCCGGTGCCGACGCCGAGCTCGACCACCGGGCCCTCGGCGCGCCGCGCTTCCTCGACGTAGAACGGGATGTCTTCCGTGACGCTCCGGCTCCAGGGGTCGTACAGGCGCGCGATCGCGTCGTACGCAGTGCCCTCCACGGCGCCATTGTTGCCGCGGCCGCCGACCGCTATCGTGTAAGCGTGAGCGTTTCGCGTCAGTCGTTCCTCTTTACCGGGCCCCGGCTCTCGGCCGGGGGCCGGCGCTGACGCGCGCAGCCGCCGTTCCTCTTCCGATGCGGGCCGGGGCCTGAGCCATTCGAAGGCCTGTCTCTGCAAAGGGGGAATGATGAAGAAACGACCATCCGTTACAGTCGCCGCTGTGCACGCGAAGGCGCTCGAGACCGAGGCTTTGAGCGCGATTTCGTCCGCCGAGACGCTCGACGAGCTGGATGCCGCGCGCATCCGTTACCTGGGCAGGAAGAGCGAGCTCAAGCAGGCGCTCCGCGACGTCCGCGACCGGGAGACGGGCATGAGCCTGAATGCCGTCCGCGAGCGACTCGAGCAGGCCGTCGAGCAGCGGCGAACCGCGCTCGAGCGCGTCGAGCTAGACCGCAGGCTGGCGGAAGGCGCCGTCGACGTCACGCTTCCCGGAACGCCCGTCTCTCGCGGCCACCTTCACCTCATCACTCAGATCCGCCGCGAGGTCGAGGACATTTTCCTTGGGCTCGGCTACGAAGTCGTCGACGGGCGCGAGATCGAGACGCCGCGCTACCTGTTCGACGCGCTCAATATGCCGCCCACGCATGTGACGCGCTCGCCGCTCCACACCCTGTACCTGAGCGACAAGCTCGTCCTCCGCACCGAGACTTCGCCGGCCCAGATCCACGCAATGGAGAAGCGCGACCCGCCCGTCTACATGGTCTCGCTCGGCCGCGTCTATCGGCGCGACACGATCGACCCGACGCACTACCCGATCTTCCACCAAGTCGAGGGCCTCGCGGTCGATCGCGGAATTACGCTCGCTGACCTGAAGGGGACGCTCCGCCTCCTGCTTCGGCGGCTGTTCGGCGAGGACGTCGAGGCTCGGATTCGCACGAGCTTCTTTCCGTTCACGGAGCCCTCGGTGGAGGCCGACGTGTCCTGCTTCGTCTGCGACAAGCGCGGCTGCCGGGTCTGCAAGTACGAAGGTTGGATCGAGGTCGGCGGCGCCGGCATGGTCGACCCGAACGTGCTCGAGTTCGTGGGCTACGGCCCCGAGCAAGTGTCGGGGTTCGCCTTCGGCTGGGGGCTGGAGCGGATCGCCCAGATCCGCCACAACGTTCCCGACATCCGCGAGCTCTGGAGCGGAGACCTGCGCGTTACGAGGCAGTTCTGATGCTGGTCCCACTCTCGTGGCTCCGAGACTACGTCCCGCTCGAGATGCCTCTCGGCGAGCTTGTCGAGAGGCTGACGATCTCGACGACTCAGGTCGGACAGGTGATCGCGCGCGGTGTTCCCGAGACCGATGGGAACCTCGACCTTTATCGCGTAGGCCGAGTCCTCGAGGCCGGCAAGCATCCGAATGCCGACCGCTTGCAGCTCTGCCGGGTGGACGTCGGGGAGGGGGAGCCGCGACAGATCGTCTGCGGGGCGTGGAACTTCGGGACGGGCGCGACAGTCGCCGTCGCACTCCCCGGCGCTGTGCTGCCCGGTGGCCAGAAGCTCGAGCGGGCGAAGCTCCGCGGCGAGGTCTCGGAGGGAATGATCCTGTCCGAGCGTGAGCTCGAGCTCGGCTCCGACCACACGGGCATCCTCGTCCTCGAGGGCGGGGAGCCCGGCACGCCCTTGGCGGACGTGCTCCCGCTCCACGATGTCGTGCTCGAGCTCGAGACGACGCCGAACCGGCCCGATCTGCTCTCGGTCTACGGGCTCGCGCGCGAAGTGGCCGCGATGTGGGAGCTCGAGCTCGCGCCACCACCCGGTAGCGATCCTGTGCGTGGGGACGAGCCCGTGGACGTTCGGATCGAGGACCTGGAACGGTGTCCGCGCTACGTCGGCCGGACATTCAGGGACGTGCACGTTGCTCCGTCGCCTGTATGGCTGAAGGGGCGACTGACGGCAGCTGGAATGAGGCCGATCTCGAACGTGGTCGACATCACGAACTACGTCATGCTCGCACTCGGAAACCCGCTGCACGCCTTCGACCAGAGCAAGCTAAGAGAGCGGAGGATCGTCGTCCGCCGGGCTGGCAAAGGCGAAGAGATCCGCACGCTCGATGGCTTGGTACGAGAGCTCGATCCGTGGGATCTCGTGATCGCGGATGCCGAGGAGGCGGTCGCGATCGCCGGCGTGATGGGGTCGGCCAACAGCGAGGTCGAGGAGGCGACGACCGACGTGTTGCTCGAGTCGG
The DNA here is from genome assembly GCA_036394915.1 of Gaiellaceae bacterium. GTDB lineage: Bacteria > Actinomycetota > Thermoleophilia > Gaiellales > Gaiellaceae > JACDER01. The sequence goes on along the minus strand of DASWEE010000107.1, from coordinate 3,101 downwards.
CCAACTTCGAGCCCTTCGGCATCCTCAAGACCTCCGAACGGCTCGGGCTGCGCAGCGAGGCCTCGAGCCGTTGGGAGAAAGGTGTCGATCCGCATCTCGCCGGACCCGCCGCCGTCTACGCGACCGAACTTCTGGTCGAGCATGCGGGCGCGCGCTGGACGGGGGAGACGGACATGCACGACGAGCTTCCGTCGCGACCGGTCGTTCGCCTACGGCCCGAGCGCGCGGATGCCCTGAACGGTCTCGAAGTGCGGCCGCAGGAGCAACGAGGGACGCTCGAGCGGCTCGGGTTCGAGGTCGGGGACGACTGGCAGGTCGCGGTCCCGACCTGGCGGGCCCGTGACGTCACGCGCGAGATCGACCTGGTCGAGGAGGTCGCGCGCTCCGTGCTCGATCGCGTTCCGTACACGCTTCCGTCCCGCCGGGAGATGTTCGGTGCCCTGACCACCGAGCAGCGTCTGCGCCGGCTCGTCGAGGACGTCCTGATCGGCTCGGGCTTCTCCGAGGTGTACACGCCGAGCCTCGTCCCCGAAAGGTCCGCGCCGGATGCGTTCCGCCTGCCCGCTCCGCTCACGGCCGACCTGGCCGAGCTACGGACCCGACTCGGCCCGAGCCTCGTCGAGGCGGCCCGCCACAACGTCGACGCCGGGAACGAGAACATCGCGCTCTTCGAGATCGCGCGCGTCTACCTGCCCGGACCCGAGGAGCCCTGGCACTTGGGGGCGATCGCGCAAGGCGACTTCTCGCGCATCAAGGGCGTCGTCGAGAGCCTGTGCGCCACTCTCCACGTCGAGCCCCGTTTCACCCGCACGCAGGAGGACTTCCTCCACCCCGGACGCGCCGCGGTGATCGAGGCGGGCTGGCTCGGCGAGCTGCATCCGGCGCTGCTCGAGGGGATGTGGAGCGCGTTCGAGCTCGATCTCGGCGTGCTCTTCGGGGACGTTCCGGAGCGGATCGCTTACGAGGACGTGGTCACGTACCCGGCCGTCCACCAGGACCTCGCCTTCATCGTCCCCGAGAACGTGTCGGCCGGCGACCTCATGGACGCGGCGCGCGAGGCCGCGGGCCCGGAGCTTCGCGAGCTGCGTGTCTTCGACGTCTACCGCGGGCCGCAGGTGGGGGAGGGAAAGAAGTCGATCGCGCTCGCCGTCTCGTTCCAGTCCCCGGAGCGGACGCTCTCGGACGCGGATGCAGCTCTGTTGCGGGAGCGGATCGCCACCGCCCTCGCCGAGCGCTTCGGGGCCGAGCTCAGGAGCGGCTAGACCCCGGTGGGCTCGATCCGCTCGGCGAGTGCCTCGAGCACCTTGAGGTGAATCTCGTCCGAGCGCTTCATCAGGCTCCGGAACGCCTGGTCGGTGACTACGAGCGACCGCACGGGAGTCGTGGTCTTGACGGTCGCGTTCCGCGGCTGCCGCGAGACGAGCGCCATCTCTCCCGCGAAATCACCATCCGACAACGTCGCGATCTTGCGGCCGTCCCGGATCACGTCCGCGCTTCCTTCCAGCAGGACGAAGAACTCCCGCCCGCGCTCTCCCTGGCGGATGATCTCCTTGCCCGGCGGCAGATCGACCTCGTCCGCGAGCGACGCCACCTCCGCAAGCTCCTTCTTCGAGCAGTGGGAGAAGAGCGGAACGTGCCGGATCAGCTCGACCTTCTTGTCCTTGCCGAGACGCACAGGCCGAGTCTAAAAGATCAAAACCGACCGGGACTAAACTGCGTATGTCTTTCCGTGCACACGGAAACCACACGAGAGAGGGGTCACTAGTGCTTCGACGTCTGCTGCTTCCGCTTGCCGTCGTGGTCTTCGTCACGGCTGCGGCCGTCGTCTTCCTGCCCGCGGGCTCCGCGGCCGACAATCCGAAGCTGTTCGCAAGCGTGGGGCCCGGCTTCACGATCTCGCTCAAGGACTCGGGCGGCAACATCGTCACGCACCTCGACCCGGGCACCTACTCGATCGACTACAACGACCAGTCGGAAGAGCACAACTTCCACATCAGCGGCCCCGGCGTCGAGGAGGCGACTCCCGTCCCGACGATTGTGACGGGCACGTGGACGGTCACGTTCACCGACGGCAAGTACATCTTCCAGTGCGACGCGCACCCGACGATGATGCACGGTGCCTTCACCGCCGGCACCCCGCCCCCGCCTCCGCCGCCTCCTCCGCCCGCAAAGGGCAAGAAGCTGAGCGGCAGCGTCGGGCCGGGCTTCAAGATCTCGATCAGCCCGAAGAAGGTCAAGGCCGGGAAGTACACGGTCGTCGTGACCGACAAGTCACCCGCCCACAATTTCCACCTGAGGGGCCCGGGTGTGAACAAGAAGACGAGCATCGGCGGCACGGGCAAGTCCCAGTGGAAGGTCACGTTCAAGAAGGGCAAGACCTACCGCTTCCGCTGCGACGCGCACCCGACGCAGATGAAGGGCAAGTTCAAGGCCTCATAGCGACGAGGCCGAGGAGACCGGAGCGTCCGGCCTAGCCGGACGCTCCTCCATTCAAAGGGGAACCAATGGTGGGAAGTATCCCTTGACAACACGTATACTATTCTGGCTGCCGAAAAGGGAGGCCAGATGCCAAAGCACGGAGTTGGGTTGAAGATCGAACACGAAATCGAGATTGCCGGAAAGGACGTGGAGTTCTACGTTACGTCTGACGACAAGGCGTTCGGGCGCGTCAAGATCAGCAAGGGGGCGATTGACTGGTTCCCCCGATACGCCCAAAAGGGCGGCTACGAACTGGGTTGGGAAGAGTTCGACGCTCTCATGAAGAAGAACGGCCGGAAGAAGGCGTAGGGCCGCTTTTCCGGCGCCCGATAGTACGTTCTTGACGAGTCGGCTACTCTTCGAGCGGAGCGGTGCGGAATCGAACCGCATGTCGCATGGCATCTTTCGGTCTAACCCGAAGCCCTAGCACCAGCTAGGGGGACCGCTCCAAGTTGAAGGGCGAGGCTGCTACCTCGCCCTTCGTTCAGTCTGAACTCGTTGTCGTTGTGGGCTCCTCCCCGTAGCCGAGCAGAGCTTCGATCCGGTTGAGCAAGTTGTCGTCCATCTGGTCCTGCTCCTCAGCCTTCGTCATCAACATCTCTGCGTACCGCGTCCGGAGAGCG
>DASWEE010000106.1:0-21494 GCA_036394915.1 Gaiellaceae bacterium | reverse complement strand
CTCGAGATCACCCGAGTCGGCTTCGGCGCCTGGGCGATCGGCGGTGCCGCCTACGACTGGGGTTGGGGGGCGCAGGCGGACGATGACTCGATCGCGGCCATCCACCACGCGCTCGAGCGCGGCGTCAACTGGATCGACACGGCCGCGCAGTACGGCTTCGGTCACTCGGAGGAAGTCGTGGGCCGGGCGCTCGAGGGCCTGGACGAGCGTCCGCTCGTGTTCACGAAGGGTGGACAGCCCGAGGGCCCGGGGCGGACGACCCTGCAGAGCCTGGAGCGCGACTCGCTTCGCCGCGAGGCGGAAGCAAGCCTTGCCCGTCTCGGCGTCGACGCGATCGACCTCTACCAGATCCACTGGCCGATTCCCGACGAGGAGATCGAGGAGGGCTGGTCGACGCTGGTCGAGCTGAAGGAGGAAGGCCTCGCCCGCCACATCGGGGTCTCCAACTTCAGCGTCGAGCAGCTGCGGCGCGCGCAGGCGATCGCACCGGTCGAGACGCTGCAGCCGAACTACTCGCTGATCGCGCGCGGCGTCGAGGACGAGATCCTGCCGTTCGCCGAGCGTGAGGGGATGGGCGTGATCGTGTACTCGCCGATGGGCTCGGGGCTGCTGACCGGAAGGATGAGCCGAGAGCGGATCGAGAACCTGCCCGAAGACGATTGGCGCAAGCGCGACTCGCGCTTCCGGGAGCCCCTGCTGTCCGAGCATCTTGCGATCACCGAGCGATTGCGGGCGGTCGCCGACAAGCACGGCACCACGCCCGGAGCGGTCGCGGTCGCGTGGACGCTCCGCAATCCTGCCGTCGACGGAGCGATCGTGGGTTTCCGCCGGCCGGACCAGGTGGACGGGATCGTCGAGGCGGCCTCGCTCGAGCTCACCGACGAGGACGTCGCCGAGATCGAGGGCTAGCGCAGCTGGTCGAGGTGGCCCTCGCCGAGCTGCGCCAGCGTCCACTCGCGCACCTCCAGGTGCCTGGGCGTGCCCGGCTCGCCGAAGAACTCGCCGGTGAGCACGAAGGCGTCGGCGTTGCCCATCACCGTCTCGCAACCGAGCGCGGTCAGCCGGTCGAGCGCTCCGCGGGCTGCGACCCGCCCTGGGCGACGTCCCCGAGACAGACGATCCGGTCGACTCCGATCCGCTCGATGTCCTCGACGACCCTGCGGAAGGCGACGTCGTTTCCGTGCTGATCTGAATCAGGGCGACTCGCAAGCGCTCACCGCTCCTCGCCGCGCGCCAGGTAGTCCTGGACGAACGGGCAGAGCGGAACCACGCGAAGGCCGGACTCGCGGACGTCCTCGACCGCGCCGGCCACGAGCGCCGTCCCGTAGCCGTGCTCGCGCCTTGCTTCCTCGATCTCTGTGTGGACGAGCACGCGCGAGCCGTCCCGGTCGAGGTAGTCGAGGACGCCGACGAGCTCGCTCCCCAGCCGGAGCTCGTACCGGTTTGCCGCGGGGTTGTGGACGACGCCGGGCTGAGAGCTCACGCGCAGAAGAGTGCCACTCCTCCCGTGCTAGGGTCGCCGGGGTGGACGACGAGCAGATTCATGCCCGGATCGAGGAGCTGGTGGCAGAGGAGCACCGGCTCTGGGAAGCCGAAGGAAGCGGTGAGGCGACCGCGGATGAACGTCGCCGGCTGGAGCGACTCAAGGTGAACCTCGACCAGTGCTGGGACCTGCTGCGGCAGCGACGGGCGCTCCGGCAGTACGGCGAGGACCCCAACGCCGCGCGCACACGTGACGAGGAGACGGTCGAGCACTACGAGCAGTAGGCGTGCTGTCCGTGGTGTTCACACGAGAGCCATGGCACGAGTCCTCATCGTCGACGACGAACGGTTGATCCAGTTCCAGCTCGACGAGGCGCGCGCGAAGGTCGCCGACGCCCTCGCGCGGCGCGCGCCGGGGTAGCTGCTACGTTGGCCTCAGTGGCCGAGGCCCCCGCTTCCGAGGAGACCTTCGAGGTGACCTGCCCGCATTGCGGCAAGAGCTTCCAGGCCGAGCTGATCCCGGGCTCCGCGCCCCGCTATGAGGGGTTCAAGTGCCCGCACTGCCGACTGTTCGTCCCGTACGAGCGGGCGGACGAGCAGGACCTGGTCGAACCCGCCTAGAGGTAGCACGCCCGGACGCGAAGGCGGGCTTTGCTCGCCTTCGCTCACACACATTGGATCTCAGAGAGGGGGTCTTTCCGCCGGCGAAAATTGGAGCGGCCGCGCAGCGGTCGCAAGATTTTCGCCGGAGAACTAGGCGGAGTCGCGGAGGCCCTGGGCCTCCGGCAGCGTCTCGAGTTTCTTGAGCGTGTTGTTCTCGATCTGCCGGATCCGCTCGCGCGTGACGCCGAAGGCCTGGCCGACCTCCTCGAGCGTGTACGGCTGCTCGCCGCTCAGGCCGAACCGGAGCTCGATCACCAGCCGCTCGCGATCGGGCAGTGAGTCGAGCGCGCGCTGGACGTCCTCGCGGCGAAGCGAGAGGGTTGCCGTGTCGAACGGAGACTCGGCCTGGTCGTCCGGGACGAAGTCCCCGAGCTCGGACTCCTCTTCGCCGATCGGCTTCTCGAGCGAGACCGGGAGCTGGGACATGCGCAGGATCTCGCGCACCTCCTCGGTCGAGATCTCGAGCTCCGCGCCGATCTCATCCGGGCGCGGTTCGCGGCCGAGCCGCTGGACGAGCTGCCGCTCGATGTGGACGACCTTGTTCAGCTTCTCGACCATGTGGACGGGGATGCGGATCGTGCGCGCCTTGTCCGCGATCGCCCGCGTCACCGCCTGGCGGATCCACCAGGTTGCGTAGGTCGAGAACTTGTACCCCTTGCGGTAGTCGAACTTCTCGACCGCGCGGATGAGGCCGAGCGAGCCTTCCTGGATCAGGTCGAGGAAGGAGAGCCCGCGTCCGAGATAGCTCTTGGCAATCGAGACCACGAGCCGCAGGTTGGCCTCGATCATCTCGGTCTTCGCGCCCATGTCGCCGCGTTCGATCCGCTTCGCCAGCGTCACTTCCTGGTCGGCGGTCAGCAGGTCGACCTTCCCGATCTCACGCAGGTAGAGCCGGAGCGAGTCGAGCGACGGCTCGACGCTCAGATCGAGCTTCGGCCCCTTCTCCTCGGCTGCCAGCGCCGGTTGCTCGTGGGGCAGGTGCTTGTGATGCTCGCCCTCCATGAGCTCGATCGAGTGATCGATCAGATACGTGTAGAAGTCGTCGATCTGCTCCTTCGAGAGGTCGACGTCCTCAAGCCCCGCCGCGATCTCGTCGTAGGTGAGGAATCCCTTCTCCTGGCCGTCGAGGACGAGCTTCTGGAGCTCCTCGACGTCCGGCAGGGAGATGTCGACTGTCAGCATTCGGTGCAGGGCCCTTGAAAGGGGCCGAATCTTATACAGGAATTTGCGAAAAGAAAAGGGATTTTTTCTGGCGATTGGTACTAGATAGTCACAAGCTCTCCCACGATCTCGCCGCGGCTGTTGTCAACCGGGACACGCTCGAAGTCCGGAAGCGCGAAGCCGAGCGGGCCGAGGAAGGAGGCGAGGGCCGGCCGGAGCGCGCGGTAGGCACCGTCCTCGGCCTTGAGTGCGATTCCGAGCCCGTCGGGGCCCGCCACGCAGATCAGGCCCTCGGCGCCGCCCTTCGCCGCGAAGCCGTCGAGTGCGCGCATCAGCTCCGTGTCGGTCGCGCCTTCACCGGCGATCAGCTCGGGCCGGGCGCACATCGCCGCCGCGATCCGGCTCCCCTCTTCGGAGGCTTCGAGCCGGGAGAACATGAACGCCATCCGCTCCAGCGGGAGGGCCCAGGTGACGACGCCGCAGCCGTCCGTCGCCGTCCGCAGTCGCTCCTCGTCGACGCCGGCCGCCGCCGCCACGTCGGCCTGGTTTGTCCGCTGCATCCGATGGCCGGGGAGGCGATAGCCCTCCGTCCGCCAGCCGCGGGCGCGGCACGCGGCCAGCATCCCTGCGTGCTTGCCGGAGCAATTGTGGTAGACACGCCCCGGCGGCCGGCCCTCCTGCGAGCCGCACTCGAGATCGTCCTCCTTCGCACCTCCCTTTGCGAGCAGGGCTCGGACCGCCTCGATCTGCTTGGGCTGGGCCCGGTGCGAGGCGGATGCGATCGCGAGGTCGCGCTCGTCGAGGTCGTCGCGGGCGCGTGCGAGCTCGAGCGCCTGGAACGGCTTGGCCGAGGAGCGGAGGAAGGAGACGAGGCCCGGATCGCCCGCCGCGCCGACCCGCTCGCCGTCCTTGACCGCGACCGCGTGGACTCGATGGACGGCCTCGGCGATGCCGCCGCGGAGGACTGCCACATTGATCGGCCCGCCCACCATGCGCGGAGCCTAGTCGGCTCCGCGCTAGCGGCTACCTTCCCCACCATGCCGGAGTTGCCCGAAATGGAGGCGTTGAGGCTTGAGCTGGACGGTCCCGTGCGCATGTTCCCGATCGCGCGTGCCGGGCCCGCTCACATTGCGACCCTGAAGACCTTCGATCCCCCGCTGCGGGAGCTCGAGGGCAAGCGCCTCTCCGGGGCCGAGCGGCGCGGGAAGCGGCTCCTGTTCCCGACCGAGGACGGCCGGCTTGTCGTGCTCGTGCACCTGATGACAAGGGGACGGCTCCGCTACCTGCGCCCGGGCGAGGCCGGCCCGAAGAGCCCCGCGTTCCGGCTGCTCTTCCAGGACGGCGCCCAGCTCGTCCTGACGGAGGCCGGCTCGAAGAAGCGGGCCGGCGTCTGGCTGCTGACGCCCGAGCAGGCAGAGGCCGAGCTCGCCCATCTCGGGCCCGACGCCTTCGAGGTCGACTCCGAGCGGCTGGCGGAGATCTGCCGCTCGGACTCGCGCAGGCTCCATTCGCTGCTGCGCGACCAGCGGGCGATCGCCGGGATCGGGCGCGGCTGGGCAAACGAGATCCTGCACGCCGCGCGTCTCTCGCCGTACGCGTTCTCGACGCAGCTGGACGAGGACGAGATGGAGCGGCTCGCGCAGGCGATCCACGAGGAGCTCGCCCGCGGTCTCGAGCTACGAGAGCGCGGGAAGAACGACAAGCGCACGTACCGGGTCCACGATCATCTCGGGGAGCCCTGCTACGTCTGCGGCGCCCCGATCGCGCGCGTGGATTTCGAGGAGCACACGATCTACTACTGCCCACACTGCCAGACCGGTGGCCGCCAGCTCAAGGACCGGCGGCTTTCGCGTCTCCTCAAGTAGCCGGCAACCCCACCACCAGTGCTCCGCCGTCGAGCTCGACCGAGCCGCCGATTGCCTCGATCACACGACCGGCGACGGCCGCTCCGAGATCGCGGAGCTCCTCCCCGAGCAGGATCGGCCCCGAGGCCGGCGTGACCGGCGAGAACCGGACCTCGGCGCCCGCGACCGCGATCGAGAGGCGGTCTGAGTCCCCGTGCCTGATCGCGCACTCGGCATAGGCGGCCAGCGAGCGCTCCGTCCAATCCCTGTCGACCACGACCGCGGCACCTTCGCCGTCGACGTCGGCGCTCCCGGCCTCCACCTGCATCGCGGCGGCGCGTGCGAGGTCGAGTGAGTCGACGCTCTGCAGGTTCGGCTCGTAGCGACCGCCCTCGATCTGCGCGACGAGGGACAGGCGGTCGAGCAGATCCGCCATCTCCGCCGAGGCGGCCGCGATCAAGCCGATGTAACGCCGGGTTCGCTCCTGCAACGGCTCGAGCCGGTCGAGCGTACGCGCGAAGCCGTGCACCGTTGCAAGCGGCGTGCGCAGGTCGTGACACGCGAGCGAGACGAGCCGGGAAAAGGTCTGGTCGGCGGCCACCGGAGTCCCTGAGAATAGTCTTCGCTCCATGACCGACCTTCGCCGTTTGCTCGACCACGACCTTCAGGCGTCTCCGTCCGAGGTGCGGATCGGGCTCTCGCGCGTGGGCGTGACTGCCGTCCACAAGGCGATCCGGCTCAGCTACGCCGGCGCGGAGAAGCTGGTCTCCGCGGAGATCGACTGCACCGTCGACCTCGATCCGGCGTTGAAGGGGGTCCACATGTCGCGCTTCCCCGAGCTGTTCGGTGAGGCGATCGACGAGGTCGTGATCGGAGAGGCGTTCCTTGTCGAGGAGCTAGCGGATCACATCGCCCGCCACGTGCTCGCGCGCCAAGAGGCGCTCCGGGCCGAGGTCAAGATCGTCGCCTCGTACCCGGTCGAGCGCGAGACCCCCGTGACGAAGCTTCCGACCCAGGAGCTGATCTCGATTATCGGTGTGGGGGCGGCCTCGGAGGCCGGCGTCCGGCGCCTCGTCGGCGTCGAGGCGACGGGGATCAACGCCTGTCCCTGCGCGCAGGGGCTCGTCCGCGGGAGCGCCCGCGAGCGTCTGCTCGAGGCCGGCTTCGACGAGGCGGACGCGGAGCGGATCTTCGAGCTCGTCCCGCTCGCGACCCATAACCAGCGCGGGAAGGGGATGCTGCTTGTCGGCACCGAGCAGAAGCTGAACGCCGAGCGGCTGGCCGAGATCGTCGAGCGGTCGATGAGCTCGCCGATCTACGAGCTCCTGAAGCGGCCGGACGAGCTGTTCGTGGTCGAGCACGCCCATCTACAGCCGCGCTTCGTCGAGGACTCGGTCCGGTTCGCGCTCAAGGGCGTCCTCGACGCGTACCCGGAGCTCGCCGACGGCGATTTCCTGCACTCGCGGCAGCGGAACATGGAGACGATCCACAACCACGACGTCGTCGCCGAGCGCTTCGGGACAGTGGGGGAGGTGCGCGCCGAGCTCGAGCGCGGCGCCCGGCTGACCCGGCACACCGAGCTGAGGGAGTGGCTGAAGTAGTCGTCGATGCTGCCGAGCTCGCGCGCAAGCTGGAGGACGCGCGCGAACAACAGCGCGCGCTGAGCCGTGTTCTCAGGGCGGTTGCGCGGGCCGAAGGCCTGCAACCGGTCCTGGACGAGATCGTCGAGTCGGTCACCGTGCTGAGCGGCGTCGAGAACGGAAGGCTTTGGCTCGTGAGGGAGGGCCGGCTGTATGCCTTCGCCAATCATGGACTGGACGAGACGTTCGGGTACGACAAAGAGCACCCACATCCGATCGATCGGACGTCGATGGCCGGCCGGGCCGCGCTTGATCGGGCGCCCGTACACATTCCGGACATCGATGACGATCCCGAGTACACGTATGCGGGGCCACGGCCCTACCGCGCGGGGCTCCACGTTCCGATCCTGCACGAGGAGGAGCTGATCGGCATCATCGGAATCACTCGGCAGACCCCGGGGCCGTTCCCCGAGCAGCAGATTGACCTGGTCAGTACGTTTGCCGACCAGGCCGCGATCGCGATCGCGAACGCGCGCCTGATCGACGCGGTCGAGCGTCAGCTGGAGCAGCAGCGGGCGATCAGCGACGTCCTGGGGGCGGTTGCCCGATCCGAAGGGCTCGACGCCGTCTTTCACGCCGTCGTCGAAGCCGCTGCGCGGCTGTGCGACGCCGAGTACGGAGAGGTCCACCTAGTCGAAGGGGACGTTCTTCGGCTTCGGGTCGGTCATGGTGGCCCGCCAGAGCTCTACGAGTACGAACGAGAACACCCGCACGTTGCAGACCGAAGAACGGTGACCGGGCGTGTTGCGCTCTCGCGAGACATCGTTCACATCCCGGACATTCTCGAAGACCCCGAATTTGCCTGGAGTCCTGCGACGGATGCGGGCATTCGCGCGCTGCTCGGCGCTCCCATCATGGTCGAGGGGAACCTTGTCGGCGTCTTCAACATCGTGCGGACTGCTCCGGTGCCGTTCTCCGACGAGCAGATCGAACTCCTCCGTACTTTCGCCGACCAGGCCGCAATCGCGATCGCGAACGCGCGTCTCCTGGACGCGGTCGAGCGCCAGCGCACCGAGCTTTCCCGCTTCGTCTCGCCCCAGGTCGCTGAGCTCGTCTCCTCCGACGAGGGCGAACGCATGCTGGCCGGGCACCGCGCCTACATCTCCTGCCTGTTCTGCGACCTGCGCGGCTTCACTGCCTTCGCGGAGACGGCGGCGCCCGAAGAGCTGTTCGAAGTCCTGGGCGAGTACCACGCCGCCTTGGGCGAGCTGATTCCCGCGCACGAGGGAACGCTCGAGCACTTCGCGGGCGACGGCGTGATGGTGTTCTTCAACGACCCGCTCCCGGTGGACCAGCACGAGCTGAAGGCGATCAAGCTCGGGCTCGCGGCGCAGGAGCGCTTCGAAGCCCTCGCCTCGCAATGGCGCCGGCGCGGGATCGAGCTCGGGCTCGGGATTGGCATCTCGGCCGGCTACGCGACGCTCGGGCGGATCGGCTTCGAGGGCCGCTACGACTACGGCGCGCTCGGCCCGGACACCAACCTCGCCTCCCGCCTGAGCAATGAGGCAAAGCCGGGCCAGATCCTGATCAGCCAGCGCGTGTTCGCAGCCGTCGAGGAGTCCATCCAGTCAGAGCCGGTGGGGGAGGTCGAGCTCAAGGGCTTCGGCCGCCCCGTGGTCGCCCATGAGGTGCGCGGACTGCCGTGACAATGGACACGAGAGACAGCCACGACGCCATTGTCGAACGTCTGCGCGAGCAGCAGCGTGCGGTCAGCGGCGTGCTCCGCGCGGTCGCCCGTTCCGAAGGGCTGCAGCCGGTATTGGACGAGGTAATCGAGGCGGCGACGCAGCTCTGCGACGGCGAGTACGGCTCGCTCCACCTCGCGGAGGGAGATCTCTTTCTTGCCGTCTCCCACAGCGGCAGCTTCGCGCAGTGGGAGTACGACAAGCATCACCCACACACGCTAGACCGGACTACGCTCGTCGGTCGCGCCGCGCTGACCCGGAGTCCCGTTCACATTCCCGACGTCCAGGCAGATCCCGAGTACGCTTATTCAGGGCCACGTACCGGCCTTCGCGCAGGGCTCGGGGTTCCGATCCTCATCGAGGACGACTTGATTGGCGCGATGTCGATCATCCGCAAGCTCCCGGAGCCCTTTGCCGACGAGGACATCAAGCTCGTCCAGACGTTCGCCGACCAGGCGGCGATCGCGATCGCCAACGCGCGCTTGATTGACGCGGTCGAGCGCCAGCTGGAGCAGCAGCAGGCGATCAGCGACGTTCTCCGGGCCGTCGCCCGCTCGGAGGGACTGGACGCGGTGTTCGGCGTCGTCGTCGACGCGGCGACGCGGCTCTGCCGCGGGGACTACGGTGCGCTGTATCTCGCCGACGGCGATGTCCTGCGGGTTATGACGCAGCACTATGGCCAACCCGAGCTGTACGCCTTCGAGCGGGACCATCCCCACACGATCGACCGCACCTCGGTCATCGGGCGAGTCGCCCTCACTCGGGAGGTTGTCCACATTCCGGATACGCGTTCCGACCCCGAGTACTCGTGGGGTGGGAGGGGGGTCACGGAGTACCGGGCTCTTCTCGGCGCCCCGATCCTCGTCGAAGACGAGCTGATCGGTGCGATGAACGTGGTCCGCATCGCGCCGGAGCCCTTCGCCGAGGAGCACATCCAGTTGATGAAGACCTTCGCCGACCAGGCCGCGATCGCGATCGCGAACGCGCGCCTGATCGACGCCGTCGAGCGCCAGCGGACCGAGCTGTCCCGCTTCGTCTCTCCGCAAGTCGCCGAGCTGGTCTCGAGCGATGAAGGGGAGAAGCTGCTCGGCGGCCACCGGGCCCACATCTCCTGTTTGTTCTGCGACCTGCGCGGCTTCACCGCCTTCACGGAGACTGCGGATCCCGAAGAGCTGTTCGAGGTCCTGCGCGAGTACCACGGCGCGATCGGGGAGCTGATCCCGCGTCACGAGGGGACGCTCGAGCACTTTGCCGGGGACGGGCTCATGGTCTTCTTCAACGACCCGCTCCCGGTCGAGGATCACGAGCTGAAGGCGATCAGGCTCGCGCTCGCAGCCCAGGAGCGGTTCGCGGAGCTCGCCTCACAGTGGCGCAAGCGCGGCACGGAGCTCGGCCTCGGCATCGGGATCTCCGCCGGCTACGCGACCCTCGGCCGGATCGGCTTCGAGGGCCGCTACGACTACGGCGCGCTCGGCCCGGTCACCAACCTCGCCTCCCGGCTGAGCACGGAGGCAGAGCCGGGACAGACGCTGATCGCACAGCGCGTGTTCGCGGCCGTCGAGGAGGCCGTCGAGGCCGAGCCGGTCGGGGAGCTCGAGCTGAAGGGGTTCGGGCGGCCGGTGCTCGCCTACGAGGTCCGCGGCCTGCGCTAGGCCTAGTCACGGCCGCCGCCTGTCAGGCGGCGGCGGTGCGGCGCCGGAACGCGAAGCGGCTCTCGGTCCCCGCCCGCAGGCGGGCGATGTTCGCTCGATGCAGGAGCACGATCCCGACCGCCGCCACCGAGGCGAACGCCAGCACCGGCCACGGCTCGCCGAGCAGGACGGCCGTTATGGGGAGTGAGAGAGCGGCGAGGATCGAGGCGATCGAGGCGTAGCGGACGAGCAGGAAGGCGAGAATCCAGACGCCGGCGCCGATCCCGCCCACGATCGGCGCTACGCCGAGGAATGCACCGCCGCAGGTGGCGACCATCTTCCCTCCCCGCTGAAAGCGGAGGAAGAGCGGGCGCCAGTGGCCGAGCATGGCGGCCGCGCCTGCGAGCACGCCGGCGAGATGTCCGACATAGATCGTCGCAAGCAGCGCCGGCACGAAGGCCTTGAGGACGTCGAGCAGGGCCGCGGCCAGACCGTAGGGCGGGCCGAAGGTGCGCCACACGTTCGAGGCGCCGATGTTCCCGCTGCCGACCTTCCGGATGTCGACGCCCTTGAGCACCCGAATGAGCCAGTACCCGAACGGCATGCTCCCGGCCAGATAGCCGGCCAGCGCGAACAGGGCTGTGTTCACGGGCCAGCGCCTTTTGGAACTCGAATGCAGGCGGTCGACTTCAACAGGCGTCCTAGCGCGTCTCTGGGGCGCCGCTGGCGGTGCGGTGCCGGAGGGGACAGTATTTCAATACGGACCCGGAGAGCACCGTGCCGTCAGCGGCGTCAGGCGATCCCGGAGGCCGGCTCCGCCGGCCGGGAGGGATCGCCGGCCAGGGGCGTGCTAGGGGTTGATGCCGTACTTCTGGACCCAGTCATTCACCACTGACCAGTCGAGGTTGTGGAAGAAGGCGTCGATGTAGGACGCCCTGTCGGTCCGGTAATCGAGGAAGTAGGCGTGCTCGTACACGTCGAGCGCGACGAGCGGCGCCGCGTTCCAGATCGGGTACGTGTTCTGCGTGTCGCCGACGTAGTTGAACAGTCGCTGCTCGTCCCAGTCGTACGCCGTCCAGGCCCAGCCGCGGCCGGCCATGCCGCTCGCCTTCAGGTCGGCGCGCCACGCGTCCACCGAGCCGAAGTCGCGGCGGATGAGCGTCCCGATCGGGCCGTCGGGATCGCCGCCGTCCCCGCCGAGATGCTCGAAGTAGATCTCGTGGTTCTTGATCCCGCCGATCGCGAAGCTGAGCTCGACCTTCAGCGCCCTGATCTCGGAATACACCTGGTTGGCCGCGGAGAGATCGACCCCGCCGAGCTTGGAGAGGATCTCGTTCCGCTTCGCGACGTACCCCTCGTAGAGCTTGTAGTGAGCCTCGACCGCCTCGCGCGAGATCCCGTCGAGCTCGAACAGGCTCGGCTTCAGGTCTCGGGCGACGATTTCCTCGTGATTGAACGCAAGCGTTGTCATGGCGCGGAGGATAACGGCGCCCTGATCGCCCCGCCTGCAACGTAGTATCGGCCAATCCACAACATGCCTTTTCACGTAAGACAGATGAGCGATGGAGCTTGTGCTGAGCCCTCCCGTAAAGACATTCGTGCCGGTGCGACGCCGCGTACCCGTCCCCATGCCCATGGCCGAGACTGAGCCAAGCGACGCCGAGCTGATCCGCCGGGTCGGCGACGGTGACCGCGACGCGTTCGACGCTCTCTACGAGCGGTACGCGAGGCCGGTCTACGGGCTCGCCCTCCGCAGGCTCCGCGACCGCGGCCATGCCGAGGACGCCGTCCAGGAGACGTTCACGTCGATCTGGCGCTCCGCCTCGAGCTACCGCCCCGACCGCGGGCCGGGGGCGCCCTGGCTCTATGCCGTCGCCCGCAACGCGATCGTCGACCGGATCCGCAGCCAGGCTCGATCGGCGGCACGAGTCCCGGACAGCCCCGCATCCGAGCCCGGCCCCGAAGAGCACGCCGAGACGGGCTGGATCGCCTGGCAGGTGCATCGTGCGTTCGTCGAGCTGCCGGACACCGAGCGCGCCGTGCTCGAGCTCGCCTACTGGGGCGAGCTCTCGCAGAGCCAGATCGCCGACTTTCTCGGGATCCCGCTCGGGACGGTCAAAACTCGCACGCGGAGCGGGCTCTCACGGCTGGCCGATCTGCTTGGCGAGGAGGATCTCTCGTGAGCGACGAGCGGCGACCCGATCTGCGCGACCTTGTGGGAGAGGACGTCTCCGGCCCGGAGCTCGAGCAGCTCCAGCGCGTCCACGACCTCGTGCTCGCAGCGGGGCCGCTCCCGGAGCTTCCTCCCTCCCTCCAGCACCCACCCGTGGTCGAGGACGACCGCCGCGACTCGTCGGCCGCTTTCGCGCTCCTGCCGAGGCGGAGCGGACGCGTGCTGACGTTCGCTGCGGCGCTCGCGGTGATGACGCTCGTGATCGGCTACATCGTCGGCAACCGCCACGCCGGGTTCAACACCGATTTCAAGATTCCGATGTCGGGCACCGCGGCCGCCCCCCACGCGGTCGGGCTCATCCGGGTAGGCCACATCGACTCGGTCGGAAACTGGCCGCTCGAACTCCAGGTCGTGGGGCTGAAGCCGCTTCCGAAGGGGAGCTACTACACGCTCTACCTGACCCGGAAAAAGAAACCGGCGGCCTCTTGCGGGACCTTCCGCGTGCACGAAGGCCAGACGGTCGTGCGGTTGAACGCGCCGTACCACTTCAAGGCGTACGACGGCTGGATTGTCGTTGCGCACGGGCCCGGCGAGCGCGAGGGGCCGACCCTGCTCGCGCACTACTTCTCGTAGCTACGGCGCGACGCGGTCGTTGGCGACGAAGGCCTCGTACGTGACGGGCATCTTCTCGGCGAAGAACGTCTCGACCACCTCGGCGTAGTACCGGATCTCGCGCTGGGCCATCTCGGCGTTGCGAAGCGATACGAAGTTCATCAGCGAGCGCGCGTTCACCGTCCAGTAGAACTCCGTGTAGGCCCCAACAGGGAGTGCACACCGCGCGATCTCGCGCGCGACACCTGAATCGACGAGGCGCTCGTACGTCGCGAACGCCTGCTCGTAGACGGCCGTCAGTTCCTCGCGGGTCTGCTCGGCGACCTCCGGGGAGACGGGCTCGAACGAGTACGCGCCGGGCTTGCCCACCTGGGTGCGGACGTCCTCTGTCGCAGGAAGATAGAAGTCATCGGTCGCCGTCGCGTAGCGAAGACTGAACTCGTTGAAGCTCGACCAACGGTGGCGCATCCATTCGCGCGCGACAAAGATCGGGCAGCGCACGTGAAAGCGGAAGACTGCGTGCTCGAAGGGGCTCGCATGTCTCTCGCGCATCAGGAAGCGGATCAGGCCGGCGTCCGAGTCGTCCATCTCCTGCTTGTGGCGGGCAAAGCTCACCCTCGCGCCGTTCACGACCGAGAGATCCGTTGCCATCGAGTCGTCGAGGCGGACGAAGCCGTGATCCAGGACGCGAACGGTGTTGTCCGGTATCACTTCGGGGACCGTGGCCACGCGGGCGAGTCTAGCGAGGCTGTATGTCGGAGCCTCCGGGTTCTCGTACCCCTCCTGGAGGGGCGGCTTCTACCCGGAGGGCTCCCGGCCGGGCGACTTCCTTCGCCTCTATTCCGAGCGGCTTCCGTCGGTCGAGCTGAACAACACCTTCTACCGGCTTCCCTCCGAGGAGCAGCTGGCCAAGTGGGCCGGCACGGTCCCGCCAGGCTTCCGCTTCGCGGTCAAGATGAGCCGCCGGATCACGCACTTCGGCGGCCTCGACCTGATCGGGACCTTCTGCGAGCGTGTGCGCGCGCTCGGCGAGAGTCTCGGGCCCGTCCTCGTCCAGTTCCCGCCCACCAGGACGAGGGACGAGGGGCTCCTGCGGTTCGTTCTCGACTCGCTCGACCCCGCCCTCCGGTACGCGTTCGAGTTCCGCCACGAGTCGTGGGCCGGCGTGGAGGGGATGCTCGACGACGCCGGCGCGGCACGCGTCGGCTCGCTCGAAGGAGCGGCCCGGTTTCGCTACCTGCGCCTGCGCGAGCCGCCCTACGACGACGCGGCGCTCGAGAAATGGGCCGCGCGGCTCCGGCCGCTCCTCGCCCAAGGGATCGACGTTTTCGCGTACTTCAAGCACGAGGACGAGCCAAGCGCACCCGGTTACGCGAGCCGGCTGCTCGAGCTTGTCGGCGAAGGTCACCCGCAGCTGCGGCTTTAATGATCGCCTCGTGGCCCGCAAGCTGCTCGCCGTCGCCGTCTTCCTCGCTGCCCTCGCGGCCGCGCCGTCGGCGCTCGCTTACGGCTGGCCGCTGAAGCCGTTCAACCAGGCTCACCCCATTCGCGGCAACTTCGGAGACCCGCGCACGGTGTTCCAGAGCGCGTTCCAGCCGGACGGGCTCTTCGGCGAGGGCGCCTTCTCCTTCCACAACGGCCTCGACATCTCGGCCGCGCCCGGGCAGGCCGTCTACCCGGTCGTTTCCGGCGTCGCGCACGTGGCCGACATGGCCTCCGTGATCGTGAGGTCGTCGCAGGGGCGCGTGTTCAAGTACATGCACATCACGCCCGTCGTCTACGACGGCCAGTGGGTCAACGCCTACAAGACCGTGCTCGGCCACGTCGACGGAGTCGCCGGGCACGTTCACTTCAGCGAGATCGACCGTTCCATCGTCGTCAATCCGCTCGGCCTGCGCCATCTCCAGCCCTATCGCGACACGACGAAGCCGAAGGTTGCCTCGGTGCTGCTGCTCGGTCCGAACGGCCGCGAGCTGAAGAGCCGCGGCGCCACCGGGACGGTTGAGCTGGCCGCGCAGATCTTCGACAGCCCGGCACTGCCCGTCCCGGGATCGTGGTTCGGCTATCCCGTCGCGCCGGCCTACGTCTACTGGTCGCTCGCCAGCTCGACGGGAAAGTTCATCGTGTTTCCGAAGACGATCGCGGACTTCAGGTACACGGTCCCGCCGAACGGCGCGTTCTGGCGGGTGTACGCACGGGGGACGTACCAGAACAAACCGAGGTTCGGCAACCAGCAGTTCCGCACGCTCCCCGGCCGGTTCGAGTTCCGGCTGACGCAGAAGCCGCTCGACACTCGCAAGCTGCCCGACGGCGCGTACTCCGTTCGGGTGGTCGCCGAGGACACGGCGGGGAACCGCGCGATCCACACGGAGACGATCACGGTCTGCAACGCGGACCCGCCGTCCTGCACGACCCAGCAGCCGTAGGGACCTGTCGTACCCGCGCGCCCGTATGCGAGGCGTGCGGAAGATGCTCCTGCTGCTCGCCGTCGCCCTCGTTCTTCCGGGGAGCGCGGCGGTCGCCCGGCCGGCCGGCGGGACCCCGATCGCCCTCGTCACGGCTGAGACTGAGAACCAGCTGATCGCCGTCTCGTTCCCGGATGGGCGGGTGCTGCGGCGCGTTGCGCTCCCGGACGACCCTCAGAACGTGGTCGCGAACCAGAAGGTGATCGTGGTCGTCAGCCCAGGCTCGGGGGCGGTCTCGCTGCTCGGGGCACGCTCGCTGAGGGTGACGGAGGTGCTGCGGGGGTTCGGCTCGCCCCACCTTGCCGCGCTCGCGCCGCAGGGGAAGTGGGCGTACGTGACGGACGACCCGCGAGGGCAGCTCGACATCGTCTCGCTGACGCAGAAGCGCGTCGCCAAGCGGCTGTATGTGGGGATCGGCGCGCACCACCTCACCGTCTCCCCCGACGGTCGTAGGCTCTGGATCGCTCTCGGCGAGCATGCACGGGCGATCGCGGTCGTGGACGTCAGGAGGCCGGGACGCCCTCGCCTGCTCAAGCGCTTCGACCCCGGGTTCGTGGCGCACGACGTCGCGATCAGCCCGAACGGTGACCGGCTCTGGGTGACATCGTCCGAGGACAGCCGGGTGAGGGTCTTCGACTCGCGCACGCTGAGATACCGCTTCTCCGTCCGGGTGGGTGCGCCGCCGCAGCACGTCGTGTTCGGCGAGTTCTCGCGCACCCCCGCCTATCTCACGAGCGGATACGCGAGCCGGATCGAGCTCGTCGACCCGCACAAGGGCCGGATTCTCCGGATTGCATCGGTGCCGTATGGCTCGTTCAACCTCACGACGATCGGCGGCAACGTGGTCACCTCGTCGCTGATTCGGGGAACGGTTACGACACTCGATTCCGAGCTACGACTCCGGCGCACGGTGCGGGTTGCGCCCGCGGCGCGCGGGGTTGCGGGGGTTGTCTGGCCCTAGAAGCGCGCCGTTGCGCCGGGCTGGCGCTCGTAGGCGCCCGACTCCACGATCTCCGTTATCTGCTCGACGGCGAAGCGGAGCTCGTCGTCGGTCGTGAAGAAGTGCGGGCCGAGGCGTAGGCCCGAGTCGGGGCGGAAGTCGCACAGGACCTGGCGCTCGGCGAGCTCTCCGTGGACCGCCTCGAATTCCGGCGTCCGCACGGTGACGGTGCCGCCGCGTCGGGTGCGGTCGCGGGGGCTGGTGACATCGAAGCCCGCCTCGTCGAGCAGCCCGACGAGGAGCTCTGACTGGTGGACCGAATGCTCACGGATGCGCGGGACGCCGATCTCCTCGATCAGGTTGTAGCCGGCCGTGGCGGCGTAGAGAGCGGGGACGTTGGGCGTTCCGGTCAGGAAGCGGGCCGCACCGGTCGCGTATTCCATCTCCGGCTCGAACGAGAAGGGACGGGCATGTGCCTGCCAGCCCGTCAGCGCCGGCTCGAGCCGTTCGGCCAGATCGGGCCGGACGTACAACCAGCCGGCTCCCGGACCGCCGCAGAGCCACTTGACCGAGCCGCCGACCGCGAAGTCGACGTCCAGCTCCGTCACGTCCAGAGGGACAGTCCCCACGGACTGGTACGCGTCGAGGACGACGTGGGCGCCGACCTCGTGCGCGCGGGCGACGATCGCCTCGACGTCCTGGATCTCGCCGGTCTTGAACAGGACGTGCGTAACCG
The DNA here is from genome assembly GCA_036394915.1 of Gaiellaceae bacterium. GTDB lineage: Bacteria > Actinomycetota > Thermoleophilia > Gaiellales > Gaiellaceae > JACDER01. The sequence continues at coordinate 4,462 of DASWEE010000106.1, read as the reverse complement.
GGACGAGCAGTGTCCGCTCGTCGATCGCGCCGGCCACGGACTCCCTTTCCGGCACGACCACGATCTCGGCCCCGCGGTCGGCCTGCGCCTGGTACAGGTAACGGACGGAGGGAAAGTTCCCCTCCTCGTAGACGATCCGCCGGCGCTCGCCCTCGAAGCGGAAGCACGAGAGGACGACGGCCTCGGCGATCGTCACGTTCTGGTGCATCGTCGTCGTGCCCGGCGGGGCGCCGACGATCCGGCCGATCTGGTCGCCGACCGTCAGCGGAAGCTCCCACCAGCCCTCGCTCCAGGCCCGGATCCCGCGCGTTTTCCAGGTGTGCGCGTAGTCCGCAAGCCGGCGCTCGGCGTCCACGGGCATGGCTCCGAGCGAGTGGTTGATCAGATACGTGGTCTCGGCCAGGATCGGGAACTGGTCGCGGTAGTCGCGTAGCTCCCTCATCGTCGGCGAGTATAGGAGGGTGACACAGGAGCAGTTCGACAGGCTCTTCGACGAGGGCTATCTCGACGTCTACGCCCCGCGCCAGACGCCTGAGGAGGCCGAGGAGGAGGCATTGGCGGCGGCCCGCTTTGCGGGCTGCGAGCCGGGCGCGGAGATTCTCGACGTCCCCTGTGGCTACGGGCGCTACACGATTCCCCTCGCGCGGGCCGGCTTCCGCGTCGTCGGCTCCGACCGCTCGCAGGTGCTGCTGGACGAGGCCCGGCGGCGGGCGGAGGACCTCGAGCTCGTCCAGGCCGATTACCGCGAGCTCCCGTTCCCGGACGATCGCTTCGACGCGGTGCTCAACCTCTTCACGTCGATCGGGTACATGGGCAAGGACGGGGATACGCAAGCACTGCGCGAGTTCCGGCGGGTGCTGCGGCCGGGCGGGCGACTCGTCGTGGAGACGATGCACCGCGACCGCCTGGTGCACATCCTGCAGCCGCACCGCTGGGAGCGGCTCCCGGAGGGCTACCTGATCGAGGAATCCCGGTTCGATCCGGTCGAGAGCGTGCTCGAGAACACGATCACGCACCTGCCCGACGGCGGCGAGCCTCGGGAGTTTCCCTACGCGCTCCGGGTCTACACGGCCACGGAGCTGACCGAGATGGCGCGCGAGGCAGGCTTCACGGACGTGGAGTGCTTCGGCGGGTTCGAGCGCGAGGAGCTGAGCACCGACAGCAGGCTCGTCCTGGTCGCCGTCTGATCACCACACCCCTTTGACCAAGTAACACAGTGTTACTTGGAGATTCTCGGCGCTGTTCTGTGATGAAGAGGCGGACATCCAGCGGCCACACTCACGGCATGCCATCCGCCGCACCTCGACTGAGCAGCCGACTTCTTGCGGCAATCGAACGCCTCGACGATCCGCGAGAGCCCATTGCGGAGACGAACCGCCGGGTCGGCGCGATCGCAGAGGTCATCGGGCTTCACCGGCCCAGCTACGAGGAGGTCCGCCGGACCGTCCACGAGCACCGCGCCGGACGTCTCCGAACCGGAGTCAGCAGCGTTCTGCTCGACATCGCTTTCCGAACCGCGCCGCCCAGCGCGCTCCTGGACCACCTCACCGACACCGGTCCAACGCCGGTCCGTTCCAAGTAACACTGTGTTACTTGGTGATGGAGGTGGAGGCCTTCGTGGGCTGAGGTGCCGGCGCCGGCGGCGGTTTGGAGTCGACCAGGATCGCCGCCAGCAGCAGGATCGTCATCGCGACCGCGCCTTCGCCTAGGAGGCTTCTTCGCACCCAGGTCGCCCGGTCGAGTCGTGGGGCGACGACGAAATGGTGGAAGCCGCCCCATGCGAGCGCCGCCGATACGAGCCCGAGCTTCACGAGCAGCACCTGGCCGTACCCCGCGCTCCAGAGATCGCTCAGGTGCGGAAGCCGCAGGATGCTGAGATAGACCCCGGCGGCCACGAGCAGCGCGATCAGAAGCGGAGCAAGCCGGGCGAAGCGCAGGAACGCTTCGCGTCGCAACTCGCGCGCGAGCGGCCAGACGCAGACGGCGAGCTGGACGAGCCCGCCGACCCAGAGGACGGCGGCCGACAGGTGGACCCAGTCCGCCAGCTGGGAAAGCCAGGAGGAGCCGCGGTCGGCGGCGGAATGGCCCGAGAGGGACAGCCCGGACGCAAGGCCGACGCCGAGCAGGAACGCCGGCCACAGCAGCGCCCGGCGACCGGTCAGCCAGGAGAGGAAGAGCAGCGCCGTCACCCAGGTGAATCCGAGGGTCATCGCGATGAACGCCTGGCCGAACCGCGTCCCGCTCGCAACCGGTGACAGGTCGCCGTAGAGCAGCTTCCCAAAGGGCAGCTGGAGCGCGTCCTCGGCGCGCAGGATGAAAGCGACGACGCCGACGTGGATGACCGCGATCGCTCCGATCCCGGTCACGATGTAGAAGCGCCGCTCGAGCGGCGGCGGAATCCGGCGCGGCAGCACCAGCAACCGGAACCCGATCCCGCCGACGAGTAGCGCGAGCGCCGCGAAGTACAACCAGCGGACGACGTGCTCGCTCGTCGTCGGGCCGGATGCCCCGTACGCCTCGGTCGGCGGTGGGGCGGCGATCCGCACGCCGAACGTGTAGACGCCCGAGACGACGTGCCCGTCGCTCGAGAGCGCGCTCCAGCGGACGGTGTAGGCGCCCCGCGGCAACCGCCGTACCGGCGCAACCATCGCGCGGGGATCGGAGGCATTGCGTGCGGGGCCCGAGACCACGTTTCCGTCCACGGTGAAGACGTGGATCGAGCTGGGCAGCGCCTTCACGCCCTGGTCGAACCGGAGGACGACCCGTGCCGGCGAAGCCTCGAGCCGCTGCCGGAACCCCGGGCTCTCCTGTTTCAGCGTTGCGTGCGCGAAGGCGGCTCCCGGCAACACGAGCGCGGCCGCCGATCCCACAGCGAGGGCCACGCGCCTCATCGCTGCGGCGTCCCCGCGAGCGGAGAGAGATGCCCGAATACCGGGGCGACGTCGCGGTCGCAGTAGAGCATCACCGCGACGACGACGAAGGCGAGCGCGAAGCCGCTTGCGAACACGGCCGAGCGCGGGCGCAGCGCGCGTCCGAGCGGGAAGATCGCGGCGGCGAGGAACGTCCAGCCGAGCAGGTGGTGCAGGAAGGTCGACCGCTGGAAGAACCACGGGTTCTGCTCGTGCGCGAGGAAGGCGATCCCGCTGACCACGAAGGCGAGGAAGATCGCGAGCCGCCAGAGCGGGCTCTTCAGCTTGCCGGTGACGAGCCCGAGCTCGGCGGCGCCCGCGAACATCATCACCTCGGCCCAGGCGCCGTGGGCGATCATGTGCAGCGTCGAGCTCGTGAAGAAGACCATCACGGGCCACATCAACAGGCCCAGGAAGAACATCGTGGAGGGCCACAGATAGGCGCGCCAGGGCCGCATTCGCCAGACCTCCCGCCCGACGACCGCCTCTGCCAGCAGAAACAGGCCCAGGGCCAGAAAGCCTGTGGCGAACAGCCAGTGCACGTGCTCCGGCGGAGGCATCACCGCTCCGGCTCCTCCCCGAGATCCTCGAGCAGGCCGGGCAGGACCAGGAAGTGGAAGAGAACGCCGACGAGGACGACGAGCAGCTGCGGCTCGATGAGCAGCCACCAGAAGCCTTGCCCCCGCGGGTGGAGGATCGTGAGCCGGTAGGGCTGCAGCAGCGCCCAGGCGATCCCGGCCGTGACGGTGACGGGGCCGAGCGCCGAGAGCGTGTAGACGCGCGCCGACCTGCGCCTGCGCGCCTCGGGACGGACCTCGGTTGCGATCTGAGTGCTCATGCTTCCTCCGGGCTGGATCGGGGACCGGACCACGCCCGCGGGGAACTTCGGGTGTGCCGCGGGCTAGGCCGTCAGCGGAGGAGGCCGGCACTCGAAGGCGAGGCCGAAAAGGCGGCGCGGCGCGACCGTCCAGTCTTCCGCCATCCAGGCGGGAGCGGCCTGCGCCGAGGCCAGAAGCCGAGCCTGGGCGACCAGCTCGTCGGCGTAGGACTCGTACTCCGAGAGCCAGGCTGCGACGGCGCGCCAGACGAGCGCCATCAGCACGGCGATGACCGCGAACACCGGCAAGGCGGAGCCGTGGAGCCACGGCGCGAGCAGCGGCCAGCGGCCGGCCGACAACTGCTCGACGTCAGTCTGGACGAGGTAGAAGCCGGCTGTAAGCAGGAAGCAGCCGAGCCAGAGCCGCGGCGACAGCGCGATCCTGACGCGCGGAGTTCGCTGCGGCTCCACCCCAACAGCGGTCAGGAGGCGGCGGCTCGCCCGGGCGGACGCGCGGGCGCGGACGAAGCGCCAGAGCAAGCGCGCGAGCATCAGCGCCACGGCCAGCTTCACGGCGACCAGCAGCATCGGGTAGTAGTCGGCTTCCGCGTAGCTCGGGGTCGCGACGTGGCGTCCGAGATCGAAGCGGTGGGTGAGGCTACGGCCGAGCAGTTCCGCAGCAAGCGCGAGCAAGCCGAAGGCGAAGGCGGAGAGCAGTCGCTGGTGGCGGCGGGCC
>DASWEE010000105.1:0-3741 GCA_036394915.1 Gaiellaceae bacterium | reverse complement strand
TTGATGTTCAGCACCAGCGGCACGTGGCGCCGGGCGTATTCGTCGAACGGCGGTCCGGGCGCCCATGCGTCCTCGCACACCGAGATGCCGAGATCCGAGGAGGCGATCCGGACGGTGCACCCGACCAGGCCCGGTACGAAGTACCGCTTCTCGTCGAAGACCCCGTAGTTCGGCAGCTTCACCTTGTGGTAGCGAGCCTCGATGTCCCCGCCGCCCAGGAGCGCCGCGGCGTTGTGGATCCCTGCGTCGCTCCGGTCAACGAATCCGGTGATCACGCTGCACCCGCCGGCCGACCGCCGCGCCAGCTCCCCCAGCGCCTCCAGGTTGTCGTCGACGAACGTCTGCCGAAGCACGAGATCCTCAGGCGGGTAGCCAGTGATCGCGAGCTCCGGGAAGCAGATCAGGTCGGCCCCCGCCTCCGTGGCCCGGCCCGCCCAGGCCGACATGGTGTCGACGTTCGCCTCGAGATCACCGACCGTCGTGTTGATCTGACCGAGTGCGATGCGAACCATGGAGAGAGCGTAGCCCGGTCAGCGAGGTGGTGAACGCCTGCTCGAGGCCGCTACTCCATGCCGCCGATGTCCAGGTTGTACGCCTCCCAGACCAGGTCCGCACCCTGCTGTCGATGCTTCACGATCTTGCCGAGCAGCCGTTGGGCGTCGTCCCGTGCATCGTCCACCGGCCAGCCAGGGCCGATGGCGGTCGAATGCAGGCGCTCGATGAGCTCGGCGGTCCCCGTTCGGAGGGCCGGATGCTCGGCTCGGAGCCGGTCGACCTGCGACGACAGTCTGGGTGCCCGGTGAAGGATCTCCTCGTACAGCCCCTCGGGCCGCTCGGTGACCTCGATGTGCTCGCCGATCGAGTCGAGGAGGATGTTCAACCGTTTGACGACGTCGCTGGCCCAGGTGTCCAGCCGGCCGGCGGCGGGGCTGGAAATGGCCCGCTCAACGTCGACCAGCGCATGATGCAGGTCCGCGCGCCGACGAGCCGCCTCCTCGAATGCCGGGGTCGGCTCCCGCTCCTCCGCCATCTCCCTCCTCTGCCCAACTATAGGGAGGTGTCCGCCCCCGACTGTACTGCGACTCAACGGACGCTCCTCGAGGCATGATCTCCGAAGCGCTGCGGCTAGCGCTGTCCAAGGGTCGTCGCAGGCTGTAGATCCTGGAGGAGCTTCTGCGCCCGCTGAGCTGACACGACGTTACCCTTTCGCTCGTAGAGTTCGTGGGCTTCTGCGATGGCCAGGGCGGCCCTTCCCGGCTTCCCGGCCAATCGGAGGACCTCGGCGAGATCCATCAGCGTGTCGCCCTGTACGTTCAGGTCGTCGGTGGTGCGGACGAGGTCGAGCGCCTCCCGGACCAGCGTCTCCGCGCGTGGCGCCTCTCCGCTCTCCACGACGAGCTTCCCGGAGACGCGCCGCCACGACACCTGCGAGGCGATGTCGTCGGCAGCCGCGAGGTTCCGGCACACCTCCGCGTACCGCGCGGCTTCGTCGTTACGCCCCTGTCGGTAAAGCGCTTCGGCGAGGTCCCCCGCCACGGTCGAGATGTAGTTATGCTCGCCCATCCGCTCCAGCGTCGCGTACGCGTCGATGAGCTGCCGCTCGGCGGCCACGGCGTCGTCGGCGAGCAGTTCGATCATGCCGGCATCCAGCGCGGAGATCGCGCTCAGGCGCTTCCACCCGAGCTCGTCCAGGAGGGCGCGGCATCGGCGGTAGCGCTCCCGTGCGCGGTCGAAGAACCCTTGCATTGCGTCCAGTTGCGCCAGCACGGCGAGCGTGTGCGCCTCGACCTTGCGGTCGGAGCCGGCCGAGGCAAGGATCTCCTCGCAACGCCGGATCGCTTCGTTCGCCGGGGTGGGTCCGTACCGCGCGCACATCGCGAGCCACGGCAGGGCCCGCATCTCCATCACACGGTCCCCCGCCGCTCGCGCCGCGTCGATGAGGTGTCGGGCCGCCCGTTCGCCCTCCTCGAAGTGGCCGGCCGACCCGTGCACGAACCACAGCAGGCGCCGTGCGCGCGCCAGGCCGAGGTGCGATCCGAGCGGCTCGAGCGCGCGGATCGCGAGCTCGGCCTGCTCGACGAGGTCCTGCTCGGAGCCCTCGCCCTCGTTCAGGTGTCGCATCTCGAGCCTCACCAGCCGAGCGGAGATCGCGATCGCCTCGTCGCCGACGGCGGCGGCCTCCTCGCCGGCCCGTGCGATCGCGGCGGCCGCCTGCTTCTGGGCGCCCTCTTCGAAGAACGCCTCTCCGGCGAGCATGAACAGCTCGGGACGGCGGGCGTCTCCCGGCGCGAGCACCGCGGCGGCGCGGTTGAGCAGCGTCGAGGCTGCCGAGACATCGCCCCGCGCGAGCGCGCGCCTCCCGGCGGAAGCCAGGTACCCACCGGCCCGGGTTCCGACGCTGCGCGTGTGGTCGTCGATCGGCCCCAGCTGGGCCCGGATCAGGAAGGCCTGCTCCAGGTGGTACCCGCGGATCTCCTCGTACTCCATGACTCGGTCCGAGGCCACTTGCTCCAACCAGTCCACGAATCGTTCGTGCAGGTCCGCCCGCGTGCGCTTGAGCAGTCCGTGGTACGCGGCGTCGCGGATCAGGATGTGGACGAAGCGGAACGTCTCCTGGCCCGCGAAGGTAGATTCCTCCGGCGCGATCAGCTCCTTGGTGGCGAGCTTCTGCAATCCCGGAAGGACGTACGGCCGGACCGCCTCGGGGGACAGGGCCTCGACGGCGCCTCGGAAGAACACCTGTCCCACCACGGAGCCGCGGTCGATCACGATGCGCTCGGTGCCGCTCAGTCGATCCAGACGTGCGGAGAGCAGCGCGGAGATCGATGGCGGGATCTGGAGCGTGACGTCCTCCGACGTCAGCACCCAACCGGCGTCGCCGCGGTGGACCAGGATGCCGTCGTCGATCAGCATCGAGAGCATCTGCTCCACGAACAGCGGGTTGCCCTGCGCGGCGTCGACGATCCGCGCTCGGATCCGCTCGTCCAGCCATGTCGTGCCGAGCAGGTTCTCGATGACGGTCGAGCTCTCGCCGATGGTCAGCGGCTCGAGCACGATCGGCCTCAGGTTGTCGCGCTCCAGGATCCACTCCGCGTGCTCCTCCACGAGCTCGGGCCGCGACGAGCAGAGGAGCACGATGGGGGCTCTGCCGTTCTCGGCGACGTTCCTGACCAGCTCGAGGAACGTGGCCTGGGCCCAGTGGATATCGTCGATCAGGACGACGGCAGGCTTCGAGGCGGCCACGTGCTCCAAGAGCCGTCGCGTCGCCCACGTGATCTCGTCGACCGGGAAGGCAGCGTCGGTGAGCCCGATCGCGGCCGAGATGCGGTCGGCAACGTCGAGTGCCTCGGGGCCCACGAGCGAGGAGACCTTGTCGCGGGCTTGCTCCAGCATGTCGTCGTCCCCGATGCCGGCTGCTTCGCGCGTGATCTCGCTCAGGGGCCAGTAGGTGATGCCGTCGCCGTAAGAGAGGCATCGCCCTTTGAGTGTGGTGACCCGCCCCTCGACGCGCGACAGGAACTCCTGAAGGAGGCGCGACTTCCCCACACCGGCCGGTCCGAATACCGTCACGAGCTGAGCGCGCCGCTCCCGCTCCGCGGTGTCGAGGGCCTGCATCAGCCTCGCCAGCTCGTCCGCGCGACCGACCATCGGCGAGTCGAGTCGTCGGGCCACGCCCTCGCCGAGCCTCACCGAGCGCAGCAGGTAGGCGGACGCGCGTTCGGCCTTGCCCTTCAGCTCGAG
>DASWEE010000104.1:0-44364 GCA_036394915.1 Gaiellaceae bacterium | reverse complement strand
CGTAGGCCTGGCGACCGTGTACCGGGCGCTGGGAGCGCTCAGCGAGCGAGGAGTTGTCGACGAGCTCAGCCACCGTCCCCGCGAGTCGTGCTACCGGCTGTGCGGCGAGGGCCACCATCACCATCTGGTCTGCACCGAGTGCCACCGTGTGGTCGAGCTCGGCGACTGCGATCTCGAGCCGTGGCTGGCCGGCCTCGCCGACGCTCACGACTTCACGGTCTCAGCTCACACGGTCGAGGTCAGCGGCACGTGCTCCGAGTGCCGAAAAGCATGCAGTTAGAGGCGCTCCTGGTTTCCTGACGCGGCGCGAGGCTCGGCAGAGTCCAGCTCTGCCGGACTCTGCCGTGACTACGATTTCGAAATTGGCGCGAGAGGGCTTAGCCCTCTCCGTGTCAATTTGGAGCTGGGCTTCGCCCGGCGGGAGCCACCGCCGGTCGGGGAAGCGAGGTGGGCCTGAGAGGACTTCTTTCAAACCCTCCTGAACCCCTCTCCGGCCTCCTCTATCTTCTCACAGGTACAAATCGTCGCAAAGTCAGGCCTCGAACGAAAAGCCGGCTTCCGACGAGGGTTCCTCTGTGAGGTAGCCACACGGAGCAGCCGTCCCGTAGCCTTAGGCAATGAGCGGCGGTGAGACGGTCGTGGCTGACCGGCGAGCGGACCGCGAGCGCAGCCTCCCCGGCCTCTTCCGGTACTTCCTCGGCCTCGGATCGTTCGGCTTCGGCGGCCCGATCGCCCTGGCCGGCTATATGCATCGCGACCTCGTCGAGAATCGCGGGTGGTACACGGAAGACGAGTACCAGCAGGGCCTGGCGATCGCGCAGACGATGCCGGGGCCGCTCGCGGCGCAGCTGGCGATGTGGCTCGGCTACCTCGAGCGCGGCGCGCTTGGCGCCTTCCTGGTCGCGCTCCCGTTCGTCGTTCCGCCGTTCCTGCTCGTAACGGCGGTCGCCGCCCTCTACGCCCACTACCAGGGGCTCTCGCAGGTCGAGAGCATCTTCTTCGGGGTCGGGCCGGCGGTGATGGCGATCATCGCGATCGCCGCATACAAGCTGGCGCGAACGACGAACAAGCAGGATCCTTTGCTCTGGGCGATCGCGGCGATCGTGTGCACCGCGACCGTGATTTCCGGCGCGGAGATCATCTGGCTCTTCATCGGGGCCGCCCTGTTCGGCGCCATCTACTACGGCGGCGGCATCCCACGCCTACGCAACCAGCTCGGCGCCCTGGCGCCGCTTCCGCTCGCCGCGGTGAAGGGGTTCGTCTGGCTGGCCGCCGGCACTTCGCTCGGGGCGATGGCGCTCTTCTTCGTGGAGGCGAGCGCGTTGACATTCGGCTCCGGCCTTGCGGTCGTCCCGTTCCTCCACCACGGACTCGTCGAGACGCACCATTGGCTGACCGAGCAGCAGCTCACGGACGCGGTCGCGATGGGCCTGATCAGCCCCGGTCCCGTCGTGATCATGGGAACCTTCGCCGGCTACCTCGTCGCGGGGGTGGTAGGCGCCGTCGTCGCGACGGTCGCGCTCTTCACGCCGACGTACCTATTCGTAGTAGTTCCCGGCCGTCTCTTTCGGCGCTTTGAGAAACATCCGCGAGTGCAGGGATTCGTCAAGGGCGCAACTGCCGCCGCCGCCGGCGCCATCGCAGGTGCCGCAATCGTGATCGGCCGCCAGACGATCTCCGGCTGGCTGTCGGCAACGATCGGAATCGTGGCCCTTGCGCTACTGCTGCAGCGATGGATGAAGGTTCCAGAACCAGCCTTGGTCGTACTCGCGGCCGGAGTGGGCCTCGCGCTTCACTGATCAGAGGGTTCGTCCCACGCGCCTTGGCTATGGCGCACGGTGATCCACGAGTCCCAGGTGATCCTGAGGATCACGAGCGTAATCAAGAGCCCGATGATCGGGTCTCCGACGGGCGCGCCCGAGGCGACGACCACCGCGCTGACGATGACGCCCAGGGAGACGAACCCGTCGACGCGCGCGTGGTTTCCGTCAGCGATCAGGGCGGGACTCGTGAGCTTGCGTCCCGCTCGGAGCCGGATCTGGGCCGCGATCTCGTTGCCGAGGAAGCCGATTGCTCCGGCTGTGGCGAGAACCCACAGATGTCCCAGTTCCTGTGGGTGAATCAGACGGACGATCGTCTCGTACAGTGCGACACAGGCGCTGATGAAGATCGCTAACACGACAGCTAGACCGGCCCAGCGTTCGGCACGCCCACTGCGGAGGAAGAACGCGATTCCGAGCGGCAGGGCGGTGAGTGCATCGCCGAAGTTGTGGATCAGGTCGGCTAGCCAGCGCAACCGAGTTCGAGACAATAAAGATGGCGAGCTGGACCGCGGCTGTCAAGCCAAGGACTCCGAGACTTAGCGCGACGGCGCGAATGCCGGCGCGAGACCGGATGATGGACGGGTCGACGAGCCCGTGCGAATGCCCGTGGTCGTGAGCATCACGAAGAGCATGCCCGTGGTGATGTCCGTGCTCGCGCGCGCCTCGCTCGGCTGGAGAGGAGGCGCGAAGCGAAATGAGGTGGCGGTGTCTCCGGGAATGCGGATGGCTATGGAGTCGGCGACCGTGTCGATGTAGCAGCTCAGGATGATTCACGGACGAAACGCTACCGAGGGCGTATTGTGCAAATTACAACGAATGGGGGCGGGAGGATTCGAACCTCCGTAGGCTGAGCCGACGGGTTTACAGCCCGTTCCCTTTGGCCGCTCGGGCACACCCCCCAGGAACGGGAATTGTAGCCTTCGTCTTCGTGATGTCGTACGACGCGATTGTGGTCGGCGCCGGTCCCGCGGGGTCCGTCACTGCCTACCACCTCGCCGAAGCGGGCGCTTCGGTGCTCCTGCTCGACCGCGCCCGCTTCCCCCGCGACAAGCCCTGCGGCGGCGGGCTGACGTACCGCGCGATCCGGGAGCTGCCGATCGCCGTCGACCCGGTGGTCGAGGACGTGGTCGACAAATTCGAGTTCGGCTTCCGCTACCGCCACCGGTTCGAGCGGCGCAGCGCCTCGACGATCATCCTCATGACCCAGCGCCGCCGGCTCGACGCGTTCCTGGCCGAGCAGGCCGCTGCGGCCGGGGCCGAGTTCCGGGACGGCGCCAAGGTCACCGCGGTCGATCCCGCCGGGAGCGTGACCGTCGGCGGCGAGACGATCCGCGCCTCGGTCGTGATCGGGGCCGACGGGGTCAACGGGGTCGCGGGCCGCTCCCTCGGGCTCGACACGAGCTACCGCTACGGGGTCGCGCTGGAAGGGAACGTCCCCTACCGTTACGCGCGCGCGAAGAGATACCGGGGCCGCGCGGTGCTCGAGCTCGGCGTCGTACCGGGCGGGTACGGCTGGGTCTTTGCCAAGGGCGACCACGTCAACGTCGGGGTCGGGGGCTGGGAGTCCGAGGGGCCGCGACTTCGCGACCATCTGCGGCGGCTCTGCGCCGCGCACGACATCCCGGAAGGGGAGGTCGGATCGCTGCGCGGCTACCGCCTTCCTCTCAGGCGCCCACAGGACGCGCTCGTACGCGGACGTGCACTGGTCGTCGGCGACGCCGCGGGCCTCGTTGACCCGCTCTCGGGCGACGGGATGTATGAGGGGTTCGTGAGCGCACGCCTCGCAAGCGAAGCTGCTCTCGACCTGATCGTCGGGCGGGCGGACACGCTCGGGCCCTATGCCGGCGCCCTTACCGGTGCGCTCTCCTCGCAGGCCTCCGCTTCGTGGGCCGCGAAGCGGGCACTCGACCGCTTCCCGAGGCTCGTCTACGGCTTCGCACGCCTGCCGCCCGTATGGCGGTTCGCCGATGCCCTGCTCCGGGGAGAGCTCCGCTCGCCGAGCGATGCTCGAGGGACGGCGAAGGCGCCGCTCAAGGTCGTGAAGGCCCTCGGCATGGCGCGCTAGGACGGAGCAGACGAGGTAGCGGCGGGTGGATTCGAACCACCGACCTGCGGGTTATGAGTCCGCCGCTCTAACCACTGAGCTACGCCGCCTCGGCGGGCTCAGTCTAGCGATGCTCCTCCTCGGACTCGTGCTCGCCGCGGGCGCTCGCGCGCAGGAGGTCAAGTTCTCGCCGCGCACGGGCGACGTCAACACCGTGTTCCTCTTCAAGGGCAGCGGCTGGCAGCCCGGCCGGCGCGTGGACGCGACCTACTTCGTCTCGTCCTCGGCAGCCCGACCCTTCAGGTCGTTCAAGTTCCTCCCGCTCCGGAAGGGCGGCTTCGTCTTCCGGCTCACGAAGCCGATCGGCCTCGTCGATGCCGGCGTGACCTCGCGGATGTGCTTTCGCCAGCGCGACACCCGTCCGAAGGTGCCGCGGGTCAACCGAGTCTGCGTCAACTTCTACGTCGCCGCGCCGGTGGCGCAGTTCATGCCGAGCACGGGCAAGCCGGGCGACCTGTTCCTCCTCTTCACCTCGGGCTTTCTCGCCGGACGGCGCATCACGGGGACCTTCACCCGGCCGACCGGAACGACCAAGACCTTTTCGTTTACGACGCGCACCAAAGAGGCGTTCGTGTCCGGCGGTCCGTTCGGCCCGATCTTCGTTCCGCGCGGGGGCGCGGCCGTCCGCTTTCCCACCGTCGCGGCCGATCCGCTCGGCGTCTACACGGTGCTCGTCACCGACCCGCGGGCGGGCAGCCGAGCCCGCGCGGCGGTCGTCTTGGCGCAGTAGGAGAGCGCCGTCGCTAGAATCACTCCATCGCGTCGGGTGAATCGCGGTTACCCGACTCGTCCTTCTTCTTCCTAGAGACCGAGAGATGGCAACCGGAGTCAGAGTCGCAATCACGCTCGCCTGCACGGAGTGCAAGCGGCGCAACTACCAGACGAGCAAGTCGAAGCGGAACACGCCTGACCGCGTGGAGTTCCGCAAGTACTGCCGCTGGTGCGGTCGCCACACGCCGCACCGGGAGACGAGGTAGTGGCCCGCCAGACCCGTGCGCAGCGTCGGGCGCGCCGCGCCCAGCGGATCGAGTCCGGCGACGCGGCCGCGATCGCGCGCCCGCAGCCGGCTGCGCGGCAGCCGGTCCGCGCGGTTCGGCCGGAGGCTCCGAGGGCCCCGGTCGAACGACGGATCCCAGGCGTCCGCTTCGTCGGCGAGTCGTGGGCCGAGCTGAAGAAGGTCGAGTGGCCCTCGCAGAACCAGGTGATCCAGGGAACGGTGGTCGTTCTGATCGCCTGTACTATCGTGGGCATCTACCTCTGGGGCGCCGATCTTGTTCTGAGGCGCCTCGTGGAGCAAGTCTTCCTCAAGTAAGGACAGCCGATGTTTCGCTGGTACGTCATCAACACCTATTCCGGACACGAGAACAAGGTTCGCCAGAACCTCGAGCACCGCATCCAGTCGATGCACATGGGCCGGAACTTCCGCCGGGTCGTCGTGCCGACCGATCAGGTGATCGAGACCAAGGACGGGCAGAAGGTCCAGATCGAGAAGCGCGTGCTGCCGGGCTACGTGCTCGTGAACATGGACCTCGACGACGAAGCGTGGACGCTGGTGAAGAACACGCCGGGCGTGACAGGCTTCGTCGGAGCAGGCACGCCGCCGGCGCCGCTGCCGCTGTCGCAGGGTGAGGTCGACCGCATCCTCCACACCGGAACGGGTGCGGCGGAGCGCGCTCGCGCGCAGGTGGAGTTCTCGCTCGGCGAGTCCGTCAAGGTGACGTCCGGGCCGCTGTCGGACTTCGACGGCGAGATCGTCGACGTCAACCCCGAGCAGCAGAAGCTGAAGGTTCTGGTGGACATCTTCGAGCGGCAAGTCCCGGTAGAGCTCGGCTTCGACCAGGTGAAGAAGATTGACTAACCACTGCCCCGGACTGCCCGCGAGATCGCGGGACAGGATTCATCCTGTCCCGCACATGAGCGTTGTCCAACGCACGTCGGACGCCTCGCCTTCGGCCGGTGCCCGACGTGCGGGACAGCATGAATGCCGTCCCGCGGTTGGACTTCACGAGGACGCGGCAGTCAGCTAATGGCGAAGAAAGTCTTGACCCTCATAAAGCTGCAAATACCCGGCGGGCAGGCGAACCCTGCGCCCCCGGTCGGCCCTGCGCTCGGCCAGCACGGCGTCAACATCATGGAGTTCTGCAAGGCGTTCAACGCGCAGACGGCGCAGGCGAACGGCCGGATCACGCCGGTCGAGATTACGGTCTTCGAGGACCGCTCCTTCACGTTCATCACGAAGACGCCCCCGGCCGCCGTCCTGATCAAGGAGGCGCTCAACATCGAGAAGGGCTCCGGCGAGCCGAACCGGGAGAAGGTCGGCCGGCTGAGTCGCAGGCAGCTGCAGAACATCGCCGAGGTCAAGCTCGAGGACCTGAACGCGCGCGATGTCGAGCAGGCGATGAAGGTGGTGGCCGGCACGGCCAGATCAATGGGTGTGGAGGTAGACGCGTGAGTCATGGAAAGGCATACAGGCAGGCGCTCGGCCAGATCGACCGCGAGCAGCTGTATTCGCCGGTCGAGGCGATCCGGACGATGAAGGCCTTTGAGACGGCGAAGTTCGACGAGAGCGTCGAGGTTCACTTCCGGCTCGGCCTCAACGTCCGGCATGCCGACCAGCAGCTTCGCGGCACGCTGATGCTCCCGCACGGAACGGGACGCGACGTCCGCGTCGCCGTCTTCGCCGAGGGCGAGAAGGCCCGGGAGGCGCAGGAGGCCGGGGCAGACATCGTCGGCTCGGCCGATCTCGCCACCAGGATCGAGGAAGGCTTCGACGATTTCGACGTCGCGGTCGCGACGCCGGACCAGATGGGCGTCGTCGGCAAGCTCGGCCGCATCCTCGGCCCGCGCGGGAAGATGCCCAACCCGAAGACCGGCACGGTCACGATGGACGTCGCCAAGGCCGTGAGCGAGTCGAAGGCGGGCAAGCTCGAGTACCGAACCGACCGGGGCGCGAACGTCCACGTCGTGATCGGCAAGAAGAGCTTCGACGAGCGTCAGCTGGTCGAGAACTACGCGGCGCTCGTGGACGAGATCGTGCGCGCGAAGCCCGCCGCGGCGAAGGGCCGCTACATCCGGACGGTCACACTGACGACTACGATGGGCCCGGGCTTGCACATCGACCCGGCCCAGACCAGAGGCATTCTCGAAGAGTTGGAGGAAGAGCAAACCGTTACAACCGCCTAATCGTCGTCGCCAAAGACAACCGGCAGCCGAAAGGCAGAAGCCCGGTCGAGGCGGCTGATCAGAACCTCACAGGTTTCTATCGGCCCGCCTCAAGGCGGGCCGAGTTTTTCTCCCAGGAGGAACAGATGCTGAAGAAGGACAAGGAACGAACCGTCTCGGAGCTGACCGAGCGGCTTCGCGAGACGCAGTCACTGATCGTCACCGACTACCGCGGGCTGTCGGTGACCGAAATCGACGAGCTGCGCACGAAGCTGCTCGAGCACGGCGTGCGCTACACGGTCGTCAAGAACACGTTGACGAAGCTCGCGGCCGAGCAGGCCGGGAGCAAGGATCTGCTCGAGCTGATCGACGGCCCGACGGCGATCGCCTTTCTCGACGACGATGCAGACCCTGCCGCCGCCGCCAAGGTCCTGAACGACGTCGCGAGCGTCGGCCGCGTGCTCGTGATCCGCGGGGGCCTGCTCGACGGCAAGACGATCACGGAGGGCGACGTCAAGAGCCTCGCCTCGCTGCCGCCGACCGACGTCCTGCGCGCACAGCTCGCCGGAGCGCTGGCCGCGCCGATGGCCACGATCGTCGGCCTGTTCGACGCGCCGCTCCGCGATCTCGTCAACGTGATCGACGCGCGGATCAAGCAGCTAGCAGCGGACGGCGAGCCGCCCGCAGCTAGTGAGGCTCCCGAGGAATCACCAACAGAGGAAGAAAGCAACGAAGCTAGTCCGCAGCCGGAGGCTGCGGACGGGAAGGACTAGATGGCAACTGATACGTCGAAGCTGGTCGACGAGCTCGGGAAGATGACCGTGCTCGAGCTCGTCGAGCTGAAGAACAAGCTGGAGGAGGAGTGGGGCGTGACCGCCGCCGCTCCGGTCGCAGTCGCCGCGCCGGGGGCAGCCGCGGCCGGTGACGGCGCAGCCGCCGAGGAGCAGACGGCGTTCGACGTCGTGCTCACGGGCGCGGGTGACAAGAAAATCCAGGTGATCAAGGTCGTCCGCGCGATCACGGGCCTCGGCCTCAAGGAGGCCAAGGATCTGGTCGACTCGGCGCCGAAGGAAGTCAAGGAAGGCGTCGAAAAGGAAGAGGCCGACTCGATCAAGGGCCAGCTCGAAGAGGCGGGAGCGAGCGTCGAGATCAAGTAATGCGTCGCGGGGCCGGGCTTGGCCCGGCGCCGCCTCACAGCGCCCCCATGGGAAAACGCGCCTTTAAGAAGGGGGCTCACGGGGGAAACCTGGTTTCCCCCGTGTTAGTGGGGCCGGATCGCCGGCCCCACGCAAACATGCCGGCGCACGAGGTGGTCGCGTTTGTCGGCCAACTCGAAGCGGCGGACATCGACGTCTGGCTGGACGGCGGCTGGGGTGTCGACGCCCTGCTCGAGGAGCAGACGCGACCGCACGACGACCTCGACCTCGTCGTCGCCCTCGAGGACGTGCCGGAGCTCGAGTCTGTGCTCGCCCGCCTCGGCTACGAGCGCGCGGGAGGCGACCCGCCGATGAGCTTCGAGTCCGTCGATGACGGCGGTCGCCAGGTCGACACGCACCCTGTCAGGTTCGATGCAGAAGGCAACGGCGTCTATCGGATGCGCGACGGCCGCACGTGGCTGTACCCGGCAGGTGGGTTCGCCGGCGAGGGCTCCGTCGCCGGCTGGCGAGTCCGCTGCCTCGCTCCCGAGGTGCAGGTGATCTCGCACGCCGGCTACGAACTTGATGAGAACGATCTGGCCGACCTGAAAGCACTCCGCGAACGCTTCGCGGTCGACGAGCACAGGGACTGAAAGGCTCAAGTGAGGCCACAGACTCACCAACACTCGTAGGAAGGGGGCTCGAGGGGGAAACGTGAGTTTCCCCCTCGAATGAAGCAGTGGCCGGCTTTGCCGGCCGCTGCGACTTAAGTGAGGCCACAGACTCACCAACACTCTTAGGAAGGGGGAGCTCGAGGGGGGAACGTGAGTTTCCCCCTCGAATGAAGCAGTGGCCGGCTTTGCCGGCCGCTGCGGTCTCCGGCGTTCTCCCAGCGGGAATAAAGCTCGGAACAAACACGTGTGGTAAGCTACAAACCACAAAGGCGCGAGCGTCTCGCCGCCGCTTGCGCTGCACGGGGTCCATCCGCTATCCTTGGGGGTTCGGCCCGTCCGTTCGTCCGTCTGCACGCCTGCATCCATTTCCAGAAGCCGTTAAGGGAGGCTGTATCACTTGACCACTAGGGTTGGCGCGCCGCGCGCGCGCAAGAGCTTCTCCCGCCTGAAGCACGTTCTCGACCTCCCCAACCTGATCGACATCCAGCGAGCGTCCTTCGACTGGTTCATGAAGGAAGGCCTTCGCGAGACGATCGACGACATCTCGCCGATCGAGGATTACACCGGCACACTCGCCGTCGAGTTCGGTGAGTACTGGTTCGGGGAGCCGCAGTTCACCATCACCGAGTGCCGCGAGAAGGACCTGACCTACCAGGTTCCGCTCTCGATGACGGTCCGGTTCGTGAACAAGGACACCGGCGAGATCCGGGAGCAGACGGTCTTCATGGGGGACTTCCCGATGATGACCGAGTGGGGCACGTTCATCATCAACGGCACCGAGCGCGTGATCGTCACGCAACTCGTCCGTTCGCCCGGCGCCTATCTGATGGAGCCGAAGGACGCGACCAAGCAGGTCTTCACCGCGAACCTGATGCCGTCGCGCGGCTCCTGGCTCGAGCTCGAGATCGACAAGAAGGGCGTGGTCTACACGCGCATCGACCGGAAGCGCAAGCTGCCGATCACGACGCTGCTCCGTGCCCTGCCCGAGGAGGACCCGTCGACCGGGTTCAAGCTCGACACGAGCACGGACGAGGCGATCCTCAAACTGTTCAACAACTCGATCTACATCCAGCACACGCTCGAGAAGGACATCTCCACCCGCGAGGAGGAGGCCCTGATCGAGGTGTTCAAGAAGCAGCGCCCCGGTGAGCCGCCGACGCTCGACAATGCGCGGAACCTCCTGCGCGCGCTGTTCTTCGATCCCAAGCGCTACGACCTGACCAAGGTCGGCCGTTACAAGCTCAACCAGCGGCTCGGGGTGGACGTTCCGGACAGCGTCCGCGTGCTGACCACGCAGGACATCCTCTCGCTCGTCACCAAGCTCGTCGCGTTGCCTGACCAGCTCGGGGTCGACCCCGAGTCGAAGGACTACGCCGCCGACGGCGCCGCGCTCTCACGCGATCCGATCCGCGGTGAGCTGGACGAGTACGAGCACTTCGGCAACCGCCGGCTCCGCACCGTCGGAGAGCTGATCCAGGAGGCGTTCCGGGTCGGCCTCTACCGGATGGAGCGCGTCGTCCGCGAGCGGATGACGACCGAGGACGTCGACGCGATCACCCCGCAGACGATCATCAACATCCGGCCGGTCGTGGCGGCGCTGAAGGAGTTCTTCGGCTCCTCGCAGCTCTCACAGTTCATGCAGCAGACGAACTCGCTCGACGGGCTCACCCACCGCCGCCGCCTGTCGGCGCTCGGGGCGGGAGGCCTTACGCGCGAGCGCGCGCCGATCGAGGTGCGCGACGTGCACCCGACCCACTATGGGCGCATGTGCCCGATCGAGACGCCGGAGGGCCCGAACATCGGCCTGATCGGCTCGCTCGCGTCCTACGCGACCGTGTCCGAGTTCGGCTTCGTCCAGACGCCGTACCGGGTCGTCAAGAACGGCAGGGTCACCGACGAGATCATCTACCTCGACGCGAACGAGGAGGCCCAGTACACGATCGCACAGGCGAACGAGCCGATCGACGACAAGACCGGCAAGTTCCTGCACGGTCAGGTGCTCTGCCGCTCGCGCGAGGGAGAGGCCGTCACGGCCGCGCCGAAGGAGGTCGAGTACATGGACGTCGACCCGGCGCAGATCGTCTCGATCGCGACGGCGTTGATCCCGTTCCTCGAGCACAACGACGCCAACCGCGCGCTGATGGGCGCGAACATGCAGCGGCAGGCGGTGCCGCTGATGATCACGCAGGCACCCCTCGTCGGCACGGGTGTGGAGTACCGCGCGGCGATCGACTCGGGCGACGTGGTGCTGGCGGAGAACGCCGGCACGGTCGCCGACGTCGACGCCGAGCGGATCCTCGTCGAGTCGAAGAACGGCAAGGACGAGTACCCGCTGACGAAGTTCATGCGCTCGAACCAGGGCACGCTCATCCACCACAAGCCGATCGTGTCGCTGGGCGAAAGGGTCAGGGCCGGCCAGGTGCTGGCCGACGGCTCGTCGACGAACGACGGCGAGCTCGCCCTCGGGGCGAACCTGCTCTGCGCCTTCATGCCGTTCGAGGGCTACAACTTCGAGGACGCGATCGTGATCTCGGAGCGGCTCGTCAAGGAAGACGTGCTCTCCTCGATCCACATCCACGAGTACGAGATCGACGCCCGCTCGACGAAGCTCGGCGACGAGGAGATCACGCGCGACATCCCGAACCGCTCGGAGGAGTCGCTGCGCGACCTCGACGAGCGCGGGATCGTTCGGATCGGCGCCGAGGTCGGCTCCGGCGACCTGCTCGTCGGCAAGGTGACCCCGAAGGGCGAGACCGAGCTGACGGCCGAGGAGAAGCTGATCCGCGCCATCTTCAAGGAGAAGGCGCGCGAGGTCCGCGACACCTCGCTCAAGGTCCCGCACGGCGAGGGCGGCAAGGTGATCGACGTCAAGACGTTCTCGCGCGACAACGGCGACGACCTGTCGCCGGGCGTGAATGAGCTCGTGCGCGTGTACGTCGCCAAGAAGCGCAAGATCGCCGAGGGCGACAAGCTCGCCGGACGCCACGGCAACAAGGGCGTGATCGCGAAGATCGTGCCCGAGGAGGACATGCCGTTCCTCGAGGACGGGCGGCCCGTAGACATCCTGCTCAACCCGCTCGGGGTGCCGAGCCGGATGAACATCGGCCAGATCCTCGAGACGCATCTCGGCTGGGCCTGCGCGCACGGCGTCTTCGCCGAAGACGGCCAGCAGAACGGCCCGACTCCGATCGCCTCGCCGGTGTTCGACGGCGCCACGCCGATCGACGTCGACGACGCGCTGATCGAATGGGCGAAGCAGAATCCGGCCTCGCCGATCAAGTTCCTGGTCGACCCGAAGCGGCCGGCCGGACGGCGTTGCTCCGGAAAGGCGCGGCTGTTCGACGGTCGCAGCGGCCAGCCGTTCGAGCAGAAGGTGACCGTCGGCTACATGTACATCCTCAAGCTGCTGCACCTCGTCGACGACAAGATCCACGCGCGCTCGACGGGGCCGTACTCGCTCGTCACCCAGCAGCCGCTGGGCGGCAAGGCGCAGTTCGGCGGGCAGCGCTTCGGCGAGATGGAGGTGTGGGCGCTCGAGGCCTACGGCGCCGCGTACACGCTCCAGGAGATGCTCACGATCAAGTCCGACGACACGATCGGGCGCGTCAAGGCGTACGAAGCGATCGTCAAGGGCGAGAACATCGCCGAGCCGTCCATCCCCGAGTCCTTCAAGGTGCTGCTCAAGGAGATGCAGTCGCTCGCGCTCGACGTGAACGTGCTCTCCGACGAGGGGCGCACCGTCGAGGTGCGCGAGGAGGACGACGAGCTGCTGCGGGCCGCCGAGGAGCTCGGCATCGACCTGTCGCCCGGATCCCTGCGCGCAGCCGCGCGGCAGCCGACCGGCCAGGAGGTCGAGGAGGGCCAGGAGCGCGTCGACGAGAGCGGCGAGCTGGTGCTGCCGGCGGACGAGACGCTCGGCGATCTCGCCGACGTCGAGCTCACGCCTGAGGCGCAGGCGAAAGAAGAGATCGAGGAAGAGGTCGGCCCGCTCGGTGAAGCCGAGCTCGCAGACGCAGAGATAGAGGAGAAAACTTGATCGACATCAACGACTTCGACGCGATCCGGATCGGGCTTGCATCGAGCAAGCAGATCCGGGACTGGTCCTCGGGCGAGGTAACCAAGCCCGAGACGATCAACTACCGGACGCTCAAGCCCGAGCGTGACGGCCTGTTCTGCGAGCGCATCTTCGGTCCGACCAAGGACTGGGAGTGCTACTGCGGCAAGTACAAGCGCGTCCGCTACAAGGGCATCATCTGCGAGCGCTGCGGCGTCGAGGTGACGCGGCAGAAGGTCCGGCGCGAGCGGATGGGTCACATCGACCTGGCCGCTCCCGTCTCGCACATCTGGTTCTTCAAGGGCGTCCCGAGTCGCATCGGCTACCTGCTCGACATCGCTCCGCGCGAGCTCGAGAAGGTCCTCTACTTCGCGGCCTCGATCGTCACCAGCGTCGACGCCGAGAAGCGCGCCGAGGACCTGAACGACCTCGAGGACAAGGTCAAGGCCGAGTCCGAGCGGATCGACGTCGACCGCGACGAGGCGCTGGCCGCGCTCGAAGGCCGGCTCAAGCGCCGCCGCACCTATTTCGCCAAGGGCACCGAGAAGGGCTTCGACGAGGACGACGACTTCTGGGCCAGGGGGCTCTCCAACTGGGCCGAGGAGCAGGGAATGCCGCCGCTCGACGAGGCGCGCGAGCTGGTCGGTGGGCTCTTCCTCGAGGTCGCCAAGCAGATCACCACGGAGGACTCGAAGAAGATCCGCGAGCTCGTCCGCAACGCCGCGATCCGCGACGACCGCAAGCTGACGCCGCGCGAGCTCGACTCCGTCGTTGCAGCGGCACTCCAGATCCGCGAAGGGCTTGCGTCCCTCTACCGCGAGCTGGCGAAGGCGACCGGCTCGAAGAAGGGCGCGATCACGAAGCACATCAATCGCATCATCGAGGGCCTGCTCGGCGGCGAGGAGTTGAAGGACGAGGACGCAGAGCTCGTCAAGGACGTCGACCGGAAGAACCTCGAGAAGGCACGCGACCTCGGGAAGGGCCTCCTCGCCGAGGTGCTCGAGCAGGCTGAGCCCGACGCCGACTCGGCCGCGATCCGCGAGCTTGCCAACGACCTCTGCCTGCGCACCGACGGGAAGATCCAGAAGGAGGATCTCGACGCGATCATCCAGTGGTCGCTGAAGGTGCGCGAGATGTACCTCGACATCGAGTCTCGCCGCCAGGACACGCGCGAGGCCGCGGTTGAATCCGTAAATCGCCTCGAGCAGACGTGGCAGCTCTTCCGCGACCTCGAGCCGAAGATGATCGTCAACGACGAGCAGCTCTTCCGCGAGCTGAAGGACCGCTTCGGCTCCTCGTACGGATTCGGCATTTACTTCCACGGCGGCATGGGCGCGGAGTCGATCCGCGACCTGCTCCGCGACCTCGACCTCGAGGCCGAGGCGGAGTCGCTGCGGGAGACGATCGCCACCTCCAAGGGCCAGAAGCAGCAGCGGGCGATCAAGCGGCTCAAGGTCGTGAACGCATTCATCAAGTCGGAGAACCGCCCCGAGTGGATGGTCCTGGAGGCGATCCCCGTGATCCCGCCCGAGCTGCGGCCGATGGTGCAGCTCGACGGCGGCCGCTTCGCGACGAGCGACCTCAACGACCTCTACCGGCGCGTGATCAACCGCAACAACCGGCTCAAGCGCCTGCTCGACCTCGGCGCTCCCGAAATCATCGTCAACAACGAGAAGCGGATGCTGCAGGAGGCCGTCGACGCCCTGTTCGACAACGGGCGCCGTGGCCGCGCCGTCACCGGCCCGGGCAACCGCGCGCTCAAGTCGCTCTCCGACATGCTCAAGGGCAAGCAGGGGCGCTTCCGCCAGAACCTGCTCGGAAAGCGCGTCGACTACTCCGGCCGCTCGGTCATCGTGTCGGGGCCGTCACTCAAGCTGTTCCAGTGCGGGCTGCCGAAGCTGATGGCGCTCGAGCTGTTCAAGCCGTTCATCATGAGCCGGCTCGTCGAGCGCAAGTCGGTCCAGAACATCAAGGCGGCGAAGAAGCACGTCGACTCGATGGTTCCGGAGGTCTGGGACGTGCTCGAGGAAGTGATCGCGGAGCATCCGGTGCTGCTGAACCGTGCGCCGACGCTCCACCGCCTCGGCATCCAGTCCTTCGAGCCGGTGCTGGTCGAGGGGAAGGCGATCCAGGTCCATCCGCTCGTCTGCCACGCCTTCAACGCAGACTTCGACGGCGACCAGATGGCCGTCCATCTTCCCCTGTCGGCGGAGGCGCAGGCCGAGGCGCGGATCCTGATGCTGTCCTCGAACAACATCCTCTCGCCGGCCAACTCGCGGCCCCTCGCCACGCCCTCCAAGGACATGATCCTCGGCGGCTACTTCCTCACCTACTCCGACAAGGACCTGAACTCGGTCAAGGCGGAGAGCCTGAAGCCGCGGCCGCAGCGCTTCACCTCCGAGGAGCAGGTCGAGTTCGCGGTCGAGGCCGGCCAGGTCCGGCTGCAGGACGCGATCGAGTACCGCCGCAACGGCGACCTGATCCTCACCACCCCGGGCCGCGTGATCTTCAACGTCGAGGTCGAGCGCGCGCTCGCCGAGTCGCTCGGGCCGAACAAGGAGGACGAGGAGCAGCACGAATACATCAACCGAGCGCTGACGAAGCGGGAGATGGACGACTTCATCGTCGGGCTGGTCGAGAAGTACGGCGCGACCCGGATCGCGGGTGTCCTCGATACGCTCAAGGCGCTCGGGTTCAAGTATGCGACCCAGGGCGGGATCACGATCTCGAAGAACGACATCGTCGTTCCCGAGGAGAAGGAGCAGATTCTCGAGGAGTACGAGGGCGAGGTGGTGAAGGTCGAACAGCAGTACGAGTCCGGCCTGATCACCCCCGACGAGCGGCACGAGAAGATCGTCGAGATCTGGACGGAGGCGACCGAAAAGGTTGCGGACGCGATGGACGCCAACTTCAAGGAGCTGAACCCGATCAAGATGATGGCCAACTCCGGCGCCCGCGGATCGAAGAACCAGATCCGCCAGCTCGCCGGGATGCGAGGCCTGATGGCGAATCCGAAGGGCGACATCCTCGAGCGGCCGATCAAGGCGAACTTCATGGAGGGGCTGACGGTGCTCGAGTACTTCATCTCGACCCACGGCGCCCGTAAGGGTCTCGCCGACACGGCGCTGCGCACTGCCGACTCGGGCTATCTGACCCGCCGGCTGGTGGACGTCGCCCAGGATGTGATCATTCGCGAGCACGACTGCGGGACCTCGGACGCGATCGTGGTTCCGCTCTTCACGCGCGATGGGCTGAACAAGACCATCATCGCCCGCACGGCCGCCGAGGACATCTTCAAGCCGCTCGCCTCGGGCAAGCCGGGCAAGACCAAGCTGGTCGGGAGGGGCGACGAGATCACCACGAACCGTCTCGTGGAGATCGCCGAGGGTCTCGGCGAAGGTGCCGAGGACGCCACGATCGCGGTCCGCTCGGTGCTCAAGTGCCGCAGCGACTACGGCCTATGCCAGGCCTGCTACGGCACCTTCCTCGCGACCGGAGCGATGTGCGAGATCGGCGACGCGGTCGGGATCATCGCCGCGCAGTCGATCGGCGAGCCCGGGACGCAGCTGACGATGAGGACGTTCCACACCGGCGGTGTCGCCGGCCAGGACATCACGCACGGTCTCCCGCGTGTCGTCGAGATCTTCGAGGCCCGGAACCCGAAGGGCGTCGCCAAGCTGGCCGAGGAGGCCGGCAAGGTCGAGATCGAGGAGTCCGACCGCGGGGCGAAGGTGATCCTCCACCGCGAAGGCGTCGACGAGGAGGGTAACGCTCTCGAGCCCGTCTCCTACCAGCTCCCGCGGCGAACGCGGCTGCTGGTCGAGAAGAACCAGCAGGTCGAGCCGGGCGATGCCCTCCACGAGGGCTCGCTGAACCCGTCCGACCTGCTCCGGCTCAAGGGCTCGACGCCGACCGAGCTGTACCTCGTCGCCGAGGTGCAGAAGGTCTACAAGTCACAGGGCGTCGACATCCACGACAAGCACATCGAGCTGATCGTGCGCCAGATGCTGAAGAAGGTGCGCGTCGAGCTTTCGGGCGAGACCGAGCTCCTTCCCGGGCAGCTCGTCGACCGGGTCGCGCTCGAGCGTGAGAACGCACGCGTGGCCGAGGAGAAGAAGGAAGAGGCGACCTACGAGCCGCTGATCCTCGGGATCACCAAGGCCTCGCTCGCGACCGAGTCGTTCCTGTCGGCGGCCTCCTTCCAGGAGACGACGAAGGTGCTGACCGACGCGTCGATCGAGGGCAAAGTGGACACGCTGCTCGGTCTGAAGGAGAACGTGATCATCGGCAAGCTGATCCCGGCCGCCACCGGTCTGAAGAAGTACCGGACGATTGAGATCGGGCCGTCCGAGAAGGTGCCGGCCGAGGCGTACACCCGGCCGGCGACCGAGGAGCAGCTGCTGGCCGCGCTCGAGGAGATCGGCTCCGACGGCGACGTCGAACTCAGCCTCGAAGGTCTGGGGATGACGTTCGGCCATGCGCCGGAGACGAACGGCGAGTCACAGCCGCGCGAAGCAACCGAAGCGGAGGAAACGCCTGAGGTAGACAGTCCGCTCGACGGCGAGTAACGGCTCGCGCGTCTAACTGAGTTGTCGAAATCGGCGGGGGAGGGCTCGGCCCTCCCTCGTCGATTTGCACGAGTCCGGCGAGGCCGAGTAGTCCCCGAGGTCGACACGCCGCTCGACGAGAAGTAACTGCGAGGCCGGGCGAGAGCTCGGCCTCGCGCAATCTCACGCCCACGCGGATTCCTGAAGCCCTATGGAGCGGCGGTCTGCCCGCGCGCGAATCGTCCCACTCTCGTTACGATGCCTTTACCAAGGTGCGCTAAAGTAAAGGAACGAGCCTAATCTCCCGGAAGAATCAGGTCACGCTTCCCGTCGAGGCTCTGCGCGAAGCCGGCTTGCGGGCGGGTGACGATCTGCGGGTCCGCGCCCTCGGGAGCGGTCGTCTCGAGCTCGTTCGCGCCGATGTTCTCCTCGACGAGTTCGCCGGTGTCTTCGACGCGAAGGTCTACCCACCGGACTACCTCGAGACGCTTCGGCGCGAGTGGCCGTAGTCGTCTTCGACGCCGATGTTCTCATCGGTTTTCTCGCCAGGGACGACGTCCACCACCGTGAAGCGGTCGAGCGATTGCGGTCTTCGCTCGAGGCGGGGACGAGACGGTTCCTGTCGGCTGTCAACTACGCGGAGCTCTTGGTCGGCCCGCTCAGGGCCGGTGGGGCCTCGATGGCGGAGATCGTCGATGCGATGCTGGCGCGCTTCTCGGTCGAGAACGTCCCGGTCGACCGGGAGCTAGCGCGGCGGGCCGCGTCCGTCCGGGCGCAGACGAACCTCAAGCTCCCCGACACCTTTGCCGTCGCCACAGCGGTCGATGCCCAAGGACGCGGCTACGACGACGTGCGGATCGAGAGCTTCGATGAAGATGTCCTCAGGGCGTACGAACAAGCCGGTCTTTCTGCTACATAGGTGCGCGTGAAGAAGTCCCTCCTCGCGCTCGCGCTCGGCGCGGCGCTCCTCGTCGGATTGATGCAGTCGGCCCAGGCGGCGCCGTCGCGTGCGAGCCGCCCGGCCGGCAAGGGTGAATGCGGCCTGCCGACCAAGCGGCCGCTCTGGATCGACTTCGGCGACGGCTCCGTCCCGTTCTGGCAGATGTTCGCCAAACCGGGGCTCGTCTCGGCGGCGGCGAACTTCGTCTATCCGCCCCGGATCCGGGCGCTCGGCGGCAACACCGTCTACTTCGACCTCAACTTTCACAAACGGCTCGGCAGCCCGAGCAAGCCCATCGCCGAGGCCTCGGTCCTCGACAGCGCCAACAAGCTCTTCTACTACGCCTCGGCTTCCAGCGGCTGCGCGAAACCCTGGATCGCGCTGAACGAGCTGTTCGGCGCCGGTCTCCCGACGCCCTGGTCGGAGACGAACACGGTCTACCGCGCGAACGTGCTCACCTTCATCAAGATCCTGGCCGGGCACGGCGCCCACGTCTTCCTGCTCGTGAACAGCAAGCCGTACACGGACGACGAGGCGGGTGACTGGTGGCGCGAGGTTGCGAAGTACTCCGACTTCGTCCGCGAGGTGTACTTCCCGGCCCCGCTCATCTACCAGCAAGGCGCAGTCCTTGGAGGCCGCACGCTGCGCCAGAGCTTCCGCCGAGGAATCCTCGACTTGACGGAGATCGGGATTCCGGTCACGAAGGTCGGGCTCTTCCTCGGTTTCCAGACCGAGAAGGGCAATGGAGGCCGTGAGGGTCTGGCCAGGCAGAAGTGGTTCGAGACGATCAAGTGGCAGGCGCTCGCCGCCCGCCAGGTCGCCAGCGAGCTGAGGTTCCCGACCATCTGGTCGTGGGGCTGGGGCGAGTGGGGCGGAGGGAGCGTCGATCCCGACAAGCCCGCTGCCGCCTGCGTCTATCTCTGGACCCGCAATCCGAGCCTCTGCGACGGGCCGAAGGCGGCGGGACCCGGATTCAATACTTCGCGCACCGACGGCCAGATCAACCTGCCGAGCGGCGTCCAGTGCATCGTCGGCGGGACCCGGATGGCGGACGGCTCGATCTCCCGGCTCGTGGGGGTGACGCACGACCGCCAGGTCGCCTATTCGACCCTGTTCGCCCGGACGGTGGAGAGCCGCTACGCGCACGCTTCGGACTCCGACGTCAAGGCGCTCGAGCGGGCGGTCGTCGCGACCCGCTTCGGCGGAAGCTACGCCGTCTACCGTGCGGCGCTCGCGAAAGCGGGAGCGGGAGTCTCGGTCGCCCGGGGCGTGCTCGCGGACGAGCTTCGCCAGGCGGCGATCGAGTCGCGCATCCGTGTCGGCTACCCGAGCGCAGGAGCGATCACCGCCTACTACCAGGAGTACGGGAGCCTGCTCGCGCGGCGCGTGGGAGCGGTGACTCGTCCCTGGTGGCTCGGCGGCCTCAAGAACGGGCTCGCGATCTCGTCGGTGGCGCCCGACCAGGTCTTCCGCACCCGGACGGGGCGCTGGACGATCGTCGTGACGGCATCCGGTCAGTGGAAGGTCCGTCCGCTCGAAGCGGCCGCACCGCTCGCGTCGTTCTCGCTGGCCTCCGCGCGGCCCTCGATCCGCGCCGCGCTCCAGAACGCCTCGAGGACGAACGCCTACCAGAGCTGGACCGCGGCCCGGCAGCGCAGCGCGCTCAAGCAGACCGCGTGCCGCCGGGACTCGCTACCGGAAGTCGGCGCCGTCGACCTGACGTCGTACCTCCCGTTTCTGGCGCTCTGAGCGGCGTCGCGGCGAGCAAAGTGTAGGGATTTCCCGGGTTTCTCTTTGACGGGCCGCGTGCGATAGTCGGGCTGTGAACAGCTCCCTCGTCGAGGCCTACGTGCCGAAGCTGAGCGAGGCCGAGCACCGCGCAGCGGTCGAGCGCGCGCGAGCGTCCGCCCGCGCGCTGTCGCGGGACGGAACGACGATCAGCTACCGAACCTCGCTGTTCGTGCCCGAGGACGAGACCTGCTTTCACGTCTTCGAGGGTTCGTCGCCGGAGGCGGTCGCGGAGGCGACCAGGATGGCGGAGCTCGCCTATGCCCGGATCGTGCCGGTGACGGTCGAGCAAGCAGAGGAGAAGTCGTGAGGACGAAGCCGATCGCCATCGCATGCGCGGTCCTGGTGACCGCGTGTCTCGGAGGCGGAGCATCGCTCTCGGCCTCCGCCTCACCTGCGCGCGCGGCAGGAGTCGCCATGCATGTCATCTACCAGAAGCGGCCCTGCGGCAACGCCCCCGCCGATCTGATCGCACCCGCGCCGGTCACGGCCGGAACGGTCGTGCTCCGCCGCGCCGGACACAGCGCGAAGGCGAGCTTGGTCGAAGGCCAAACGGCGCGCGTGTCGCTGCCCGGGAAGGGTCGCATCTCCGCCACGCTGGTGCTCGAGACACCCAGGGTTCGCATCGTCGAGGCCTCCGGCTCCGGAGCGCAGCGCATCAGCCTCGGCAAGCGGGCGCCCCATAACGGCCAGGTCTCCTTCTCGGTCGGGTCCTCGCTGGAGGACAACGGCTACGTCAACACGGTGATCGAGCTGGAGCGAGCGGCGCGGGTCGCGGCCGCGACCTCTCCGCGCCAGCTGCCGCTCGTGGTCGCCCGCCTCTACGACGGGCCCATCGCCTCGCGCCCGGGGACCCACTTCGAGGAGCCGAACGTGATCGAGGTCGGAAGCAGCGCCGGCGGCCCGCAAGAGGGAGACGTCGACGCCCAGTGGGAGCCGGCACCGCTCGCCCACGAGTACGGACACTTCCTGCTGAACACGATCGCCCGCGACGGCTCCGAGGGCGGGGTCCACGACCTTGCCATCTCCTACCCGGAACGGCCGAACCTCGCCTGGGGCGAGGGCTTCCCGTCCGCGTTCGCCGCCGTCGCGATCAAGGAGTGGGGAGGTCGGCTGGTGGTCGACTGCGGCAAGCCCTACCAGAACTTCGCCGAGGTCCCCGCCCGCCCGCAACTTCCAACCGACCGGGACAAGCGCTACGCCCAGTACAACGAGACCCGTGTCGCGGGGGCGACGTACGGCCTCATCACCTACCTTGGGGGCGGCGAGGCCGGGCTCAAGCGACTCCTCGCAGCGCTGACCAGCTACCACCGGGCCGGTCACGCCGTCTGGACCGCCCGCGACCTGCGCGACCTCGCGGCCCAGGAGTTCGAGCACAGCGCCGGCGACCACGCGGCGATTGACGCCCTCTTCGACGGCCAGGGAATCTCCTGGTTCCGGTCGTTTACCGTCTCCGTGGATTTCAACGCTTTCGTGGCGAGCGGCCCGGCCTACGCCGTCCCGGAGCTCGCCGTCCGCCTCACCGGGCCCGGCGGCCTCGATTGCCGTGCTTCGGGCGGCGACCTCTTTCCGGGCTCGCCGGGAGCGATCGGCACTCTCGACGACGGTCGTCCGGTACTGGGGTTCAAGGTCGCCGACGGCGGCCTCTCCTACTCCGCAGACGACGACTGCTACCTGATCTCGGGGAACGGAACCCCGAGGCTGGGCGATCCACCGATGATCACCGGGCTGGCGGCGACTCTCCCCTTTCCGTACCTGGGCGGCCTCGCCCACTGGAGCGGCGACTTCGAGCTGCACGTGCTGTACGCGTGCATCACCATCCCCGCTCCGCCTGGGGCCATCTCCAAGTGCCCCGACACGGCACCGGTCGATGTCACCGTCGACAGCCGGAACGACGATCCGGATCGCCCCCGTCAATACAAGGGCGTGACGCTCCCGCTTGGCGTCGAGAAAACTGTCGTCACATTCAAGGCCGACGGCAAGTGTGACGCGCTCGGAACCGGTCCTTCAGCAGACTGCGGATTTTGAGGGACGGGCAGACCTACGAGCGGTCGGCGCGAAGCAGGTAGCCGCTGCGGCCCGGATGCAGCTCGACTCGCGAGAAGCCGGCCGAGCGGAACAGCTCCCGGAGCTGCTCCTCGCTGTAGTCGAAGATCGGGACGCGGTTGATCAGCTCGTACCGGAGCTTGCGGATCGGCCCCTTCGTCCACGTCCAGCGCGGGAAGCTGGCGACGGCCGAGCCCGAGCAGAGCTCGGCGATCCGCCTGACGTGCGCGGGCGCGTCCTCGATGTAGTCGAAGTAGCCGAGCGCGAGCACGACGTCGAACGGCCCCTCGAGCGGAGCCGTCAGGAAGTCGCCCTGCACGAGCTCGACCTTGTCGCCGAACCGGGCCAGTCGCTCGCGGGCGAGCCCGAGCATCGTGTCGGAGAGGTCGACGTCGACGTAGCGAGATGCGCCGGCCTCGAGCATCAGCTCGCCGACGCGGCCTGAGCCGCCGCCGACGTCCAGCACCGCCGGCTCTTCGTATTCCCGCACGACCGAGACCGCCAGCTCGCGCCGGTTGAAGAGCCCGGGCCTCAGCAGCCGCTGAAGGGCGTGCTCCTCGTCGTAGAGGTGGTCAAACGAGAACGCCTTCCGGCGAAAGTGCTCTCGTACTTGTGCCGTACTCTCGCTCGATCTCGGCATGGGCCTCCTCGTAGCTCGTCAGACGGAAGTATTCGGCGACCTTCCGGATCCGGGCCGCGACCAGCCTGCGTCCCGGGTTCCGGAGCACGCTCCTCGACGCGGCGAGCAGCCTGCGCCTCGGTGCGAGCCCCTGCGGAGGGTCGGCCCGCAAGGGTAGCGGGTCGAACTCGTAGGGATGGAAGTAGAGGACGGGCCACGAGATCCGGCCGAGCGCGCCTACGAGGACCGAAGCCGGCAGCACCCGCCAGTACGCCCCGCCGCCGATCGGAAACCGACCGAGCGAGGGAATCGGAAATTCCCACAGACGGCTCCCACCGCCTAGCTCGAGCCGGTAGGCCGTCTCGGGAACGGGATGGATCCGGTTCGGGATCCTCGGGGAGTCGTACTGGCTGGAGTCGTACTCGAATCCCAACCCCGCGAGGACGTCGTAGGCCCAGGGCGTGTCGCGGTTGATCGAGAAGGCTGGTGCCCTGTAGCCGACGGGCCGCTTGCCGGTTGCCTCTCCGATGACGTCGATGCTCCGCTCGAGGTCGGCCCGGAACTCGGCCTCGGTCTGTGTGTACACGCGCGCATGCGAATGACCGTGTGAGGCGATCTCGTAGCCGCGCGCTCCGATCTCCGCCGCGACGTGCGGGTACCTGGCGACGGTCATCCCGAGCAGGAAGAACGTGGCCCTCGCCCCGAGGTCGTCGAGCAGCGCGAAGACGGCGTCCATCTGGCGCTCGAAGGCGGGGCCGGCGCGGTCCCAGTCCTCCACGCCCAGGCGACGGTGGACGAGCTGGTGCCAGTCCTCTACGTCGATGCTCAGGAGCAGTCCGGGACGGGTCACCGAGCAAACTGTAGGGAAATCCCGACTTTCCTTTCATGGGCCGAGTGCCATAGTCGGCGGAGTGCTGAAACCGAGATCGATCACCCTGGCAGGCGCGCTGCTCGTGGCTGCTCTTCTCGCGGGCCCGGCCCTCGGATCCCCCGCTGCCAAGCCGAAGAAGTGCCGCGCGGGAACCGTGGCCGTGGTCGTCAAGGGAAAGCGGACGTGCAAGTCGACCTCGACGTTCGGCTCGGCAGCGCCGGGGTCGAATGCGCCCGACATGCTGATCCAGCTGACTGCGCGGAAGACGCTATGGCCGCGAAAGGCATATCCGCCCGTCTACAAGGCCCTCGGGAAAGCCGCCCCGCAGTTCCTCGCCTTCGACCGCGCCCTCTACCGAGCAAGCCGGGCGGTCGGCAAGCCGTTCGTTCCCGACGACCCCACACCGCCGGCGAAGCAAAGCGGCGACGGAGACGAGACGCTCAACCTCAATATCCCGGCCCCTGTCCAGACGCTGCTCGAGAAGGCGGAGCGAAGACAGGGCGGCAGCGAGAGCGCGAGCGGAGTCCAGACCAAGGAAGCCGTCACGACCGGCAAGGTGATCAAGCCCCCGAACACGACCGGCGACTACGAGGTCTATCTCTCCGAGAAGTTCGAGGGCGACCCGTGCCCGAAGAAGGGCGGCGTCGTCGACGGAAAGGCGACGTACTCGATCGAGCGAAAGGCGTTCCTGGGAAACGAGAATGTGGCGACGGTGACCGTGACCTTCACGGCGAAGGTGGACAAGAGCGCGACCGTCAAGAGCTACGACCTGTCGGCGAAGCTGGACAGCGCCGAGGGCGGCTGGCACGGGTCGATCGAGGGCAAGAAGCTCGTGCCCGGGAGAATCCCGAGCAGCGGGCAGTTGAGCGGGTTCACCGTTACCGGTACGTCGGGGCTCAGCCCGACCGCCGAGGGACAGGTCGCAGCTGCTACGGCTCAGGCGCTCAACCTGGCGAAGGGGGACGTCGACCGGTGGCTCCAGGCCTCGCAGGAGATCTTCAAGGACCGCGCCAGATGCACGAAGGTGGACGGCAGCAACCTCCAGAAGCTGAAGGCCGGCCAGACGCGTGAGATCGAGCTCGACGTGAGGAGCATCCGCGGCGCGCGGACGGACGACGAGATCCAAGTCACCGGCAAGAACGGGCTCCAGGTGATCAGCCCGACCGGCAAGGCCAAGGCCACCGACGGCAAGCTGAAGGTGAAGGTCCAAGGCACGAAGGGCCACCTGAAGACGCTCGCCGCGCTCGCTCAGCCGTACCTCCTCGACGTCGACAGCGTCTCCGAGCTCGGGCGGGGCGTTGGGACGCTCGAGATTCCGCGCGCCGGCGACTATCGGTTCAAGGGGAGGCTGCGCGAGAACGACTTCATGCAGTTCGGCCGGCCGGCCGGCCAGGTCGAGGTCGACTTCCACGTCTGCGGCGACCCGCTGGCGGATCCGTGGCAGGGCGAGGCGACCTACGTCTCGGAGGGCGACCTGCTCATCCTTGCCACCGCGTGGGCGTTCTCGGCGGGCGCCTTCACGTCACCCGTCGACGAGTACGGCAACGTGTTCGGGATCCTGGGCAGCCTCGACCTCGAGGCGGACCCGCCAGTCGCCCATTTCCAACTGAAGGCCTACAACGGGACGCTGCTCACCCCGACGCTCGAGCTGACCGACTACGACGGCTGTCCGCCCTAGGGGAGGCCGTTGGCGGCGAGCCAGCCGCCGGTGTAGCGCACGTCGTCCGAGACCTCCCGCACCGCGAACTCCGGGATCAGGTGCGAGCGCATCTCCTCTTCTGACTCGAAGTTGATCTCGGCGAGGACGAGGCCCGCGAGCTCATCCTCGAAGACGTCGATCGAGTATGGGCCGAAGTGAAGGCGCTGTTCCGAAGCTCCCGGGCGGGCAGGACGCGGAAGAGCTCGTATTCCTCGGGGGAGAGGTAGATGGTGGTGATCGTCGTCGTCGCGTAGTCGGGCGGCGAGGGCGCTTCCTTCTGCGAGAGCTTGTACTGCTCGGGTCGCTCCTGCCGGCGCAGCCGCAGTCGCGTGCCGGTGATGTAGCGGTCGGTGATCCGATTCCGAGGGCCCGCACCCTCCGGCAGGCGCTCGAGCAGAAAGCGCCGTTCGAGCTCGAAACGCGCATATTTCCCCGCCTAGGGTCACCATTTGGCTTGAATTCTGGTTTGACGGGGTATGAGCGGCTTCGCTACCATTCTTCGGGTGGTTGGCAGGGCGCTTCTGCCCGGCCGACCTTTCTTGTGTGTCGTAAAGGAGTTCTGTGCCCACCGTAAATCAACTCGTCAGAAAGGGTCGCGTCACGCCGAAGACTCGGACGAAGACCCCTGCGCTGCGCGGCGCGCCTCAGAAGCGGGGCGTCTGCACGCGCGTGTACACGCACACGCCCAAGAAGCCGAACTCCGCGCTGCGGAAGGTGGCGCGCGTGCGCCTGACGAACGGGATGGAGGTCACCACCTACATCCCCGGGGAGGGCCACAACCTCCAGGAGCACTCGGTCGTCCTGATCCGCGGCGGGCGCGTCCGCGACCTGCCGGGGATCCGGTACAAGGTCATCCGGGCTGCCTTCGACGCCGCCGGCGTCAGCGACCGGCGCCAGGGCCGCTCCAAGTACGGGGCCAAGCGAGGCTCGTAGTGCCGCGCCGCGCAGAGATTCCGAAGCGCCCGGTCACGCCGGACTCGGTCTACAGCTCCGAACTCGTCACCCAGATGATCAACCGCGTGATGTCCCAGGGCAAGAAGAGCGTCGCTGAGCACATCGTGTACGGCGCGCTCGACCGGGTCGGCGAGAAGACCGGCAAGCCGCCGATCGAGGTGCTGGAGCAGGCCGTGAAGACGGTCACTCCGGTGCTCGAGGTGCGCAGCCGCCGCGTGGGCGGTGCGAACTACCAGGTCCCGGTCGAGGTGCCGCAGCGCCGCGGCCGCACCCTCGGCATCCGCTGGCTGATCACCTTCGCGCGCCAGCGCCGGGAGAAAGGCATGGACGAGAAGCTCGCCGGCGAGATCCTGGACGCGCTCAACGAGCAGGGCGGCGCGTTCAAGCGCAAGGACGACATGTACCGGATGGCGCAGGCGAACAAGGCCTTTGCCCACTACCGCTGGTGATGGCGATGGCGACTGAGACAGCAATCGCGCTCGACCGCACCCGCAACATCGGGATCATGGCCCACATCGACGCGGGCAAGACCACGACGACCGAGCGGATCCTCTATTACACGGGGCGAACCCACAAGATGGGCGAGGTCCACGAGGGCGGCGCGGTCATGGACTGGATGGAGCAGGAGCAGGAGCGCGGGATCACGATCACGTCTGCTGCGACGACGGCGGAGTGGCGCGATTTTCGCATCAACATTATCGATACGCCCGGGCACGTGGACTTTACGGTCGAGGTCGAGCGAAGCCTGCGTGTCCTCGACGGTGCGATCGCCGTTTTCGACGCGGTCGCAGGCGTCGAGCCCCAGTCCGAGACGGTCTGGCGGCAGGCCGACCGCTACAGCGTCCCGCGGATCGCATTCATCAACAAGATGGACCGAACCGGCGCGGACTTCTTCCAGTCGGTCCAGTCGATGGTCGATCGCCTCGGCGCGCGCCCGGTGCCGATCCAGCTGCCGCTCGGGCGCGAGGACGCCTTCCGCGGCGTCATCGACCTCGTGGAGATGCGCGCGCTGACCTGGAACGACCCGCTCGGCGTCAACGTCGACAGCGAAGAGATCCCGCCCGAGCTGCTCGAGCAGGCGAACGAGTACCACCACCAGCTGATCGACGCGATCGCGGAGAAGGACGAGGAGCTGCTCGAGACGTACCTCAACGACGAAGAGTCGGTGACGCCGGAGATGATCCGCCGTGCCCTGCGCAAGGCGAGCCTCGACGCCGAGGTGACGCCGGTGCTGCTCGGGTCGGCCTTCAAGAACAAGGGCATCCAGCCGCTGCTCGACGCGGTCGTGGACTATCTCCCCAGCCCGCTCGACGTTCCCCCCGTGCACGGTCTCGACCCGCGCACCGAGCACGAGCTCTCGCGCCGCCCGGCGCTCGACGAGCCGTTCTCGGCGCTCGCGTTCAAGGTCATGTCCGATCCCTACGTCGGCAAGCTCACCTACATCCGCGTCTATTCGGGCGCCGTCAAGGCGGGCGACCGCGTTCTCAACACGACGTCGGGCAAGACCGAACGGATCGGCCGCATCCTCCAGATGCACGCCAACCACCGCGAGGAGCGTGAGGAGATCGGCGCCGGCGAGATCGCCGCGGCCGTCGGCCTCAAGACGACGTCGACCGGCGACACGCTGGCGATCGCCGACGCCCCGATCCGGCTCGAGTCGATGGACTTCCCCGAGCCGGTGATCTCGGTTGCGATCGAGCCGAAGACGAAGGGCGACCAGGACAAGCTTGGCGCCGGTCTACAGCGTCTCTCGGATGAGGACCCGACCTTCCGCGTCCGCACCGACGACGAGACGGGCCAGACCCTGATCTCCGGGATGGGCGAGCTCCATCTCGAGATCATCGTCGACCGCCTGATGCGCGAGTTCAACGTCGACGCCAACGTCGGCCGCCCGCAGGTCGCCTATCGCGAGACGATCACGCGCCCGGTGCAGAAGGTCGAGGGACGGTTCGTCCGCCAGACCGGCGGTCGAGGCCAGTACGGCCACGTCTACATCGACGTCGAGCCGACCTCGCCCGGCGAGGGCTATGAGTTCCTCAACCGGATTGTCGGCGGAAAGATCCCGCGCGAGCTCATCCCGCCGGTCGACCTCGGGATCCAGGAGGCGATGGAGTCGGGCACGCTCGCCGGCTATCCGGTCGTGGACGTCCGCGTCGCGCTCGTCGACGGCTCCTACCACGAGGTCGACTCGAGCGAGATTGCCTTCAAGGTGGCGGGCTCGATGGCCTTCAAGGCAGCGCTGAATCGCGCCAAGCCTGTTCTGCTCGAGCCGGTGATGGCCGTCGAGGTGGTCACGCCCGAGGAGTACCTGGGCGACGTGATGGGCGACCTCAATGCCCGCCGCGGGCACGTCGAGGGTCTCGAGCCGCGCGGAAACGCGCAGGTGATCAAGGCGCGCGTGCCGCTCGCAACCATGTTTGGTTACGCCACGGCCCTGCGCTCGACGACGCAGGGGCGCGCCACGTTCACGATGCAATTCGACAAGTACGAGCAAGTACCTCAGTCGATCGCGGGCGAGATCGTCGCCGCCCAGACCGAGTAATCCAAACGGAGGAAAGAGATGGCCAAGCAGAAGTTCGAGCGCACGAAGCCGCACCTGAACGTCGGCACCATCGGTCACATCGACCATGGGAAGACGACCCTCACAGCGGCGATCACGAAGGTGCTCGCCGAGAAGGGAACCAACACCGCGGTCCGTGACTTCGACTCGATCGACAACGCTCCCGAGGAGCGGCAGCGCGGGATCACGATCAACACGTCTCACGTCGAGTACGAGACGGACAATCGCCACTACGCGCACGTCGACTGCCCGGGGCACGCCGACTACATCAAGAACATGATCACCGGTGCCGCCCAGATGGACGGGGCGATCCTCGTCGTCTCGGCCGCCGACGGCCCGATGCCTCAGACGCGCGAGCACATCCTGCTCGCCCGCCAGGTCGAGGTGCCCTACATCGTCGTGTTCCTGAACAAGGCCGACATGGTCGACGATCCCGAGCTGCTCGAGCTCGTCGAGATGGAGGTCCGCGAGCTGCTGTCGAAGTACGAGTTCCCGGGCGACGACATTCCGATCGTCACCGGCTCGGCGCTGAAGGCGCTCGAGGACGACGAGGAGGCCAAGCAGAAGATCCTCGAGCTGATGGAGGCCGTGGATTCGTACATCCCCGAGCCCGAGCGCGACGTCGACAAGCCGTTCCTGATGCCGATCGAGGACGTGTTCACGATCACCGGCCGCGGCACGGTCGTCACCGGCCGGATCGAGCAGGGCAAGATCGAGTCGGGCAACGAGGTCGAGATCGTCGGGATCCATCCGGAGATCGCGAAGACCGTCGTCACCGGGCTCGAGATGTTCAACAAGACGCTCGACTACGCCCAGGCGGGCGACAATGCCGGCGCGCTCCTGCGCGGGATCAAGCGCGAGGAGATCGAGCGCGGGCAGGTGCTCGCAAAGCCCCGCTCGATCACGCCGCACACGCAGTTCAAGGCCGAGGTCTACGTCCTCTCGAAGGACGAGGGCGGGCGGCACACGCCGTTCTTCAACGGTTACCGGCCGCAGTTCTACTTCCGCACCACCGACGTGACCGGCTCGATCGGGCTGCCGGAGGGCCAGGAGATGGTCATGCCGGGCGACAACACCAACATGGAGATCGAGCTGATCCAGCCGATCGCCATGGATCAGGGCCTCCGGTTCGCTGTCCGCGAGGGCGGCCGCACCGTGGGCGCAGGCGTCGTCACCGAAGTCGTCAAGTAGGGAAGAGGGATGGCGCAGCAGAAGATCCGCATCAGGCTCAAGGGGTACGACCACACCCAGCTCGACCGGTCGGCGCAGTCGATCGTCGAGACCGCGCAGCGAACCGGTGCCACCATCACCGGCCCGGTTCCGCTGCCCACTGAGCGGAACGTCTACTGCGTGATCCGCAGTCCGTTCAAGGACAAGGACTCCCGCGAGCACTTCGAGGTGCGGACGCACAAGCGGTTGATCGACATCCACAGCCCGACGCCGAAGACGGTTGACTCGCTGATGCGGCTCGACCTCCCGGCTGGGATCGACATCGAGATCAAGCTGTGAAGGGCATTGTCGGCAGAAAGTTGGGCATGACCCGGGTCTTCGACCCCGAGAGCGGAACGGCCACGCCGGTGACCGTGATCGAGGCCGGGCCTTGCCCGATCGTCCAGGTCAAGACCGTCGAGTCGGACGGCTACGAGGCCTACCAGCTTGCCTTCGAGCCGGTCGCCGACTGGAAGCTCTCGAAGGCCGAGGTCGCCCATCTGCAGAAGGCGAAGGCAGGTCCGCACCGGCACCTGGTCGAGTTCCGCGGCGTCACCGAGCTTGCTCCAGGCGAGGCGGTGACCGTGGAGGCCTTCGAGCCCGGCGACCAGATCAAGATCTCAGGCGTCTCGATCGGCAAGGGCTTCGCCGGCACGATCAAGCGGCACAAGTTCCACCGCGGGCCCGCGTCGCACGGTTCCCACAACGTCCGTAAGCCGGGCTCGATCGGCGCCTCGGCGACGCCCGCGCGCGTGATGAAGGGGATGAAGATGGCCGGCCGGATGGGCGGCAAGCGCCGGACGCAGGTCGGGCTGACCGTCCACGAGGTCGACACGGAGCGGAACCTGCTGCTCGTCAAGGGCGCCGTTCCGGGGCCGAAGAACGGGATCGTCGAGGTTCGGGAGGAGAAGCGTTGATGACGGCCCCCTCCCGCACAGCTTGTACTCGCTGGGGCGCTGCAACGCGCCGTCTCGCCGCGTCCTCAGTCGCGCCCGTAGCCTGCGGCTACGAACGCTCCCTGCGTCCTTGCGAGACGGGCGTTTCGCGGCCAGCGAGCGCAATCTGCACGGGAGGTGACCGTGGCCGCGCCTAAGGCACCCGTCCTCGATGCCAGCGGCAAGAGGTCGAAGGACCTGACGCTCGAGGCATCCGTGTTTGCCGTCGAGGTCAAGCCGCATCTCGTCCACGAGACCGTTCGCAGCGAGCTCAACGCCCGCCGCGCCGGAACGCGCGCCGCCAAGAGCCGCGGCCTCGTCTCGGGCGGGCGCAGCAAGCCGTGGCGGCAGAAGGGGACGGGCCGCGCCCGCGCAGGCACGACTCGCGCTCCGCAGTGGACGGGCGGCGGCGTCGCCTTCGCGCCCACGCCGCGCAGCTTCGAGGTGAAGGTCAACCGCAAGGTGCGGCGCGCTGCGCTGCGTGCCGCGCTGGCAGCGCATGCTCAGGCCGGAACGTTCGCCGTGCTCGCAGACGACTCGTTTGGAGAGACGCCGTCCACTAGGCAAGCAGCGGAGCTGCTTGCCGGGGCATCTCTCGAGCTGCCGCTGCTCGTCGTGGCCGAGGACGATCAGGAGCCGGTCGTCAAGTCGTTCCGGAATCTCCCCGGCGTCTACGTCGTCACCTCGGCCGAGACCGAGGTGGCCGAGCTCGTGTGGGCCAGGTCGGTGCTCGTCACGGAGCAGTCGCTCCAGCCGCTCGAGGGGAGGGCTAAGTGAGCCTCCATCCGCGGGAAGTCCTGATTGCACCGATCGTGTCCGAGAAGAGCTACAGCCTGATCGACAACAACAGGTACACGTTCCGCATCCACAAGGACGCGCACCGGCTGCAGGTCCGGCAGGCGGTCGAGGAGCTGTTCGACGTCCACGTCGAGTCGGTGAACATCGCGCACGTCAAGCCGAAGCCGAAGCGCCGCGGGACGATCACGGGCGTCAAGCCCGGCTGGAAGAAGGCGATCGTCCAGATCCGCGAGGGCGAGACGATCGAGATCTTCGCGGGAGCACAAGTCTGATGGCCCTCCGCAAGTACAAGCCGACGAGCCCCGGGCGTCGCTTCATGACCGTCTCGACCTTCGACGAGGTCACGAAGACCGAGCCGGAGAAGAGTCTCGTCGCCCCGCTCAAGAAGAAGGGCGGGCGGAACAGCTACGGCCGGATCACGACGCGCCACCAGGGCGGCGGGCACAAGCGCCGCTACCGGGTGATCGACTTCAAGCGGACGAAGGACGGCGTGCCTGCGAAGGTGGCTGCGATCGAGTACGACCCGAACCGGTCGGCCCGGATCGCGCTGCTGCATTACGCGGACGGCGCTAAGGCCTACATCCTCGCTCCTGCCCGGCTGCGAGTCGGCGCGATGGTCGAATCCGGCCCGTCGGCGGACATCCGCCCCGGGAACGCGCTCCCGCTCGCCAATATCCCGACCGGAACGCTCGTGCACAACGTCGAGCTGAAGCCGGGCCGCGGCGGCCAGATGGCGCGCAGCGCCGGCTCGGGCATCCAGCTCGTGGCGAAGGACGAGGGCTACGGCGTCCTGCGCCTCCCGTCCGGAGAGATGCGGCGCGTGCCGCTCACCTGCCGGGCGACCGTCGGCCAGGTCGGCAACGTCGACCACGAGAACATCACCGGCGGCAAGGCGGGCCGCAGCCGCTGGCGTGGAAAGCGCCCGACCGTGCGCGGATCGGCGATGAACCCGGTCGACCACCCGCACGGCGGCGGCGAGGGCAAGTCGAAGGGCGGACGGCATCCCGTCACCCCGTGGGGGGTACCGACGCTCGGCAAGCGCACCCGCCGCAAGCACAAGGAATCCGACCGGCTGATCGTCCGCGGCCGCAGGCGCGGCAAGGAGAAGCGATGAGTAGAAGCTCCAAGAAGGGCCCGTTCGTCCAGGACCGGCTGCTGCGCCGGATCGAGGAGATGAACAACTCGGGCTCCAAGCAGATGATTCGCACCTGGTCGCGCACCTCGACGATCTTCCCGGAGATGGTCGGCCACACGATCGCCGTCCACGACGGCCGTAAACACGTGCCCATCTTCGTCACCGAGCAGATGGTCGGCCACAAGCTCGGCGAGTTCGCCCCGACGCGGACGTTCCGCGGGCATTCCGGCGACCGGCAGGCGCAGGTGAAGCGATGAGTACCGTCCAGGCCGAGAAGCAGGAAGTGCGCGCCGTGGCGAAATGGGTGCGAATCTCGCCTCGCAAGGCGCGACTGGTTGTTGATCACATCCGTGGCAGGACCGTGCCGGAGGCACGGACCGTGCTCGCGTTCACCACGCGGGCGGCCGCGCGCGAGATCGAGAAGGTGCTCCGCTCCGCGGTCGCGAACGCCGAGGCCAACCACGGCCTCGTCGGCGACAACCTCGTCGTCTCGAGCGCACACGTGGACGACGGCCTGATCATCAAGCGCTGGAAGCCACGCGCACGCGGCCGCGTTGCCCGGATCAAGAAGCGCACCTGCCACATCACGATCAAGGTCTCGCCCGTGAACGGCGTCGTGCCGCCCGCGAAGGCCGCTCCCCCTGCGCCCCCCGTTGAGGAGGCAGAAGAGGTGCAGCAGCCGGCGCCGGCGCCGGCGCCGGAGGCTGAGGCAAAGCCGAAGCCCACGCCCAAGCCACGCGCCCGCAAGACAGAGCCGAAGGCGGAGGAGCCGAAAACGCCGAGGAAGCGCGCCACGCGCAAGAAGAAAGAAGAGGAGAGCTAATGGGCCAGAAAGTTCATCCCGGCGGACTGCGCGTCGGCGTCATCCACGACTGGAAGTCGAACTGGTACACCAGCACGAAGGAGTTCGCCGCGTACCTGCTCGAGGACGTGAAGATCCGCGAGCACATCTACAAGAAGCTCTCGCACGCGGGCCTGTCCGACATCCTGATCCGCAAGGACAAGCAGCGGATCACGATCGACATCTTCACGGCCCGGCCGGGGATCGTGATCGGCAAGTCGGGCGTCGAGGTCGACGCGCTTCGGAAAGAGCTGCACGCGCTCACCCAGAAGAACGTCCACATCAACATCAACGAGATCAAGCGGCCCGAGCTCGACGCCAAGCTCGTCGCGCAGTCGATCGCGGAGCAGCTCGAGAACCGCGTCAGCTTCCGGCGCGCGATGAAGCGCTCGCTCGCGTCGGCGATCCGGTCGGGCGCGCAAGGGATCAAGATCGTCTGCGGCGGCCGGCTGGCCGGAACGGAGATGAGCCGCAGCGAGGCCTATTCGGAGGGGCGCGTCCCGCTGCACACGATTCGCGCGGACATCGACTACGGCTTCACCGAGGCGAAGACGACCTTCGGCCGGATCGGCGTCAAGGTCTGGATCAACAAGGGCGAGATCATGCCGGAGGGCTACGAGGGCATGACCCAGAAGGACACGCGGCTCGGCGACCAGGATCAGGCGCGCCGCCGCCGCGGCGGCCCGATGGAAGGTCTCGGCGCCTCGCGCGAGGCGGGTCGCGGCCGAGCGGACCGCGAGGGCCTCGGGCCCGTCCAGAAGCGGCGACCGAGTCGCGGTGGCGGCGCCGCTCGCAGGAGCGGCCGGGGACGCGCCTCGGCGCAAGACAACATCGACAGGGCGGCGGAGCCGCCTGTCCGCGATAGCGGCCCAGGCGAGGAACCGGGTGGAGGTTCCCCCGTGGCTGAGTCTCCGCGTACTACACCGGAAGGCGTTTCCGCCGAGGGCCGCGAGCAGCCGGTGATCGAGCCGCAGGTCGAGACGACGCCCGACGCCGTCGCCGAGGCGCCCGACACGACCACGCCCAAGAAGCAGGTCGAGGACCCCACGAAGCTCGATGACACGGGAGGCAAGGGTTAGTGCT
The DNA here is from genome assembly GCA_036394915.1 of Gaiellaceae bacterium. Taxonomy (GTDB): domain Bacteria; phylum Actinomycetota; class Thermoleophilia; order Gaiellales; family Gaiellaceae; genus JACDER01. The sequence goes on along the minus strand of DASWEE010000104.1, from coordinate 9,386 downwards.
CCTCCCCAAGAAGACGAAGTACCGCAAGTACCAGCGAGGCCGCCGGCGCGGCTACTCGAAGGGCCAGACGCACGTGCACTCGGGCGACTACGGCCTGAAGGCGCTCGAGTGCGGCTGGGTCACCAACCGTCAGATCGAGGCCGCGCGGATTGCGATGACGCGCAAGATCAAGCGCGGCGGCAAGGTCTGGATCAACGTCTTTCCCGACAAGCCGGTGACGCAGAAGCCCGCCGAGACTCGGATGGGCTCCGGCAAAGGCTCGCCCGAGCACTGGGTGTCCGTCGTCAAGCCCGGCCGGGTGATGTTCGAGCTCGCCGGCGTACCCGAGCAGCTCGCCAAGGAAGCGCTCCGGCTCGCAGGCACGAAGCTCTCGATCAAGACCAAGTTCGTGAAGCGGGAGGCCGATCTCTTTGAAGGCTAGGGACCTAAGAGACATGACCGACGACGAGCTGGAGACCGAGCTCGCCGAACGGCGCCAGGAACTGTTCAACCTGCGCTTCCAGGCCGCGACCGGCGCGCTCGAGAACACGGCCCGCCTCACGCTGGCCAAGCGGGAGATCGCACGCATCCTCACCGTCCGGCACGAGCGGGCGGAGACCCTGGAGAGAACATAGAGATGGCAGACGAAGAGAAGAACGAAGAGCAACAGATCGAAGCAGAGACACCGGTAGAGGCTGAGGCTGCCGAAGAGTCCGCCCCGGAAGCGGAGGCGGAGCTCGAGCCTGCACCGGAGGCGGAGGCCGAGCCAGAGGCTGCGCCGGAAGCCGAGGCGGAGCCCGAAGCTGCGCCGGAGGCGGAAGCCGAGCCAGAAGAGGCTGCGCCGGAAGCCGAGGCGGAGCCCGAAGCTGCAACGGAGGCGGAAGCCCAGCCCGCGGCCGAGGAGGCTCCTCCTCCGCCGGCGCCGATCGCCAAGCCGAAGCGCAAGCGTCTGCCGAGGCCCCAGCGCCCCCAGCGTCCGAGGCTCAAGCGCGAGCCCCCGAAGGAGCGCAAGCCGATCGTCCGGCAGCCGAAGCCCGAGCACGAGCGCGGGCGCCGGCAGGAGCGCCGCGGAGTCGTCGTCTCGAGCGCCATGGACAAGACGATCGTCGTCCAGGTCGAGATGCTGAAGAAGCACCCGCGCTACAAGAAGGTGATCCGGCGCGAGACCAAGTTCCACGCGCACGACGAGCAGAACCAGGCGAAGGTCGGCGACCTCGTCCGCATCGTGGAGACCCGCCCGCTCTCGAAGACGAAGCATTGGCGCCTGGCCGAGGTCGTGGAGGCGGCAAAGTGATCCAGCAGGAGTCCAGACTCCGCGTCGCGGACAACAGCGGCGCCCGCACGCTGCTGTGCATCCGCGTGATGGGCGGGTCGCACCGCCGCTACGCGCGCGTCGGCGACATCATCGTCGGGACGGTCAAGACCGCGAGCCCGCAGGGCACGATCAAGAAGGGCGAGGTCGTCCGCGCGGTCGTCGTTCGCACGAGGAAGCCCTACGGTCGCAACGACGGCACGCAGATCGCATTCGACGAGAACGCCGCCGTGATCATCGACAACGCCCGCAATCCGCGCGGGACGCGGATCTTCGGCCCGGTGGCGCGCGAGCTGCGGGAGAAGAACTTCATGAAGATCGTGAGCTTGGCTCCGGAGGTTTTGTGATGAAGATCCACAAGGGAGACACCGTCCAGATGCTGCGCGGAAAGGATCGCGGCAAGCGCGGGCGCGTGGTGGAGGCGCTTCCGGCCGAGGGGCGCGTGATCGTCGAGAACCTGAACACCGTCAAGCGGCACACCCGCCCGCGCCCGCTCAAGGACTCGAGCCGGATGGGCCAGCAGCAGGTTGCCCCGGGCGGCGTGATCGAGAAGCCAAGCCCCGTGCCGGTGTCGGCTGTGATGCTCGTCTGTCCCACGTGCGGCCGCGCGACACGGGTCGGCGTCAAGGTCAACGAGATCAAGGGCGAGCGAGTCAAGGTGCGCCAGTGCAAGCGCGCCGACTGCCGGGAGGAGATCGACCAGTGATTCTTGCGGCTCCCTCCCGCCCATCTCGCACTCTCCGGGGCGCTGCAAAGCGGCGCCATGCGTCGTCCTCACCCGCGCCCGTAGCCTCCGGCTACGAACGCGGGCTGCGTCCTAGCCTGGCTTGCTTTTCGCGGCCGGAGAGCACGATCTGTGCGAGAGGTGACCGCTAATGGCGAGACCGCGCAAGGCCCAGACGAACGGCTACGTGCCGCGCCTGAAGCAGCTCTACCGCGACGAGCTCTGCTCGCGGCTGAAGGAGGAGCTCGTCCTCGGCTCGCTGATGGAGGTTCCGCGCGTGTCGAAGGTCACGCTCAACATGGGCGTCGGCGAGGCCAAGACCGAGGCAAAGGCGCTCGACAACGCGATCGAGGAGCTGACGAGGATCGCCGGGCAGCGCGCGCAGGTGCGCCGCGCCCGTAAGTCGATCGCGGGCTTCAAGATCCGCGAGGGGATGCCGATCGGCGCCCGGGTGACGCTGCGCGGCGACCGGATGTACGACTTCCTCGACCGGCTGATCTCGATCGCGCTTCCGCGGATCCGCGACTTCCGCGGGCTGAGCCCGGGCTCGTTCGACGGGCGCGGAAACTACTCGCTCGGCCTCCGCGAGCAGATCATCTTCCCGGAGATCGACTACGACGACGTGTCGTCGATCCGCGGCCTCGACGTCGCGGTCACGACGACGGCTAGCTCCGACGAGCAGGGCCAGGCGCTTCTCGCAGGCCTCGGGTTCCCGTTCGCCGGCTCGAGAGAGGACGAGCAGTAAATGGCCAAGAAATCGCTGATCGCGAAGGCGGCGAGGACCCCTCGCTACCCGGTGCGCAAGTACACGCGCTGCAACCGCTGCGGGCGGCCCCGCGCAGTCTTCAAGAAATTCGGGCTCTGTCGGATCTGCCTGCGCGAGCTCGCGCACGAGGGCGCGATCCCGGGCATGACCAAGAGCTCGTGGTAGGAGGACTCAAGTGCTGACCGATCCCATTGCCGACATGCTCACCCGCATCCGCAACGCCAACAAGGCGCTGCACGACACCGTCGAGATGCCGACCTCCCGTCTGAAGGAGGAAATCGCGCGCCTGCTCAAGGAGGAGGGCTACGTCCGCGACTACCACGTCCAGAAGGGCGAGAGCTTCGACACGCTGGTGGTCGAGCTCAAGTTCGGCAAGAACCGCGAGCGGATCCTCACCGACCTGCGGCGCGTCTCCAAGCCGGGCCGGCGCATCTACGCGCGCAAGGACCGGCTGCCGCGCGTCCTGGGCGGCATGGGTACGGCAATCCTGTCCACGTCGAGCGGCCTCGTCACGAGCCGGACCGCGGAGGAGCGCGGGATCGGCGGCGAGGTCATCTGCTTCGTGTGGTGAGGGCTTGAGTTGAGTCGAATCGGAAGACAGCCAATCGAGATTCCGGGCGGAGTGAACGTCTCGATCTCCCCTGGGCGCGTGATGGTGAACGGCCCGCTGGGTGAGCTGTCCCAGAACGTCCCGGGGCGGATGAAGATCGAGCAGGACGACGGCCGGATCGTCGTCACGCGTCCGACCGAGCGCGGCGACGATCGCGCGCTGCACGGGCTGACCCGGACCCTGATCGCGAACATGATCGAGGGCGTCACCAAGGGCTTCGAGAAGCGGCTCGAGATCCAGGGCGTCGGCTATCGCGCCGCGATGCGCGGGACTTCGCTGGAGCTGAACGTCGGCTTCTCGCACTCGGTCACGAAGGACGCGCCGCCCGGAATCACCTTCGAGGTGCCGGCGCCGACGCAGATTGTCGTCAAGGGCGCCGACAAGCAGCAGGTCGGGCAGATCGCCGCCGAGGTGCGCCGCATCCGCCCGCCCGAGCCCTACAAGGGCAAGGGGATCCGCTACGAGGGCGAGTACGTGAGACGGAAGGTAGGGAAGCGAGCATGAGCACGCTCACGGTTCCCGAGGCGCGTAAGCGGCGCCACCAGCGCGTGCGCGGAAAGCTGTCGGGTACGGCAGAGCGTCCCCGCCTGGTCGTGTTCCGCTCGAACCGGGGCATCTCCGCCCAGCTCGTGGACGACCTCGAGGGGCGCACGCTCGCCTCGGCCACGTGGCTGCAGCTGAAGAAGTCGTTCAAGGGCAACAAGACCGCACAGGCCGCCGAGGTGGGCAAGCAACTCGCCGCGACTGCCAAGCAGGCCGGAATCGAAACGGTCGTGTTCGACCGCGCCGGCTACCTCTACCACGGACGTGTAAAGGCGCTCGCCGAGGGCGCGCGCGAAGGAGGACTCAAGTTTTGAGCACAGTGGAGTACAGCGAGACCAGAGAGCTCAAGGAGCGCGTCGTCGAGATCAACCGTGTCGCCAAGGTCGTGAAAGGCGGGCGCAGGTTCTCGTTCACGGCGCTCGTCGTCATCGGCGACGAGGTCGACCGCGTCGGCGTCGGCTACGGGAAAGCGCGCGAGGTGCCCCTCGCGATCTCGAAGGCCGTCGACGACGCGAAGAAGAATCTGTTCACCGTGCCCAAGCACGGAACGACGATCACCCACGAGGTTCTGGGGCGCTCGGACGCCGCCCGGGTGATGCTGCGGCCCGCGAGCGAAGGGACCGGCGTGATCGCCGGCGGCGGCGTGCGCGCCATCCTCGAGCTCGCCGGGATCCGCGACATCCTCGCCAAGAGCCTCGGGACGACCAATCCGATCAACATGGCGAAGGCGACCGTCAACGGTCTCAAGAGCCTGCGCCGGCCCGAGGACGTCGCCCGAATCCGCGGCAAGACGATCGCGGAGGTGCTGCCTTATAAGCGGCCGGCGGCGGAGCCGCCTGTCCGCGATAGCGGACCAGGGGAGGGGGCTTCGGGAGAACCGGGAGGTTCCCCCGCTGATGAAGTAGCTGCCGAGGAGGCGGCGAAGGCGCCTGTCAGCGACAGCGGACCAGGGGAGGGGGCTTCGGGGGAACCGGGAGGTTCCCCCGGGGATGAAGCATCTGCTGAGGAGTCCCACTGATCGTGCTTCGCATCACACAGACAAGGAGCGGGATCGGCCAGAACCAGCGCAACCGGGGCACCCTCCGGGCGCTCGGCCTGGGCAAGATCGGGAGGAGCGCTGAGCACAAGGACAGCCCTCAGGTCGCCGGTATGCTCAGAAAAGTCCGGCATCTGGTCCGGGTGGAGGAACTGAAGTAGATGCCTGAAGACCTCAACCTCTCCAACCTGAAGCCGGCCGCGGACCGGCGCTCGCGCAAGCGCGTGGGTCGTGGGCTGGGCTCGGGGAAGGGTCGCTATTCCGGCCGCGGGATCAAGGGCCAGAAGGCGCGCTCGGGCTCGCACAAGATGCGGGCCGGCTTCGAGGGCGGCCAGATGCCCGTGTACATGCGGCTCGGCAAGCAGCGCGGCCCCTATTCGAAGGACGCGATGCCGATGGGCCCGCACCGGACGGAGACGCTTGCCGTCAACGTCCGCGACTTGGAGCGCTTCGACGCCGGCACCGACGTGACGATCGAGCTCCTTGCCGAGCGCGGACTGATCAAGAACACGCGCACGGACGTCAAGATTCTCGGCTCGGGCGAGCTGACGAAGAAGCTCACCGTCACGGCGCACCGCTTCTCGGCGAGCGCGCGCGAGAAGATCGAGCAGGCGGGCGGAACGGTCGTCGCGCTGCGGGAAGAGCAGGAGCGCAAGACGAAGAAGAGGCGGAAGGCGTCGAAGCCGGCGGCGACGGAGCCTGCTGCCGAGGCTGAAACCGAGGAGCCGGCGGAGGCAGAGGAGGCTCCCGCCGAGAGGCCCGCGGAAGAGGAAGAGGAAGAGGAAAAGTAAATGCTTTCCTGGCTCGCCAACGCCTGGCGCGTCCCCGAGCTCCGCCGCCGCGTCCTCTTCACCGCGCTGATCCTCGCCCTCTACCGCCTGGGCTCGTGGATGCCCGCGCCGGGCGTCAACTCGGACCAAATCAAGGGTTACCTCGACAGCCAGCACGGCTCGATTCTGAACCTGCTCAGCCTGTTCTCGGGCGGCGCGCTCTCTCGCTTCGCGCTCTTCGCGCTCGGGATCATGCCGTACGTCACGGCGTCGATCATCCTGCAGCTGCTGACGGTCGTCGTCCCGAAGCTCGAGGCGCTGCAGAAGGAAGGCGAGGCCGGGACGGCCAAGATCAACCAGTACACGCGCTACCTGACCGTCGCGCTCGCGGCGGGCCAGTCGGCGGGTTACGCCTACCTCTTCCAGCGCCAGCACGTGCTGAGCACGAACCCCGGCCGTTTCGTCCTCCTCGTGATCACGCTGACGGCCGGCACGGCGCTGCTGATGTGGATGGGCGAGCTGATCACGAAGCGCGGCGTCGGCAACGGCATCTCGCTGCTGATCTTCGCCTCGATCCTGACCAGCGCTCCCGCCGGCGTGTCCGCGTGGGTCAACGGCGGCCCGACCGAGAAGCTGTTCTTCCCGATCATCGCCCTGGGCATCGTCGTGGCGGTCGTGTTTGTGCAGGAGGGGCAGCGGAGGATCCCGATCCAGTACGCGAAGCGGATCGTCGGCCGGCGCCAGGTCGCTGGCGGGTCGACCTACATGCCGCTGCGCGTCAACATGGCCGGCGTCATTCCGGTCATCTTCGCGGCCGCGGTGATGGCGTTCTTCCCGACGCTCGCCCAGTTCATCCCTTCGACACAGAACTTCGTCAACAAGTACTTCCTGCCGACGAACCTGTCGTATCTGGTCTTAGAGGGTGCGCTGATCGTCATCTTCACGTACTTCTACACCGCGGTCCAGTTCAACCCGGTCGACCAGGCGGACAACCTGCGCAAGAACGGGGGCTACGTGCCCGGCATCAGGCCGGGGCCGCCCACCGCCCAGTACCTGGATCGTGTGCTCAGCCGCCTTACCCTGCCAGGCGCGCTCTACCTGGCCGTCGTCGCGGTCGCGCCAAGCCTCTTCATTCGCTATGGCGGCTTCTCGCAGGGAACATCACGCGCGCTCGGCGGCACCTCGGTGCTGATCGTCGTCGGCGTCGCGCTCGACACCATGCGCCAGATGGAGTCGCAGATGATGATGCGGCACTACGAGGGCTTCCTGAAATAGCGTGGAGTCTCGTGTCTCGAGGGGGCGCTCCTCGCGTTCCTGGGGCGCCGCTGGCAAAGGAGGCAAGCGGGCGGCGCGCAGGACAGTGCAAGTAGCACGGACAAGCGCCGCTCGCGCAGCATCCTGCCGCCAGCGGTGTCAGGGCCTTGCGGAGCCCGGCTTCGCCGGGCGGGAGCAAGGCCCGGCCAGGGGCGCGAGGTGAACATCTTGCTGCTCGGGCCGCAAGGCTCGGGAAAGGGCACCCAGGCCCATCGGATCGCGGCGAGCTACGGGCTCCCGCACATCGCCACCGGCGAGATGCTCAGGCAGGCGATCGCCGCCGGCACCGAGCTCGGCAGGCGGGTAAAGCCGATCCTGGAGCGCGGCGAGCTCGTTCCGGACGAACTGATGATCGACGTCATCCGCGAGCGTCTGAACGAGCCCGACGTCGAGAACGGGTTCGTCCTCGACGGCTTTCCGCGCACGATCGAGCAGGCGGAAGCGCTCGACCGGATGCTGCGCGAGATCGACAAGACGCCGACGATCGTCCTCCAGCTCGAGGTGCCCGAGGAGGAGTGCGTCGCCCGGCTGATGAAGCGCGCTCAGGACGAGAGCCGGACCGACGACACGCCCGAGGCGATCCGCACGCGGCTCGCTCTCTACCGCGAGAAGACGGAGCCGCTCGTCGAGTACTACCGGACGCAGGGGAACCTGGTCGGCATTCACGGCGACCGTCCGGTCGACGAGGTGTTCGACGAGATCCAGCAAGCGCTCGAGCAGGCCGCCGTCAGGCAATGAGGCCGCGCGGCCTGTCCGCGAAGCGGACCAGTGGAGGGGGTCCGGGGGAACCGGGAGGCCCCGCTACCCTGGGATCGTGATCATCCGCAAGTCAGCGCAGGAGATCGAGCAGACGCCGCGCAGCGGCCTGTCCGCGAAGCGGACCAGTGGAGGGGGTTCGGGGGAACCGGGAGGTTCCCCCGGGAACCAGCGACCGTGATCATCCGCAAGTCAGCGCAGGAGATCGAGCAGATGGCGGAGGCCGGCCGAGTCGTCGCAGAGACGCTCGCGCTCGTGCGCGAACTGCTCGAGCCGGGGGTCTCGATGATCGAGCTCGACCGGATCGCGGAGGAGCACATCCGCTCGCGCGGCGGGAGCCCGACGTCGAAGGGCTACCGGGGATTTCCGGCCGCGCTCTGCATCTCCCCGAATGCGATGGTCGTCCACGGCATCCCGACCGACTACCGCGCGCAGGAGGGTGACATCGTCTCGATCGACGTCGGCGTCACGCTCGACGGCTTCGTCGCGGACTCCGCCTCGACGTTTCCCGTCGGCGAGATCTCGGACGAGGCCGAGCGGCTGCTCAGGGTCTGCAAGGCGGCGCTGGAGGCCGGGATCGAGCAGGCGCGGCTGGGTAACCGCGTCGGGGACATCTCGGCAGCGGTTCAGCGGGTGTCGGAGGACGCCGGCTACTCGGTGATTCGCAGCCTCGTCGGCCACGGCGTCGGCCGCTCCTACCACGAGGAGCCTCAGGTGCCGAACTTCGGCGAGCCGGGCCGTGGGCCGAAGCTCGTCTCGGGGATGACGCTCGCAATCGAGCCCATGATCAGCGCGGGCTCGGAGGAGGTCTACGTGCACGACGACGGGTGGTCGATCTCGACCCGCGATGAGTCGCTGACGGCCCATTTCGAGCACACTGTGGCCGTTACCGACGACGGTCCACGCGTCCTGACGGCGCCCGCGGAAGTCGGAATCGGTTTGCTACCATGAGTCTGCGCGCGGCGCCAGGCCGCGCTGTGCTGTGTCCTGTTGTCCAACCGCGCTCAGGTAGCGCGGTTCATGTCTGAAGGCGGTACCGATGAAGGTCCGAGCATCCGTCAAGCCAATGTGCGAGCGCTGCCGCGTGATCAAGCGGAACGGCACGACCATGGTCATCTGCACGAACCCGCGACACAAGCAAAGGCAGGGCTGAGGAGCATGGCCAGAATCGCCGGCGTCAACCTGCCCCGCGAGAAGCGCCTCGAGGTCGGTCTGACGTACATCTTCGGCCTCGGTCGCGCGAGGGCGCGCGAGATCTGCGCAGCGCTCGGGCTCTCACCCGACACGAAGGTGCGCGACCTGACCGACGAGGAGATTACGAACCTTCGTAACTACATCGACGCCAACCTGCAGGTCGAGGGCGACCTGCGGCGGGAGCGCTCCCAGGCGATCAAGCGGTTGCAGGAGATCGGCTCCTACCGCGGGTTCAGGCATCGCCGTGCGCTACCGGTACGCGGGCAGCGGACGAAGACGAACGCGCGCACCCGCAAGGGCCCGAAGAAGACCGTCGGGCGTGGCAAGAAGGCGGTCCAGAAGACTTAATGGCACCTCCGAGGAGACAAGCAGCCCGCGGCCG
>DASWEE010000103.1:0-2208 GCA_036394915.1 Gaiellaceae bacterium | reverse complement strand
GTCCGCACGGCCGCCAAGGGCCAAGGCCTGAACGTCGACACGAACGAGGTCGAGGACCTCGTCAAGGCCGGCATCATCGACCCAACGATGGTCACGCGCTCGGCGCTCCAGAACGCCGCCTCGATCGCGAAGAACATCCTCATGACCGAGGCAATCGTCGCCGAGCCGCCCGAGAAGGCCGGAGCCGGCATGGCCGGAGGCATGGGAGGCATGGGCGAGATGGGCGGGATGATGTAAGGCAAGCAGTCAAGTCCGCCGAGCGGGCAGTTCAGAGGGCCGGCCGGAGGGGGTCGGCCCTCTGGCAGGCTCGGCGCCCGCCCCACGAAGGAGTAGAGCGGAGCTCTTCCTACTCCAGCAAGACTCGATCTACGTCGTCGCGCTCGCGCCAGGGGATCGAGCGTCCGTCGCCGTCGTGTACACCCGATCCCGGCTCGGCCTGGCCGATCACGGCTGCCGAGTGCCCCTGCCGGGCGAGAGCCTGAAGTGCCAGCTCGGCGGTTTCCGCCGGGAATGCGGCGAGCAGCGTGCCGGAGGCGAGCGTCGACCACGGGTCGGCGCCGAGCGCCCGGCAAACGGCGACTCCGGGCTCGAACCAGAGCACAGCCTGCCGGTCGATCCGGATGCGCACACCCGAGGCGTCGGCCAGCTCGTGCAGCCCGGCGGCCAGGCCCCCCTCGGTGGGATCGTGCAGGGCGGTAGCTCCCAACCGGGCCGCGAGGAGGGCGGCCTCGACGACGGAGATCCCGGGTCGGTCGAAAGCCGCACGCGCAGCCGCGAGCACGGCGGTATCGAGCCCGCCGAGGCGGCCGGACGCCTCCTGCGCCAGCACGGCGGCGCCTTCGACCGGGGCGGGCCCCACCTGGACGACGACGCTTCCGGGGGCGACTCCGCCGGTAGCCACGAACCTACCGGCCTCCGCCAGGCCGAGCATCTGGCCTACGACGATCGGCCGCGTGACGACCGGGGTTACCTCGGTATGGCCCCCGACCAGGGAAGCGCCGACCTCGACGAGCGCGTCTTGCACCGCTGCGAACACGCCGCGGACGACCGATTCGTCGGTGCCGGGTGGGACGAGGATGACCGCCAGAAACCAGCGAGGGCGAGCGCCGGTCACCGCGAGGTCGTTGGCGTTGACGATCACCGCCAACCGCCCGATCTGCTCGCTGCTGAGCGTGATCGGATCGCTTGCAGCAATCAGGGCGCCGCCCGGGATCTCGATCGCGCACGCGTCCTCGCCGACGCGCGGTCCCAGCCGGAGCTCCGGCGGCGCGGGCGGAAGCTCAGCCAGCAACTCGGCCAGCAGGCCGACCGGGATCTTCCCGCTTCGAAGCGGCCGCGCGGCGTCCGTCGTAACGGTCACTGCGGCAGAGACTAGACCGCATCGCCCGCGCCAAGCCCGAGCCGCATCCCGCGACCGATCTCCGAGCCGCCTGACACAGCGGCCGTCGCGGGCGAGCGCCCCACGCTGACGTCTCTTCCCCGCCGCTCGCCGCGTGCGCAAGACACGATCGCCGAGCGGCTCGCACGAGGGCGGACGCATCCTCAACGGCGGCTTCGGTACCGGCGTGCCCCTGTTCGCGAACGCCGAGCGCGGCCAAGCCCAGCGCCTCGCCTGCTACGAAGCGCGCAAGCTCGACCGCCTGCCGGACTCGCTCCTCGACTACCACGACGTGCTCCGCGGGCGCGAGACGCCGGCCGAGCGCCGCGCGCGCGAAAAAAAGCGCGCCAGCGGCCGGTAGAGCCGCGCTCCGCCGGGCACGCAGCGCAGGCGCGGCACCGGTTCTGTTGTCGCGGATGAGCCGGAAGGCGACAGCGTGGCCCCGGCCGCCGATCCCGGGAACCCGTTCGGCTGCCGCTGGATTTAGCCGATCGGCCGGTGGTCGCTGGAGGGTCGCCGCACATAGTTAGTCTGGCCGCCGACGACGCTGCGGCGCTGCCGGCGCTCAAGGGGCGTTGCGGAGCTGTACCTCCGGTCCCTGGCAGGAACGCGGTCGCCGTCCTGAGGAACCCGATGTCGGGAGCCCCGGCCCTCGGGAGTACGCTTTCGGTTGTGCGTGCCGTTGTTTTGCGCGAGGCCGGCGGGCCTGAGGTGCTGCGGGTCGAGGAGGTTCCCGACCCGCTGCCTGGTGAAGGTGAGGTGCTTGTGCGAGTCGAGGCGGTCGGGATTAATCACGTCGACCTGACCCGGCGCGCGGGTGGCGCGGACAC
>DASWEE010000102.1:0-25484 GCA_036394915.1 Gaiellaceae bacterium | reverse complement strand
AGCTCGAGCGCGTGGACGCGGTCGTGCTCGGTCCCGCGGGCGCTGACCACGACGATCGGGGTCCCGATCCCCTCCGCCCGCGCCGTCTCGATCACGCTCCACCCGTCCATCTCCGGCAGCATCAGGTCGAGCACGCACACGTCCGGCTTCTCGTAACGCAGCCTGGTCAGGCCGAGCTCGCCGCGGGCGATCCAGAGCGGGTCGAACCCCGCCGCGCGCAGATGGTGCACCATCCCCTGCGCGATGACGGAGTCGTCTTCGACGATGAGGACCTTTCCCACAGTCACAGGCAATAATGGGTCGTGGACAGCCGCCTCGGGGGTACCCGGCGGTGAAGAACTGGTGAATAGATGGTAAAGGACCTGCTCAGGTGGCGGAGGCGTCAGCCTGCCAACAACGAGGGCGCGCAGCTGCGGCTCGAAGCCGCACGCGCGCGGATCCTGGTCGAGGAGAGCGACGCGGTGACCGCGATCCTGGACGAGAGCGGGCTCGTCGTCGCGGCCGGCCGCCGGGCACGTGAGGTGTTCCCCGGTCTCGAGATCGGCAAGGAAGCGCCCGAGGAGATGCTCCGGCCACCGCTCGGCGCCCTTCCGGTCCTCGTCCCGTACGAGGTCGACGGACGCCGGGAGGTCCTGCTGCGGCTCGTCCAGCAGGACCTTTCCGCCTACGACGAGCTCCGCTCGGGCTTCACCGCCGTCGTCTCCCACGAGCTGAGGACGCCGCTTGCGCGGCTGCTCGCACTGCTCGAGACCGCGCTCCTGCCCGGCACCGATCAGCATCTCCTCGTCGACCAGGCCCGGCGCGAGGTGGAGCAGATCCGCGAGCTGATCGACGAGGTGCTCTTCCTCAGCGAGTTGGAGACCGGTCGCGAGGTCGTATCGTTGGGGGGAACGCGTGCGCTGCCCATCCTCCGCCAGGTGCTCGACGGGCTCCGGGACACGGCCTCGCGCGCAGGAATCCGGGTCCGCGCCGAAGGCGACGACGAGCTGGAGGTGCCGCTCCGTCCTCGAATGCTTCGCGTCGTCGCCGAGAACCTAGCCGAGAACGCCATCCGCTACGCCGGCCAGGGAGCGACCTTCACGCTCTCGGTCGAACGGGTGGGGGATCGGGCCGTCCTCCGCGCCCGGGACGACGGAACCGGCGTTCCCGAGCCCGAGCTCGGCCGCCTCTTCGAGCGCTTTTACCGCGCTGACCGTGCGCGCGCCTCCCGCGGAACCGGCCTGGGGCTCGCGATCGTCAAGCACATCGTCACCTCGGCCGGGGGGACGATCCAGGCGAGCGGAGCTCCGGGCGAGGGCCTCGAGATCCGCGCCTCCTTTCCGCTGGCCTAGTCGTTCGCCAGCGGCTGCCCCTTGGGCGGGCGCACGAAGAGATCCGCCTCGCGGGCCGACAGCTCCGCCGGCCAGTCGCGGGGGTACTCGCCCAGGCTCCTCCCGTCCCCGCCCGGAATCCGCAGCTCAACCGAGATCCGCCCGCCTTCGATGCGGATGAAGTTGTACGCGGGATGGGGGAATCCACGGGTCCGCAGCGTCGAGACCGTGCCGCTGTGGACGAGATACATCCCCGCCACCGGCCAGACGTAGGGGACGTGCCGGTGCCCCGACAGCACGAGATCGACGTGGAGCTGGCGCAGGAGCGCGAGCACGTCGCCCGCGTCGAGCACCTGGTTTCGCTCGCGCCCGGTTCCCGGAACGGGCATCAGATGGTGGTGGCAGACGAACACGCGGAGATCCGCATCCCCCTCGAAGCCTTCCTCGACCCAGGGGTAGTGCTCGCGCCCGATCTCGCCCTCGTCGATGTCGGGCTTCGACGAGTCGACCGCGACGAGGGCGACGTCGAGGCCGCCGGCGCTGAAGCGCAAGCGCTTGTCACGCGTACCGAAGGCTTCTTCGAAGCGGACATAGCCGACGTTCCGGGCGTCGTGGTTGCCCGGGACGAGCACGACCTGCGGGCATTCGATCGCGGCCAGCTCCTCCTGGGCCAGCGGGTACTGATCCGGATAGCCGTCGTCCGTGACGTCGCCGGCGATCACGACGAGGTCGGGCGCGGCCGCGTTCACCTCGGCGATCGCCGCGTGCAGCAGCTCCTGCCGATAGCGGCTGCCGCCGACGTGGACATCCGACAACTGGGCAATCAGCACAGAGCGAGTCTCGCAGAGAAGGGGGATCGGGGAAGCCCGGCCTCGATCCCTAGCGGGGCTTCCCCGATGGAGTCACCGCCGCGAGTGTTCCGCATCGTTGTTCCGCCGTGGGTAACCGGATGGTGAAGCCTTGGTGAGGGGGTCGTGGAACGATGACGGCGCCGCTTGGGCGGCGCCGTCATCGGTTCGGTGAGGAGAACTGCGCTTGCTAGTGGACCTTGCTCAGCGTCTTGATCGCGGCGGTCTGAACGACCTTCGGGATCGGCACGAACAGAAGCTTCTGCGCGCCGGGGACCGTCTGCCCCTTCGTCACGGCCCACTTGACGAACGCCTTGACGTCACTCGCCTTGTCCGTCGACTTCTGCAGGAGCGCGTACGTGAAGGTGCAGATCGGGTACGCGGCTGCGTATTTCTTGTTCGCGGGCGGATCGACGATGTGCATCTCGTTGCTCCCCGAAACCTTCTTCACCAGCGAGGCCGCCGCGAGGATCGAGCGAATACCCGGAAGCGTCCACTTCTTCGCCCTGTTCTGGATCTTGAAGATCTTGAAGTGGTTCTTCAGCGAATAGGCGACGTCGACGTAGGTGAGTCCGCCTTCGGTGCGCTTCAGCGCCGCGGCGACGCCGGAGCTACCGCGCGCGCCGATTCCGGCGGGGAAGTTGACCTGGGTCGAGTTGCCGACCTTGTTGCGGAACTCGCGGCTGACCTTCGACAGGTAGTCGGTGAAGTTGTAGGTCGTGCCGCTCCCGTCCGAGCGGAAGATCGGCGTGATCTTCACGTGCGGAAGGCTCTTGCCCGGGTTGATCTTCTTGATCTTCGGGTTGTCCCAGTAGTCGACCTTCCCGAGATAGATGTCGGCGAGCAGGGGGCCGGTCATGTGCAGCCCGTAGCCCGTTCCCGGGATGTTGTACGGAACCGAGGTCGCAGACAGCGCCCACGGGATCTGGACGCAGGGGCAAGCGGCGAACTGATCCTTCGTCAGCGGGGCGTCGCTGGCGCCGAAGTCCACCTGCTTGTTCGTGATCGCCTGGATCCCGCCGCCGCTTCCGATCGGGTTGTAGTTGATCGTGGAGGCGTGGTAGCTCTGCTGCCACAGCGCGATCAGCGGAGCGGGGAACGTGGCCCCGGCCCCATTCAGGCTGCCCGCGCCTCGCGCGCCGGCTGTGCCGGCGACGAGCGCCGCGGCAAACGCAAGCGTCAGCAGCGCCGCAATGAACGTCCTCTTGCTCAAGGGAATCTCCTCTCCTTCTCTCCTGTCATGCACTGACAGTACGAGGATGCCCCTCGGCCGCAGGGCCATGGGCATCCGGGAGGTTGAGGTCCGGTAACGAAGTGGTGAATGCCCTTCTTTACACCCGGTTCGGCGATTAGGCTCCGGGCGCTGTGGCCACCGTCCCGACAAGCCTGCGAGCCGGTCGGCGCTTCGGCGACCGCATCGGCGACCTCCTTCTCCACGTCGTCACCGCGGCCGCGGCCGCCGGATCGGTCGTCCTCATCGGCGCGATTGCGTACAAGGTCGCCGACGGCAGCAGCCTCTCGTTCTCGAAGTTCGGGCTCGGCTTCATCGTCCACGAGGCCTGGGACCCGGTCAAGAACCACTTCGGCGCGCTCAGCTTCCTCTTCGGAACCGCCGTGACGTCGTTCATCGCGCTCCTGATCGCGACCCCGCTCGCCATCGGAATCGCTCTCTACCTGACCGAGCTCGCGCCTCGCTTTCTCCGCGAGACGATCGGGGCGCTCGTCGAGATGCTGGCGGCGATCCCGAGCGTGATCCTCGGCCTTTGGGGCCTGCTCGTGCTCGGGCCGTTCGTGCAGGACGACCTCGAACCGTTTCTGCACTCGTTTCTCGGC
Organism: Gaiellaceae bacterium; assembly: GCA_036394915.1. Classification (GTDB taxonomy): domain Bacteria; phylum Actinomycetota; class Thermoleophilia; order Gaiellales; family Gaiellaceae; genus JACDER01. Next base: position 21,493 of record DASWEE010000102.1, on the reverse strand, counting down.
TGGATCCCGCTCTTTAGCGGCGAGCCGAAGGCCTCGGGGATCCTGCCGGCGGCGCTCGTGCTGACGATCATGGCGGTGCCGATCGTCGCCAGCGTCGCGCGGGAGCTGTTCCAGAGCGTCCCGGCGGAGTTGAAGGACGGCGCCCTAGCGCTCGGCGCCACGCGCTGGGAGATGGTCCGCGGCGTCACCATCCACTACACTCGACCCGGCCTGGCGGCGGCAGTCATCCTCGGGCTCGGCCGCGCGCTCGGGGAGGCGATCGCCGTCACGCAGGTGATCGGCGACCAGGTTGGGATACCGAAGTCGCTGTTCGGGCTCGGCGACACGGTCGCGAGCCGCATCGCCAGCCAGTACCAGGGCGCTGCGTCGAACATCCAGATCTCGTCGCTCTTTTACCTGGCCACGATCCTGCTCGCGATCTCGATCATCGTCAACTTCGGCGCCCAGCTGGTCGTACGGCGGTTCGAGTTCCAGCACACGGGAGGGACGTGATGGAGCCGGAGCCAAGAGTCAGCTCGCTGTTCGTAACCGACCGGAAGCTGCGCCGGAGGCGGATCGTCAACCGGGCGATGGAGGGTCTCGCGACCTTTGCGGCGCTCATTGCGGTGGCCGTGCTCGTGATCGTGGTCGCCTCGGTCGTCAAGAACGGCTGGAGCGCGCTCAACCTCGATTTCTTCACCAAGACGCCCGCGTTCTTCGGACAGGAGGGCGGCGGGATCGCGAACTCGATCGTCGGCAGCGTCCTGCTCATCGCGTTCGCGACGTTGTTCTCGCTCCCGGTCGGCGTGCTGATCGCGATCTACGTGAGCGAGCTCGCGCCGCGCAAGGTCGCGAACGTGATCAGGCTCGCGCTCGACGTGATGAACGGGCTGCCGACGATCGTGACGGGGATCTTCATCTTCAGCATCCTGGTGATCAGCCAGGGACAGAGCGCGCTCGCCGGGGCGGTCGCGCTCGGGATCATCGCCCTTCCGCTCGTCTCGCGCTCGACGCAGGAGGTGCTCCGCCTCGTCCCCTCGTCGCTTCGCGAAGCGGGCCTGGCCCTCGGCGCGCCTCGCTGGCGCACGGTGCTGGGCGTGATCCTGCCGTCGAGCATGGGCGGGATCCTCACGGGGACGACGCTCGCGATCGCCCGCGTCGCGGGCGAGACCGCACCGCTCCTCTTTACGACGTCCCTCGCCGCCATGGCGGTTACCTGGGACCCGACCCAGCCGGTTCAGTCGATGCCGCTGACGATCTTCCAGTACGCCGAATCCCCGGACCCCGCCGATCACGCCCGGGCCTGGGCCACCGGAATCGTGTTGCTGGCGTTCGTGCTTATTTTGAGCCTGACGTCGAGGTTTTTCCTCGCCCGCAGCCGGCGAAAGCTCTCCAGATGAAGAAGGAGGACCCCGTGAACGGGACGGATACGATGATCGACGTGGCACCGATCGAGATCGCGCAACGCCAGGAGCAGACACCGCTTCCGACCCACCGCGAGACGGTGTTCCGGATCGAAGGGCTGAACGTCTCCTACGGCCGGGTGCCCGCGATCAAGGATGTGAGCTTTGAGATCTACCGCAACATGATCACGGCGATCATCGGCCCCTCGGGCTGCGGCAAGAGCACCTTCATCCGCACGCTCAACCGGATGAACGACCTCGTCCCGAGCGCGAAGGTCTCGGGCCGCGTTCTCTACCACGAGGAGGATCTGTACGGCACCCGCGTCGACCCGGTTCAGGTGCGGCGGCACATCGGGATGGTGTTCCAGAAGCCGAACCCGTTCCCGAAGTCGATCTTCGACAACGTCGCCTGGGGTCTGCGCGTGCTCGGGATGAAGGACGACCTCAAGGGGCGTGTCCAGCGCGCGCTCGAGCACGCGGCGCTCTGGGACGACGTCAAGGACCGGCTCAAGAAGAGCGCGCTCAGCCTGTCCGGCGGCCAGCAGCAGCGTCTCTGCATCGCCCGCGCGCTGGCGGTCGAGCCCGAGGTGCTGCTGATGGACGAGCCCGCCTCGGCGCTCGATCCGATCGCGACGGCCCGGATCGAGGACCTGATGCACGATCTCAAGCGCGAGTACACGATCGTGATCGTCACCCACAACATGCAGCAGGCGGCGCGCGTCGCCGACATGACCGCCTTTTTCGGTCTCGAGGTCCTGCCGGACCGGTCGCGCACCGGGATCCTGGTCGAGTACGACTCGACCACGAAGATCTTCACGCAGCCGTCCGACAAGCGGACGGAGGACTACGTGACGGGGAGATTCGGGTGAGAGTCGGGCTACAAGAGGACCTGGACGCGATCCAGGCCAATCTGCTCGAGGAAGGCGAGCTCGTCCTGCGCGCATTGCGCGGCGCGCTCAACGCCCTGCGAGAGGCGGATGCCGAGCTCGCCGACGAGGTGATCGCTTTCGACGACGAGGTCGACCGCCGCTATCTCGAGGTCGAACAGGGGATCGAGGCGTTGCTCGCGAGACAGACACCGGTTGCGGTCGACTTGCGCCTCGTGCTCGCGATGCTGCACAACAACCTCCATCTCGAGCGGATGGCCGACTACTGCGTCACGATCGCGAAGCTGACCAAGCTGGTAGCGGGGATCGAGCCGGACCAGCGAATGATCGAGGCCTTCGAGGAGATGGGCGCGCGCGCCGAGGAGATGATCAAGGTCGCGCTCGACTCGTTCGTCAACCGCGACGTGGAGGACGCATCGTCGCTCGTCGAGCTGGACGAGCTGATCGACCGCGCTAACCGCCGGGTGGTGCGGAACGTGCTCGAGCTCGGTCCCGATTCGGCTGTCGTCGAATGGGGGCTACGGATGATCGTCGTCTCGCGCTGCCTGGAGAGGATCGGCGACCATGCGGTCGACATCGGCGAGCAAACCGCGTACCTCGTCACGGGCGAGTTCCGTGAGTTCACCGACGCTTCGCGCGAAACGAACAGCTAGCGCGCCGCGACGAGATCTCCGAGCCGCTCGAGCGCCCTCGGCACCACGCGGTAGTAGACGAAGCTCCCCCGCCGCTCTCGCTCCACGACGCCCGCCCGGGCGAGTTGCTTCAGGTGATAGCTGACCGTCGGCTGGGCGATGCCCAGGCTCTCCTGGAACTCGCACACGCAGACCGGTTCGCCCTCGGCGCGCAACAGAATGTTGAGGATCCTCAGGCGGCTGCGATCCGCGATCACCTTGAACAGCGTCTCCAGCTCAGCCGCGCCTTGCTCGGAGAGTGTCGATCCCGCGAGCGGCGTTGCGCATTCGAGCACCGTCTGAGCACTCACACCGGCAGGATATCGATAGAACCTGATATTGATCCACATGAATGTCCCGCGCGACGATGTTGCTGCGTCCGCTACTTGCCGAGGCGATCGGGACCTTCGGCCTCGTGTTCGCGGGCGCGGGGCGATCGTCGTCGACGCCAAGACCCACGCCTTAGGCCACATCGGGGTCGCCTTCAGCTTCGGGCTCGTGATCATGGTGATGATCTACGCGCTCGGCCACGTCTCCGGGGCTCATTTCAATCCGGCGGTCACCTTCGCCTTCGCGCTCACTCGCCACTTTCCCTGGAGCCGGCTGGCCGCCTACTGGTGCGCTCAACTGACCGGCGCGCTATCGGCAGCGGCGTTGCTGCGCAGCTCGCTCGGGAACATCGCCGATCTCGGCGCCGCGCTTCCGTCGGGCTCCCAGGGACAGTCCTTCGTCTGGGAGATCGTCCTCAGCTTCCTACTCATGCTCGTGATCATGGCCGTCGCCACCGACACCCGGGCCGTAGGTGAGGCAGCCGCGATTGCGATCGGCGGCACGGTCGGGCTCGACGCGCTCTTCGGCGGGCCCATCTCGGGGGCGTCCATGAATCCCGCGCGCTCTCTGGGCCCTGCCCTTGTCTCGGGTGACCTGCACGCGCTCTGGATCTATCTGGTTGCCCCGCTCGGCGGTTGCGCGCTGGGGGCGTCCGCCTACCAGCTGCTCCGAGGAGAAAGACAAATCGCCACCTGAACGGAAGGAGGAGAGATGCGCTACGTCCTGTTCGTTTGCACCCACAACGCCGGCCGCTCACAAATGGCGCAGGCGTTCTTCGAACGCTACGCGCCGGAGGACTTTCGAGCCGAGTCGGCGGGGCAGGAGCCGGCGGAAGCGATCTGGCCCGCGGTGGTCGAGGCGATGCGGGAGGTCGGCATCGACATTTCCGTCCGGCGACCGAAGAAGCTCGACCTGGAGATGCAGCTGCACGCCGACTGGGCGATCACGCTCGCCTGCGGAGGCGCCTGTCCCTACGTTCCGGCCACGGTCGAGGATTGGGAGGTCGCCGACCCGGCAGGGCGGCCGCTCGTGGAGGTACGCACGATCCGGGCCGAGCTCGAAGCGCGCGTCAAAGAGTTCGTCGAGACGCGGCTGGACGACGTGCGTCGCGACAAGACAGCCCACGCGCTTCGCTTGGAGAAGCTCCTACGTCCACTCGCCGAGGAGTTCGAGGACGAGAAAGCTCCCGAAGAGATCCGCGCCTGCGCCGACGCGATCCTGTCCCGATACGCCGAGGTACCCGTGCGCTCGATGGTTCTGACGATCGCCCTGAAGCAGACTCGGGAGTGCCTGCGCGAGCCGACCTGTTCCGTTCTCGCCTGAGTGCGGTCAATTTAGTCTTCGCGAGTCCTGTCCACGTTTGCCGCCGTCGGGCTGCTCGTCCTCGGCCTCGTGCTCGTGGTCGGCGGAGCCGAGCTCTTCTTCGACGGGCTGCTGGCGTCGGCCACGAGGCTGGGGATCTCGGCGTTCCTGCTCACCGTCGTGCTCTCGGGCCTCGAGCTCGAGAATCTCGTCGCAGGAATCGCCGCGGACTTGAAGGGCCTCCCGGGCGCGGCGGCCGGTACGTTTCTCGGCGGGACGACCTTCATCGCGCTCGCGGTCGCAGGGCTGTCGGCGGCGGTCGCCCCGATCCGCGCCACGATGCCTCGCGGCGTGCTCGTGGGGACGGCGGCATCTCCGCTCCCGCTGCTCGGTCTGGCCCTGGACGGCGACGTCTCGAGGCTGGACGGCGCCCTGCTTGTCGCCTGGTTCACCTTCATCCTCGCCGCGATCGCATACTTCGGGCGCGGTGTGCTTGGAGGTGAGAAGCCCGCCCGGAAGAGGTATGCGTTCGCACGACTCGTCGCCGGCCTCGGGATCCTGACGGGCGGCGGGGAGGCGCTTGGCGAGGGCATCCAACGGACGGTCTCGCACTTCGGTCTCTCCCCAACCCTGCTCGGGAACACTGCGGTCGCGGCGGCGGTCGAGATCGAGGAGGTGGGCCGCGTTGTGGTTCCGGCCCGGCACGGACGCGGCGACGTCTCGGTCGGCAACCTCGTCGGAACCATCCCGCACTTCATCGCCCTGAACGCAGGCGTGATCGCGCTCGTTCGCCCGCTCCATCTCGACGCAGCGTCGCTGCACGTCCACCTGCCCGTGGCGGTCGCAAGCACCGTTCTTTTCGCCGGCCTGCTCGCATGGCGAAACGGCCTCGGGCGCCTGGAGGGCCTCCTGTTGCTCGCTCTCTATGCGGGCTACATCGCGGTGTCGATCGTCGTGGGCTAGACGCGCGCCTCCGCGAGCACGGCGTCCGAGAGGCGCGGCCAGGCCTCCTTGGCCCACTCGCCGAAGTCGCGGTCGGTGAGGCAGGCGAGCGCGATCCCCGCCTCCGGATCGACCCACAGGAAGGTGCCCGCACCGCCGAAGTGGCCGAACGTCCGCGCGGAGTTGCGTGAGCCGGTCCAATGCGGCTCCTTCGCGTCCTTGAGCTCGAGGCCGAGACCCCAGTCCAGCGGCTCGTAGCGGCCGAAGTCCGGCAGCACGCCGACGAGGCCGGGGAAGGCCACGGACGTCGCTTCCGCGAGCGTCTCCGGCGCGATCAGGGTCGGGGCGAGCAGCTCCCGGCCCAGCCGGATCAGGTCGTCGAGCGTCCCCCACAGGCCGGCTGCAGCGGTCTCCCGCAGCTCGGCGCCGATCCCGAGCGGCTCGAGCACCGCGCCGGCGAGGTAGTCGGCGAACGGCATCTCAGCGCAGCCGGCGACGTGGTCGGCGAGCACCTCGAAGCCGGTGTTCGAGTAGATGCGCCGCTGTCCGGGCCGCGCGATCGGCTCGTGGCCCTCGAACGGGAGCCCGGAGGCATGGGCGAGCAGGTGCCGGACGGTCGAGCCCGGCGGGCCGGCCGGCTCGTCGAGGTCGACCGTGGCTTCCTCGGCGGCGACGAGGACGGCGAGCGCGGTCGCGAGCTTGGTCACGGACGCCCAGCGGAAGACGCGCCCGTTTCCGTGCCGGGCGAGCACCCGGCCCGGCAAGAGCGCGGCCGCGGCGGCGTGGGCCGCTCCCCACTCCTCGACCTGACGCAGAGCGTCCACCCCGGCGATACTACGGCCGCGATGGAGCCTTGGTCCTACGACTTCCGGGGACGCCTCGACGAGCACGTGTTCGAGAGCGAGGCCCTGAAAGGGAACCCGCTCGGCGACCCGCACGAGCGGCCGCTGTGGGTCTACGTCCCGCCGGGCTACGACGACAACCCCGAGCGGCGCTACCCGAGCGTGTACGCGATCCAGGGGATGACCGGCCAGGTCGACATGTGGCGGAACCGGTTCCCCTTCCGCAAGAACTTCCCCGAGCTGGCAGACGATCTGTTCGCGGACGGCGGCGCCAAGCCGTGCGTGCTCGTGTATGTCGACTGCTGGACGTCGCTCGGCGGCAGCCAGTTCCTCGACTCGCCGGGCACGGGCCGCTACCACACGTACCTGTGCGAGGAGGTCGTGCCGTGGGTTGACGCCAACTACCGGACGCTGCCGGCGGCCGAGCACCGAGGGATCGCCGGCAAGTCGAGCGGCGGCTACGGCGCGATGGTGACGCCGATGCTGCGGCCGGACCTGTTCGGCGGGCTGGCCACGCACGCCGGCGACGCCCTGTTCGAAGTGTGCTACCAGCCCGAGTTTCGCCAGGACGCGCGGTCGCTGCGCGACGACTACGACGGTTCCTACGAGAAGTTCTTCGAGGACTTCCGCTCACGGCCGCCGCTGTCGAAGAAGAGCGACTACCACCTACTGAACAGCTACACGATGGCGGCCTGCTACTCGGCCGAGGAGGACGGAACCGTGACGCTGCCGTTCGACCTCGCGACCGGGGAGCTTCTGCCCGAGGTCTGGGAGCGGTGGCTCGCCTGGGACCCGGTGCGGATGGTGCCGCGCTACGCGGACGCGCTCCGCTCGCTGACCGCGATCTACATCGACGCCGGCAAGCGGGACGAGTTCTACCTCGACCTCGGCGCGGAGGCGTTCCGGCGGGCGCTCGAGGAGATCGGCGTCACGGACGTCTTCTTCGAGCTCTTCGACGCCACGCACATGGGGATCGAGTACCGGTACCCGCTGGCGCTCGAGTACCTCGCCGAGCGGCTCTCCCCCTAGCCCGCCATGAGCCACACGGCGACTTGCGACGCAAACGGCCCGCACGTCCACGAGCATGAGGGCCACGGCCACTCGCACGGCCTCGTCGACCCCTCGATCGTCCGCTCGCGCGCGGGTGTCCGCGCGGTCTCGATCAGCCTGGCTGTCCTCCTGGCGACCGCCGTCGTCCAGGCAGTCGTCTATGTGGCGACGGACAGCATCGCTCTGCTCGCCGACCTGATCCACAACGGCGGAGACGCGCTCACGGCGCTCCCGCTCGGTGCGGCGTTCATCCTGCGAAGCGTGCGCGGCGAGCGCTGGGCAGGCTTCGCCGTCGTCGGCGCGATCTTCGTCAGCGCCTGCTTTGCCGGCGGGTTCGCCGTCGAGCGCCTGATCAATCCGCACCCTCTCGCCCACACCCTGGCGCTCGCGCTCGCCGGTCTCGTCGGGTTCGGCGGAAACGAGGTCGCCGCCCAGGTGCGGCTGCGGGCCGGCCGTCGCCTGAACAGCCCTGCCCTCGTGGCCGACGGGCAGCACGCACGCGTGGACGGTTTCGTCAGCCTCGGAGTCGTGGCCAGCGCGATCGTCGTCTCGCTCGGTGCGAACGTCGCCGATCCTTTGATCGGCCTCGCGATCACGGTCACGATCCTGCATATAACGTGGCAGTCGTGGCGGACCGTGTCGGCCGGCGCCTGATCTCCTCGGGCTCCGAGTGGGAGGCGCGCTACGGCTATTCGCGGGCGATCGCCGCCGGTAAGCACGTCTACGTCTCCGGGACGGCGCCGATCATGCCCGGCGACGCCGATCCTCCCGCGGATCCATACGGCCAGGCGCGGCGCTGTCTCGAGATCATGCTCGGGGCGCTGGCCGAGGCCGGCGCCGAGCCGGCTGACGTCGTCCGCACGCGCATCTTCGTCACCGATCGCGAGCATCTCGGCGAGGTGATGCGCGCGCACGGCGAGGCGTTCGCGGACGCGCGGCCCGCCTGCACCGGAATCGTCACGAGCCTGCTCGACCCGCGCTGGCTGGTCGAGATCGAGGCGGAAGCGCTGCTCCCGTGAGACTGGCAATCCTGACGGGGCTCTACGTTGGCGTCGTCTGCTCGGCTCAGATCGGCGCGAACAAGATCGTCGAGCTTCCCTGGCAGGACCTGACCGCACCCGGCGGGACGTACCTGATCGGGCTTGCACTCGCGCTGATCGAGATCGCCCACCATACGGCGCCGACGAGGCGCGAGGGCTGGCGCAACGCCCAGATCATGATCGCGATGGGATTCCTCTCCTCCGGCATCCTCGCCGCCTGGATCGCGATCGTCGACGCCATGCACGCCGCCCGGCCGACGCATTTCGGGATCCTCGCCGGGACGTGGCGGATCGTGCTCGGCAGCCTGGCCGCGTTCGCGGTTTCGGAGACGGTCGACAACGGGATTGGAGCGTGGATGCGCGGCCGCGTGCCCGATCCGGTCCGCGTCGTGGTCACGAACGCGGTCTCGACACCGCTCGACAGCCTCGTGTTCCTGACGGTCGCCTTCGGGTCGCTCGCCTTCATCGAGGGTCAGATCGTGGCCAAGATGGAGGCCACGATCGTGCTCGGAATCCCGATCGTCCTGATCCTGCGCCGCTTTGTCGGCGGCGCGGATCGGTCTATCGTCCGTACGACGTGAAGCAGGCCTATCCGCCATCGATCACGGGAAAGGGCGCAGGCTTTGGGCGCGCCGGCAGTGTGCTCGAGCACCGGTTCGGGGCGGGCGACCCGTACACGCTCGGGGTCGAGGAGGAGTACATGCTGCTCGACCCGGAGACGTTCGACCTCGTCCAGCACATCGACACCGTGCTGGCGGCCTTCGTAGGGCACGAGCTGGAAGCGCGCATCAATCCGGAGCTGATGCAGTCGACGGTCGAGATCGCGACCCCCGTCTGCCGGACGGCCGGCGACGTCGAAGCCGCTCTGCGCTCGCTCCGCGGCACCGTCTGCTCGGTCGCGTACGAGAAGGGACTGCGCGTGGGCTCGGCCGGGACGCACCCGTTCAGCCTGTTCGAGCGGCAGCGGATCACGGCCCGCGACCGCTACCGGAACCTCGTCGACCAGCTTCAGTACATCGCGCGGCGCGAGCTCATCTTCGGGATGCACGTCCACGTCGCCGTCGACGACCCGGAGAAGGCGGTTCAGGTCGTCAACGGCCTCCTGACCGACATCGCAGGGCTGCTCGCGCTGTCCGCGAGCTCGCCCTTCTGGCGAGGCGAGCCAACCGGGCTCGCGTCGAGCCGGCAGATGGTGTTCGCCGCCTTCCCGCGCTCAGGGCCGCCGCCCCGGTTCCACGACTACGCGGACTACGCCGAGGTTGTCGGACAGCTCGAGCGCACGGGCTGCATCGCCGACTACACGCACATCTGGTGGGACGTGCGGCTACACCCGCGCCTGGGCACCGTCGAGATCCGGATCTGCGACGCGGTGACCCGGCTCGAGGACGCGGTCGCGCTCACCGCCTACGCCCAGGCGCTCGTGAAGCAGTACTCCGAGCGCTACGACCGGGGGCTCGAGATCCCCTCCTACCACCGGATCCTGACGACCGAGAACAAGTGGCTGGCCGCCCGCTACGGCCTCGAGGCGCCGGTGATGGATCTCGCGACGGGGAGACGGAACCGCGTCCCGCTCGCCCAGCTGATCCGTCGCTCGCTGCGGGAGCTCGTGCCGCACGCGCAAGAGCTCGGCTCGGAGCGCGAGCTCGAGGGAATCGAGGACATCCTCAGGCGCGGGAACGGTGCCGACCGCCAGCGGCGGATCTTCAACGCGAACCGCGACATCGTGGAGGTGGTTCGCGAGATCGCGGACGCGACCGAAGTCGCCGCGATCCCCGCCTAGGGGGTCGCGGTGGGGAGGGGGTGTGGGGGAACCGGGAGGTTCCCCCACGTCAGGTTCTAAGAAGGGGGTACGTGGGGGAAACATGGTTTCCCCCACGGGAGCAAGCCGAAGGCGAGCGACGCGGTTCCCGTCTAGGCGCCCGTCACACGGTAGGTCTTCGTGTCGATCACGAGGCGCGGAGTCTTGTTGCCGTGCACGACCAGCTTGCTCTGCCCGGCCGTGAGCCTCAGCTTCATTCGCCAGACCGGGGCCTGCGACCCGTGCCAGGGCAGGTCGACGCAGACCGCGCGCCGGTTCGCCGAGTCGAGGGCGTGCACGAACGGATGCCCGCCCGGCCGCGCGTACAGCGTGTACACCCAGCGGCCGCCTACGCTCGTCGTACGCGTGATCGGAGAACCGCTCATCAGGCCCCACTTCTCGCGCGTGTCGAAGATGATCTTCTTCAGCAGGCGTCCCTGTTCGAGGTCGTAGGCCCGCACGTAGTAGCGGCTCGCGCTTGTGTTCGGCGAGGAGACGTGCTGAATCAGGTACAGCGTGCTCGCATCCGGGGAGAGCGCGTCGTACGAGAACGTGCCGTTGAGGGTGACGATCTGGCGCGTGCGCAGCGTCCGCGTGTCGAGCAAGCGAAACTGCGAACGACCTGTGGCCGACGCGAGAACAAGCGTGTTGCCGTCAGCGGAAAGCCCGCCGGTGGAGCCGTCGAAGCCGACCAGCGGAATGCCGTAGCTGCCGGGAAACGAGTTGAATCGAGCGATTCGCCCACCGTGGACCCGGACGGCCTGGACGACGGTCGACCGCTGGAACGGCAGCGCGACGTAGCGGAGGCCGGCCGCGCGTGAGACCACGCCGCCCGACCCTGTGGAAACGCCCGGCGACGGCCCTCCTCCAGCGGCCGCGGCGCAGGTTGCGGCCGCAGCTGCGATGACAAAGGCGAAGGCTGTGAGACGGCTGATGCGCATGGTCTCCTCCCAGATCGACATGACCTGACTACGTCACCCGGGACGCTGGAGGTCCATGGACCCCAAATCGGGTGGCAGTCGTATATCCGGCCGTGGACCCGATTCCTCACGCCCTTCGTATAGTCAGCGCGCGATGGCGGTGCTCGGCCGTGGGGAAGCCGCCTGGGTGCGGGGAGCCCAGGCCGGATCGGTCTCGGATCTGGAGGCGCTGTTCCGCGCGCACTGGCCCCGGGCGCACCGCGCCGCCTATCTCGTCGTCCAGGACGCCGCGGCGGCCGAGGACATCGCCCAGGAGGCCTTTCTCGCCGCGATCCGCGCGCTCGACCGCTTCGACCGCCGGCGCCCCTTCGGCCCCTGGCTCCACCGCATCGTCGTCAACCGCGCGATCGACTGGGCCCGGGCACGAGCGCTCCGCGCCGAGCTTGGCGGCGAGGCGCTCGCCGACAAGGAGGCTCCCGCCGCGACCGGTGGATTCCCCTTGTCCGAGCCGCTGGCCGCGGCGCTTGCCTCCCTCTCGCCCGAGCACCGGGCTGTGATCGTCCTCCGCCACCTGCTCGAGTACACGCCCGGCGAGATCGCCGAGCTGCTGGAGCTTCCCCGCGGAACGGTCAACTCCCGGCTCCGGCGAGGGCTCGACCTCCTGCGGGACGAGCTTCCGGAGGACGAGGATGACTGACCGCGAGATCCGGAGGCGGCTCCTGCTCCTGCACCCGCCCGACGAGCTCGGGGCGGAGAGACGGGCGTGGGCGGTCGTCCGAACTTCATTCGAGGAGCGGGAGCCCGTGCCGCGGCGGCGGAATCTCGTCCGCCCGGCGCTCGTGATCGCCTTCACGCTGGCGGTGATCGGCGCGGTCGTGAACCCGCCGGTGCTCGAAGCGATCCGCAACGCGCTCGGAAAGGAGCACGAGAAGACCGTCTACCGCCAGGCGCTCTTCTCCCTGCCCACCGGCGGGCGTCTGCTCGTCAACTCCGCCCGCGGGCCCTGGATCGTGAAGCCCGGCGGAGGTCGCCGCCTGCTCGGCCCGTACCGGGACGCGTCGTGGTCCCCGCACGGCCTGTTCCTCGCAGCGCTCGGGCCGCACGAGCTCCGCGCGCTCGACCCGAGCGGCATCGTTCGCTGGTCTCTGGCGCGGTCGGGCCGGCTCGCCTCGCCCCGCTGGTCGCCGGAGATCGCCGGATCGACCCGGATCGCGTACCTCCGCGACCGCACGCTCCGGGTCGTCGCCGGCAACGAGACCGGCGATCGGCTGCTCGCCCCGTCGGTGGCGCCCGTCGCACCGGCCTGGAGGCCCGGAGCGCAGTTCGTGGTCGCATACGTCGCCTCGAATGGACGCGTGCTCGTCGTCGACGCCGACTCGCAAAAGCTGCTCTGGCACTCCGGCGCGCTCGGGCAGCCGCTTGCGCTCGCCTGGTCGTCCGACGCAAGACGGCTGCTCGTCCTGCTGCCGCAGTCCGTCGTCGTCTTCGGCGCGGACGGCAAGCGGATCGGCGCGACCACGCTGCCCGCCCCTGCCGTCGGGGCCGCCTTCAAGCCGGGCACTCATCGGTTCGCGGTCGTCCTGCGCTACGAGACGGGGCCTCGGAGCGCCGTCGTCACGCTCGGCGCCGACGATCTCGGGGCGGCGAAACGGCTGCTGTTCGCGGCCGACGGCCGGTTCACCAGCCTCGCCTGGTCGCCGGATGCCCGCTGGCTCATGATCGGCTGGCCGAGCGCCGATGCCTTCATGTTCCTCGGCCCCGGAGGCAAGCAGGACCTCGTCGCCCCGATCGGGCGGCAGTTCAGCTCCGGCCGCACGGCGGCTGCCAGCTTCCCGGCCGTTCCGGAGGCCGGGTGGTGCTGCCCCGGCTCCGGATGAGGCTCGTCGCGCTGCTCGGACCGCTCGCGCTGCTCGCGCTGGCGGCGCCCGGCGCCTCCCCCAGTATCGACTGGCGGCACTCGCGTGCGATCGGCGTCCCGTACGCGGGACGCCTGGTGAACGGGGTGCAGCTGCCGGCGCGCGGGCGGTCGTTCGCAACCTGGGATCCGGCGCTGAAGCGCAGCCCGAACCGCGGCTGGCGCCTCTGGGGCAGCGACCGCCTCGTCCGAGTCGTCCTCGACGTCGTCGCTGCATATCGAGTCGCGCATCCGGCCGCGCCGAAGGTCCTGATCGGCGATCTCAGCCGCCCTCACGGAGGCAACTTCGGGCCGCAGTACGGCGGGCTCGGGCACGTGTCCCACCAGAACGGCCTCGACGTGGACGTCTTCTACCCGCGCCGTGACGACACGCTGCGGGCGCCGACGTCCCCCAGCCAGATCGACCGCCCGCTGGCTCAGGACCTCCTCGACCGCTTCCTCCGGGCCGGAGCGGGAAGGATCTTCGTCGGCCCGCACACGCGGCTCACGGGGCCGGCCCGGATCGTGTTCGAGCTCGCCCACCACGACAACCACATGCACGTGCGGATCAAGCGCGAGAACCGCCTTGAGCTGCTCGGCCGCTCCGAGCATGGCCGTCCCATCCGGGCGCTCGAGCTGGGCTTCCGCGGGCCGCGGCGGATCCTCGTCGTCGGCTGCATCCACGGCGACGAGTGTGCCGGGACGGCTGTCGTGCGCCGGCTCGTGGCCGCGGCTCCCCCTCGCTCCGACCTCTGGGTCGTGCCGAACCTCAATCCCGACGGCGCGGCGGCGGGGACGAGGCAAAACGGCCGCGGCGTCGATCTAAACCGCAACTTCCCCTCGGAGTGGAGACGGATCGAAAGCCGCTGGGATCCTCAGTACTCCGGCCCGAGCCCGCTGTCGGAGCGCGAGAGCCGGTTTGCCGCACGGCTGATCCTCAAGCTCCGGCCACGGATCACGATCTGGTTCCACCAGCCGCAGGCGGTCGTGCGCGCATGGGGTCGAAGCATTCCCGCGGCGCGCCGTTACGCCCGACTCGCCGGGGCCTCGTTCCGATCGATCCGCTGGCCCGCCGGCACGGCGCCGAACTGGCAGAACCACCGCTTCCCCGGCACCGCGTCGTTCGTGGTCGAGCTGCCGCCCGGCCGGCTGTCGGACACGGCCGCCGATCGGTACGCGCGGGCGATTCTCCGGCTCGCGAATTAGGGTCCGGATCGTGCTCGGCGTCGGAGACGCGCTCCCGGACGCAACGGTCTGGCTCGAGACGCGTGACCGCGTCGCACTTCGCGAGCTCGGCGCCGGATCGCCGATCCTGCTCCTCTTCTATCTGTTCGACTGGTCGTCGACCTGAACGAACGAGCTGGAGCTCCTGCGTGACAGGAGCGTGGAGCTCGAAGGGACGGGGGTGCGCACGTTCGGGATCTCGCGCGACTCGCCGTGGACGCACATCGCCTGGAAGCAGGCGCTCGACCTCGACCTCCCGCTGCTGTCCGACTGGAATGCGGAGGCGACGGACGGATTCGGCATCGGCCGCGAATTCCGTGGCATGGAGCGCGTGCCGGCGCGGAGCGCGTTCCTGATCGACGCGGGCGGTACGGTCCGCGGCTCATGGCGCTACCCGGACTCCGAGGTGCCCGACTTCGACGAGCTGGTTCGGGCCGCGCGGGCTTTGTCGCCCTAGCCTGCGGCCTCTATCTCGCCTGCGGCATCTCGGCCACCTGGCCGGCCGTGCAGCACTTCGGATCGCACTTCCTCGCGGACGCGCCCGCACGGCAGGCCGAGCCAGCTCCGGGCGACTATCTCCAGTCCGGGTACCAGCTCTGGCTCGTCGGCCACCAGCTCGAGCACGGGCACGCGCCCTGGCTCGACCCGTACTCGTTCCAGCCGGAGGTGAGCCCGCGGGTCAACTTCGCCGGCTGGCCGTTCGGGATCCCGTACTGGCCGCTCGAGGCCGCCTTCGGACCGGTCGTCGCCTGGAACCTGCTGCTCCTGCTCTGCTACGTCGCCGCCGGCTGGATCGCGTTCGCCTGGCTGCGGGAGCTCGACCTCCGGCGGGGCCCGGCCCTGGTCGGGGGGATGGCGTTCGCGCTCGCACCCTACCGGGTCGCTCAGAGCGCCGGACACATGCTCGGGCTGGTGGTGATCCTGCTCGTGCTCGCCCTGTGGGCGTTCGAGCGCGCCCGGAGGGGAAGCCGCTGGTGGTTTCTGCTCTCGGTTGCCGCGCTCGCGTCGATTCCGCTCTCGGGCCAGGTCCACCTGGCGCTCGGCGCCGTCCCGTTCTTCGTCCTCTATGCGCTGGTGCGGTCGCGGCAGGCGTGGGCGGTCACGGCGGTCTGCGCGGGAGCGCTCGCGGCGGTTGGCGCCGGGCTGCTCGTACGCTACCTCGCGATCTCGGGATCGGTGGGCGCGAGTGGACGGAAGCTCTCTCAGGTCGATCGCTACTCGGCGCACTGGAGCGGCTTCGTCAGCCGCCATTCCCCTCATGGAAGCGAGAAGTTCGTCTACCTGGGCTGGGCGACGCTCCTCCTCGCCGTGGCCGGGCTCGGGCTGCTCGTGGCGGCACGCCGGTACGGGCTCGCGGCCGTGCTCGCGATCGGGGTCGCCGTCCCGGTCCTGCTCGCACTCGGCACGAACTTCCCGCTCTACTCGGCAGTGTGGCACGCCCTGCCTCCGTTTCGCTATCCCCGGGTGCCGGAACGGGTGCTGCCGATCGCGTGCCTGTGCCTGGCCGCGCTGGTCGCCTTCGCGGCCTCTTATGGCAAGAGCCGCGTGGCCGTCCCGCTTCTGCTCGGGGTACTACTCGTCCTCGACCTGCACGTGAAGGTCTACAGCGCCCTGCCTGCCGACCAGGGCAACCGTGCGTACGCGGCGGTGCGCGCACAGCCTGCGGGCCGCCTGCTCGAACTGCCCGTCTTCCTGCCGGACCGACACCTCGGCGGCGTCTACCTCTACTACGACATGCAGGCTCGCCGGCAGCGGCCCGAGGGGTACTCGACGCTGGCGCCGGAGGAAGCGGACAGAACGGCGCGGCGCCTGCGCCCCCTCAACTGCGGCGACTGGAGCAAACATCCGGGGCTCCTGCAGCGGCTCGGCGTGCGTTACGTCGTCGTTCACCGCGCGCTCTATGAGCACAACCCCCCAGTCTCCGCTGCTTGCTTCGGGGCCGCAGTCCGAGGGCTCGGGCGGCACGGATTTCGGTCGCTCGCGCACGACGGGCCGATCGAGCTCTACGGAGCAGCTTCAGCACCGTAAGAGGTAGACGCGTCAATCGGGAGCCCCGTACCCCGCCCGCCAGCCGTCAGGCTAGTCCACAAACGCGCACGTGTCTGTGCCGGATTGGGAGCGAAAGGCATCCGGCGGCGAAGCCGCCTGTCCGCGAAGCGGACCGGTGGAGGGGGTCTGGGGAACCGGAGGTTCCCCAGCGACGCAGAGACTCGCCGCTACATCCCCATCGAGTGATATCCCGAATCGACGTACAACGTCGTCGCCGTCACGTTGGCCGCCTCGTCCGACAACAGGTATGCGGCCCCCGCCGCGACGTCCTCCGCCGAGATCGGCCGGTGTAGCGGCGCGCGCTCCTCGACGATCGCCTCCATCGTCGGGAAGCCCGCGATCGAGCGGGCCGACAGGGTCCGGACCGGTCCGGCGGAGACGGCATTGACCCGAATGTTCTTCTGCCCCAGATCCCAGGCGAGGTACTCGACCGATGAATCGAGCGCCGCTTTCGCGACGCCCATCACGTTGTAGTGGGGAACGGCGCGCTCGCCGCCGAGGTAGGTCATGGTCAGGATCGAGCCGCCGCCAGAGGCCTCCATCAGCGGCTCCGCAGCGCGCGCGCAGGCGACCAGCGAATAGGCGCTGACGTCGAGCGCGAGCCAGAAGCGGTCGCGCGGCGTGTCGGTGAAGCGGCCCTCGAGATCCTCCGCCGCGGCGAACGCGACCGAGTGGACGAGCAGGTCGAGGCTGCCCCCGAACGTGGATCCGACCTCGTCGAACACGCGCGCGATGCCCTCGTCGGAACAGACGTCGCAGGCGGTCACGAGTGGGCTCGAGACGGTCTCCGCCAAGTCGCGCACGTTCTTCTCGATCCGCTCCCCCTGGAACGTGAAGGCGAGCTGCGCCCCTTCCTGCGCCAGCCGGTGGGCGATCGCCCAGGCAATCGAGCGCCTGTTGGCGACGCCGAGCACGAGCCCCCGCTTCCCCTCGAAGCGCATCGAAAGGGGACTGTAACCCCTCCCTCGTAACCGGCCTCCCCCGGCTACGCCGGGTTCGGCCTCTTCACCGGGAGGCCACAGACTCACATCAACCTAAGGAAGGGGGAGCTCGAGGGGGAAACGGAGTTTCCCCCTCGAAAGGAGCGCGGCCGGGCTTCGCCCGGCCGCAGCGTTCTCCCCCGGCTTTGCCGGGGCATTGCGGGTACGCTGGCCCCTTGCGCCGCCTCGCCCTCCTCCTCGTTGTCGTAGCGGCGCTCGTGGCCGCAGCCGACGCGGGCGCGACCTTCCAGCACATCCGCCGGCACTTCGGAGAGCTGACGCTGCCGCGGGTTCGCGCCGGGACGATCAAGGTACCGGCCGGCCACGCGGAGGGACGGATGCGCGTGATCGTCCGCCTGCGCCCCGCGCCGCTCGCCGCCGTCTTCGGCCGCAGCCTGCAGTCGGCCGGCGCATCGCACCGTCTGAACGTCGCGAGCCGACCCTCGCGGGCCTATCTCGCCCATCTCGACGCCGTCCAGCGCAGAGCCGCCGCGGCGCTCGTGCGCGCGATCCCGAGCGCCAGGATCTCGCGCCGCTTCAAGATCGTGCTGGACGGGCTGACGGTAAGCGTCCCCGCGCAACAACTCCCGAAGCTGGTCCGGCTGCGCTTCGTCACCAAGGTCTACCCGAGCCTTTCCTACACCGAGACCACGAACGAGAGCCCGTCGGTGATCGAGGCCGACGCACTCCATCAGCGAACGGGTACGCTCGGCGACGGGGTCAAGATCGCAGTCGTCGACACGGGCATCGACCCGACCAGCACGTTCCTGAACGGGGACGGGATGAGCTACCCGCCGGGCTTCCCGAGGGGCGGTCTCGAGTGGACGTCACCGAAGGTGATCGTGGCGCGCGCCTTCCCCGGGCCCGGCTCGGGCCGTCCCGGCCGCCTGGCCGTGAACCCGTCCGATCCCCACGGAACACATGTCTCCGGGATCGCGGCCGGGCGCGCCGGCACCGACGCGCCGCCGAGCCGCGACCACCCCGGCGTCAACGACCTGAGCGGCGTCGCCCCGCACGCCTGGCTCGGCAACTACCGCGTCTTCACGATTCCGACGCCGCTCGGGAACAGCGCCGACACGCCCGAGATCATCGCCGCGTTCGAATCGGCCGTCCGCGACGGGATGGACGTGATCAACTTCTCCGGCGGGGGCCCGCAGGTCGATCCAGCAAACGACGCCATGATCGAGTCGGTGGCGAACGTCGCGGCGGCCGGTGTCGTCCCGGTCATCTCGGCCGGAAACGACCGCGACGAATTCGGGCTCGGAACGGCCGGCTCTCCCGGAATCGCTCCGGCGGCAATCTCGGTCGCCGCGGTCACGAACAAGCACGTCTTCACGCCGGCGCTGACGCTCGAGTCCCCGCTCCTCGCGGGCTCCCCGAAGGACGTCCCGTTCCAGCCGGGGATCTCGCCGGAGATCCCGCCGGAATGGGGATTCTCAGCCCAGCAGATCGTCGACATCGGAACGCTGATCGGACGGGACGGAACCGGCGTCGACCGCCACCTGTGCGGGCCGCCGAGCGATCCCAACGGAAGCTCCAATCCGCTGGCGCCCGGCTCGCTCGTCGGATCGATCGCGCTCGTCTCGCGCGGCTATTGCAGCTTCGTCTCGAAGGCGCAGCGGGTGAAGGAGGCCGGCGGGATCGGGCTGGTGCTCGTCAACAACCGCTCCGGCGGCGCGAGCACGATCCCTGTTCTGATGGACGTCCCCTCCGGGATGATCTCCGACCTCGACGGGCAGCGGATCCGCAACGCCCTCGCCGGCTCGCTCGGCCGCGGCCTGATCCGGATCGACCAGCAGATCCGGCAGATCACGACCGACCGCAGCGGGATCGTCACGTATTTCTCCTCCGCCGGCCCGACCGCGTTCGGCCATCAGCTCAAGCCCGACATCTCCGCCCCCGGCGGCGACATCCTCTCCTCGGTGACCAAGCAGTTCGACCCGTCCGGCTTCTCGGTCTTCGACGGGACGAGCATGGCCGCCCCCCACGTGAGCGGAGCTGCAGCGCTTCTCGTCCAGCTCCATCCGGGGTGGACACCACAGCAGATCAAGTCCGCCCTGATGACGACGGCGGGCCCCGCGTGGGAGAACACATCGAGGACCGTCGTCGCTCCTGTGACGCTCGCCGGAGCGGGCCTCGCCAACGTCGATGCCGCGGACGATCCGCTCGTCTTCACCGATCCGGCGTCGCTCTCGTTCGGCGATCTCAATGTGAACCATGGGGCGGCGCGCGCGTCCAAGCTCGTCATCGTCTCGGACGCGGGCGGAGGCGGCGGCACCTGGCAGGTCGAGCTCGTACCCCAGTCGGCGACCGCGGGGGCGGACCTGCAACTACCGGCAACGGTCGACCTCGCGCCCGGCGGCGACGCGACGATCCCAGTGATCGCAACGGCCTCCGCGGGAGCGGCGGCCGGCGACGACTACGGCTTCATCCTCCTGAAGCAAGGGACCACGCTCAGGCGGATCCCGTACCTCTTCCTCGTCACCCGCCCGGCCTTCGAGGCCGTCGGGCCGAAGCCGCTCAAGGTCCTCCAGGAGGGAACGACGCGCGTCGGCGTCTCGCGCGCGAGCGTGTACCGCTTCCCGCAGTGGGCCTTCGGGCCGCCTCCGGGCTACACTGAGGGGCCGCCGATGAACGAGGGGGGCGCCGAGCGTGTGTACTCGACGCTCGTCAGAACTCCACTGGTCAACCTCGGTGTCGCCGTGTGGGGGCGGTCGCCGGCCGGGGCGATCATCGACCCCTGGTTCCTCGGCTCGCCGGACCAGAACGACGTCCAGGGCTACGCGGGCACACCGGTCGACATCAACTCCCTCACGTTCGACTACCACGTCGACCTAGGAACTGCGGCCGCGATCTTCCCGCGCCAGCAGAAGTTCTACATCGCCGTCGACTCCGGTTCCGATCCGTTCACGGGTCAGCAGTACCCGGGCCGGTATCTGCTGAAGATGTGGCGCAACGACGTGAGGCCGCCCACGATCCGGCTCGTGACCACGCGGGTTACCTCGGGACGGCCCTTGCTCGTCGCGCGCGTGCTCGACAGCCAGTCGGGCGCGGACCCGCTCTCCCTCGTGATCGGCTACCGCAGGGTCCTCGTCGGAGCGGCGGCGTACGACCCGGTCTCGGGCCTCGTCCTGTTCCCGCTGCCGAGGCAGGCGCCGACCGTGAGGGCCGGCTCCATGCGAGCCCTGCTCGTCGCCTCCGACTACCAGGAAGCGAAGAACGCCGTCACCGTCGGGAGCAACCCCCTGCCCAACACCGCCTTTCGCGCCGTCGCGATTCACGGCGTGCGCGGACCGGCGGTCTCGTGGCTCGTCCCGCAGTCGAACCCGTGCGTGACAGGCCCCCTCGTCCGGCTCGCCGTCGCCGCGAGCTCGACGGTTCCGCTCGTCTCCGTCCACTTCTTCGACGGGACGAAGTCGATCGCGAACGTCACCAAGGGCCCGAGCGGTCTGTACGTGACGGACTGGGGCGTGAAAGCCGTCCCGCTCGGCAAGCACACGCTACGGGCAACTGCGCTCGACCGGAAGGGCCGCAGCTTCACGGCCGCGCACAACGTCAAGGTGTGCAGGTAGCGGACCGCGTCGCCGTCGTCACCGGCGGGTCGAGCGGGATCGGGGCCGCGATCGCGCGCAGGCTGACGAGGGACGGCTGGCGCTGCGTGCTCCTCGCGCGGGGCGAAGAGCGGCTACGGGCCGTCGCCGCCGAGATCGGCGGCGAGTACGAGGTGTGCGATGTCTCGGACCGGGCCGGCGTCGAGCGCGTGGCGGCGATTGTGCTCGCGCGGCATCCCCGGATCGGACTGCTCGTCAACAGCGCCGGCGTTCCCGGACGGCGTGGATTCCTGAGGCCCGATCCGGAGCCGATCGAGCAGACGATCGGCATCAACTACCTCGGCTCGATCTGGTCGGTACGCGCGTTTCTGCCCGGGCTCGAGGCGGCCGCACCCGCGGACGTCGTCAACATCGTCTCGGTCGCGGGATTGGTTGCCTTTCCGGCCTCGGGCCCGTATTCGGCCGCGAAGCACGCCCAGCTCGCCTTCTCGCGGGCGGTCACCGCCGAGCTCCGTCCGCGCGGCATCCGCGTGCACACCGTCAACCCCGGCTTCGTCGAGACCCCGGGCTTTCCGCAGCGGGACTTCCTCCAGATGCCCGTCTTCGGGCGTCTCGTCGCCCGGCCCGAGCG
>DASWEE010000101.1:0-12337 GCA_036394915.1 Gaiellaceae bacterium | reverse complement strand
GTCACCGACATCACCGACGAGGTGAACGAGGCGGTCAGGGAGAGCGGCATCGGTGACGGGATCGCCTGCGTCTACTCCCCTCACACCACCTGCTGCGTACGCGTGAACGAGTTCGAGACCGGCTTCCTCGAGGATTTCACCGGGCTCCTGCGCCGCCTGATTCCGAGCGAGTCCTACTACGCGCACGACGATTGGGACCGCCGCACTGAGAATCTCTGCGTCGAGGACATGGAGGTCGGCAACGGCCACTCGCACTGCATGGCAATGCTCCTCGGCACGGCGGGCGAGTCCATCCCCGTCCGTGACGGCGAGCTCGCGCTCGGCACCTGGCAGCGCGTCCTCTTCATCGAGCTCGATCGCGAGCGCGAGCGGCGCTGGCTCGTTCAGGTCGTCGGCACGTAGCTTGCGGCTTCTCCTCTCGCTTGCAGCTTGCGCCGCGGCGGCCGCGATCGTAGCCGGCTGCGGAGGCAGCAAGGGCGGCTCGTCCTCGAGCACTCCGACGACCACGGTGAGCGCCGCCGCGAACACGTCCTACGAGCGCGCCAACAGCGAGTGCTCGACGGTCCAGCTGCTCGACCTCGCCCACAAGTACAAGGTGAAGGACGTCAAGGACAAGGACAAGATCGCGACGGCGGTCGGGAACTACTGGGCGAGCCGCACGGGCGGGGGCTCCCAAGCGCAGGCCCTCGGCAAAGAGGGATGTCTCGACGGCTTTAAATTCGCCGGCCGATAGCTCTGGAGACCGTCCTCGTCGACGCGAGAAACGTGCTCCGCTCGGAGTGGCCGAACATCCCGGAGGACGAGCTGGTCGAACGATGCCGCGCATGGGGTGCCGAGCACGGAAGGAAGATGGTGGTCGTCTTCGACGGCACGGCGCCCGGCGGTCTGGTCGGTGAGCATGAGCTCGACGACGGCTCCGTCCTCGTCGGAACCGGCAAGCGGGAAAGCGCGGACGACTGGCTGATCCGCAGGGCCTCCGAGTTCGAGCCCTACTGGCTCGTCACCTCCGACCGGGAGCTCCGCGATCGGGCCGGCAAGAACGCCGACCGAACGATCGGCGGAGGGAGCTTCGCCGGGGAGCTCAGGCGACGACGGTGACCGGGATCCGCTGGACGGAGTTGTTTGCGTACCCGCCCAGGTTCCAGACTGCCTGGAGCGGCTGCTCGTTGCCTGCATCGTCGCGCGCGCGGCAGCAGAGCTCGTAGGCGCCCGGCTTCTCCGGCTCCCAGCGATAGCTCCACCCGCGCCAGGCCCACCGCGATCCGCTGCTCGACTCGAGAGCAGCGTCGGCCCAGCTCTCGCCACCATCGGTGCTCACCTGGACGGAGTCGATCTCACCCCAGCCGGACCAGGCGCGCCCGTCGAGCGGGCACGGCCCGAGCTTCACCGTCCTCGCACGCGTCAGGAAGTCCGGATAGCCGGGTGGAATCATCAGCGCACGCGGGAGGATTCGACTGAGGGGCTCGCCGGTCTCGTTCTCGTCGAGGCGCAGCCTGTACGCCTCCGTCTGGTGGTAGCCGGCGAAGGGCTCGTCGACGACCTCGATTTGCGTCAGCCACTTCACGCTGGTCATCCCGTACCAACCGGGGACGATCAGCCTGAGCGGGAAGCCGTGTTGGGGAAGCAAGGGTTCCCCGTTCATCTCGTACGCGAGGATGGCGTCGCTCTCGAGTGCGTCATCGACGGAGAGGCTGCGCTGGAAGCTTTGCTCGACTCCGCCCTCGACGCCGTGGTCGAGGCCGGTGAAGACGATCTCGAGCGCGCCGTCACGCAGTCCGGCCTCCGCCAGCAGCGACCGCAGCGGCGCCCCCCGCCAGCGGGCGGTCCCGACGGCCTCGAGCAGCCACGGCTGGCTGACGGGACGCGGAGACATCCTCGCCCGTCCGTTACCGGCGCATTCCATCGTGACCGTGATCTCCTCCGCCGAACGGGCCTTGAGCTTGTCGAGGGTGACCGACAGCGGCCTCTCGACCAGTCCGGTCACCTCGAGCGTCCAGCTGAGATCGTCCGCTCCGGGGATGTCGTAGTGGATCAGCAGGTAGTGCAACCCGACCGGCGTAATCGGATACCGCAGTGCCTCGAGCGGCATGCCGTGGTTGCGCGCCGCGAGCTGGAGCTCTTCCAGACCGATTTCTTCCATTTGCGGAAGACTATGACCTATCGAATCCGCCGTTTCGACGTCCTACCATCGAGTCGTGAGAATGGGGTTCCGGGTGAAGGTGAAGGTGCTGGCCGTTGCAGCCGCGACGGCGTGCCTCGCGCTGGCGGCGGCCTTTGCCGATCCGGGCTCGTCGGCGGCGCCGAAGCCTCCTAACATCATCTTCGTCCTCACCGACGACCTGTCCTGGAACCTGCTCAGGTTCATGCCGAACGTGAAGCAGATGCAGAAGCAGGGCGTCACGTTCGGGCGCTACTTCGTCACCGATTCGCTCTGCTGCCCGTCGCGCGCGTCGATCTTCACCGGTAAGTTCCCGCACGACACGGGGATCTTCACCAACGACGGCAAGGACGGCGGCTTCAAGCTCTTCCACTCGCTCGGCCACGAGAACTCGACGTTCGCCACCCGGCTCCAGTCGGCCGGCTACCTGACGGCGATGATGGGCAAGTACATGAACGGCTACACGCCGACCGCGGCGGTCGACGACCAGATCGGATACATCCCGCCCGGCTGGGACGAGTGGGACGTCGCCGGCAACGCGTACTCGGAGTACAACTACATCCTCAACGAGAACGGCGCCCTGATCCACTACGGACGGCAGCCGTCGGATTACCTTACGGACGTCCTCGCCGGCAAGAGCGTCGACTTCATCAACCGCGCCGCCGCCGAAGGAAAGCCGTTCTTGCTCGAGATCGCGCCATTCGCGCCGCACGGCCCGTACACGCCCGCGCCGCGCCACCTGAGCGACTTCCCCGGACTGCGCGCCCCGCGGACGCCCGCCTTCGACGAGGCCGACATCCGCGACAAGCCCGCCTGGCTGCGAACGCATCTGAACTTGAGAGGCGTGCAGGTCGCGAACATCGACTCCGGCTTCCGCAAGCGGGCGCAGGCGGTCGAGTCCGTGGACGAGCTGATCGGGATCCTGCAGGCGGTGCTGAAGGCGAAGAAGGGCCAGCTCTCCAACACCTACATCTTCTTCACCTCGGATAACGGCTACCACATGGGCGAGCACAGGCTGAGCGCCGGCAAGCAGACCGCCTTCGAGACCGACATCCGCGTGCCGCTGGTGGTGACCGGCCCCGGCATCCCGCGCGGACGGACGGTGAACAAGCTCGCGTCGAACATCGACCTCTACCCCACCTTCGTCCGGCTCGGCGGCGAGAGCATCCCGCCCGCGGTCGACGGGCGAAGTCTCCTCCCGCTCCTGGGAGGAGGCGCGGTCCCGAGCTGGCGAAAGGCGATCCTCGTCGAGCACCACGGGCCCGATCGCGACCGCAGCGATCCCGACTTCCCTCCGCCGGGATCGGGGAACCCCGACACGTACCAGGCGATTCGCACAGCCACGGGCACCTATGTGGAGTACGTCGACGGAGAGCTCGAGTACTACAACCTGAACAAGGATCCCTACGAGCTGAACAACTCGATCGGGTTGCTGTCGCCGAAGGCACACGCGCAGCTTCATTCCCGGCTGACCGCGCTCGTGGACTGCCACACCGGCGCGGCCTGCTGGAACGCTGCGGGCGGTTAGCAACATCTAAGCCAATGGAGTTTCTGCGCGTCCGGTTACACGCCGGTGAAGACTCGCTCCCGGCGCTGATCGAGTTCTACGCCGACCGACTCGGGGTGAGGCAGACAGGCGCGACCTTCAGGATCGGCGCGACGGAGCTGGAGTTCGTGTCGGCGCCCGGCGATCCGTTCTACCACTTCGCGCTGCTCGTCCCGGGGAACCGCTTCGACGCAGCGCTCGCGTGGGCCAAGGAACGAGTCGAGCTCCTTCCTTACCAGGAGACCGGCGAGGTGGCCTTCGACTTCGACAACTGGGCCGCCCTCGCCCTCTACATCCATGACCCGGCCGGCAACATCGTCGAGCTGATCGCCCATCGAGGCATCGGCGAGACGGCGGCGGAAGGCCCGTTCGACTCGGGCGAGCTGCTGGGGTTCTCGGAGCTAGGCCTGATCGGAGACCCGGTGACGATGGCGAGCGACCTCGAGCACCTCGGCCTCGAGCTCTGGGACGGAACGCTCGAGGGACCGGGTCGCCTCGCCTTCGTCGGCGAGAAGGCGAGAACGCTGATCCTGTCCTCGGAAGGCAGAGGCTGGTTCCCGACGGGACGTCCCGCCGAGCCCCACCCGGTTGAAGCGCTTCTCTCTGGGCCACCGAGGGGCAAAGCCCTGGTCGGCCCCCATCGGGTCAGCCGCCGCTAGCTGAGCTGTGCGCGGCTCGTCACATCGCAGCGGCGACGCGCTTCGCCGCGGCCGCCAGCTCCTCGTCCGTGACGTTCGCCAGCACGTCCTCCCAGATCGGCAGCATCATCCCGGAGGCCTCGACCATCCCGAGCGGCCTCGGCAGGAACCAGACATGGAAATGCGCGCCGCCGTCACCCCATCGGTACAGGTGGACGCGAGCGAGGTCACCCAACGTAAGGATGGCCCGCTCGACACGCGCCGCGACACGACCGAAGTCTGCCGCAAGAGCCTCGGGCAGATCGACGAACGAGTCGACGTGGACACGGCTGGCGAGCCAGACGGCGCCGGGAAGGCTGCCTCCGACCGGGGGATGGAGAGTCCAGTTGTCGTCCGACCAGACGGCTCCCGTCGTTCCGCCGTCGCAGATCCCGCACGGCGGCCCGCCCGGCTCACCGCGACGCGGCGGTTCGGGGATCTGGCGCGCTGCCGGCTCGCGCGGAACGAGCGGTTCGCGGTAGGGAAGGGTCATCGTCATTCCGACTCCTTTCGTGATTTCGCGCGGGGCCGCGATTCAGCCGCGGCGATGCCGTTGAGCACTACTCCGACGATGCGCGAGCGAGCCTTCTTCGCAGGCCACCCATGGCGGCCGCGAAGATGGACGTACGGCCAGGCGACCGCATTGAACGCGACGTCGGCGGTCGAGACCACGTCTTCGACCGCCGGCAACGAGCCGTCACGAGCTCCCTCGTGGAAGAACTGGATGAACGGGTGGAGGTAGTCGGGCGGCACACCGGGAGCGGTTTCCTGGTGGAACGCCTCGTCGGTGGCGAGCATCAACGGCAGGTGCCGGTCGAGGAGCTTGCACAATGACTCGAGGCCTTGCACGAGGCGTTCGCGGCCGGTGCCGCCGGACGTGAGAACGGGATACATCGTCGACCGGAAGTCCTCGGCGAGCTCGCCGACTAGCGCCTCGAACAGCACGTCCCGGCTCAAGCCCTGACGCCACAGGGTCGAGCGAGCACGGCCTACCGACTCCGCGACGCGCTCCAGCGTCAGCCCTTCGAAGCCGCGCTCGCGTAGGACCTCGATCGTCGCGCGACGCAGCTCCTCGTCGACGATGGGGGCGCCTCGTGGCGTGGGATGCGTCGCGGTCGATCTATTCATGCAACACTATCGTTGCATAAATGCAGCGTCTTTGGCAAGATGCTAGAGGCGAAGGAGGAGACATGCCGCAGGAGGAATCCAGTCGCCCACTGCTGGGAAAGGTCGCGATGGTGGCGGGCGCGACTCGAGGGGCGGGGCGCGCGATCGCGGTCGAGCTCGCACGGGCGGGTGCGTACGTCTATGCGACCGGACGCAGCAGCCGGGTGCACGGGCGTTCGGAGATCGACCGTCCCGAGACGATCGAGGAGACGGGCGAGTTGATGGAGCGCGCAGATGGCGAGGACGAGGCACTGCGCGTCGACCATCTCGAGCCCGATGAGGTGGGCGCCCTCGTCGGCCGGATCGAGCGGGAGCAAGACCGGCTCGACATCCTCGTCAACGACATCTTCGGCGGTGACCGCTACGCCGAGTGGGACAAGAAGCTGTGGGATCACGACGTGAACGGCGGGCTGCGGATGCTCCGCATGGGCATCGAGACCCACCTCATTACCTGCGCCAAGGCGCTCCCGTTGATGCTGCGCGGCCGTGAGGGACTGGTCGTGGAGATGACCGACGGGACGTCCGAGTACAACAAGAGCTTCCGAGAAGGCGTCGGCTTCTACTACGACCTCGTCAAGGCAGCGGTCGAGCGGATCACCCTCGGCCTCACCGCCGAGCTCGACGGCACCACCTGCACGGCGCTCGCGGTCACACCGGGCTGGCTGCGATCGGAGCGGATGCTCGAGAACTTCGGCGTCACCGAGGCAACCTGGCGCGACGCGCTCGAGCAGAGGCCGCACTTCTGCATCTCCGAGTCTCCGACGTATGTCGCGCGCGGAATCGTCGCGCTGGCTTCGGACGCGGACGTTGCGCGTTACGCAGGAAGGGTGCTCTCGAGCGCAGAGCTGGCGCGAACGTACGGCATCACGGACACGGACGGGACTCAACCCGATTGCTGGCGATACCTCGTCGAGATCCAGACGCAAGACCGGCCTGCGACTGAGCTCGGGTACCGCTGAAGGTACGTTCCGACGATGTCCTCGCCTATCCTGGCCCCGTGTTCCGCGATCCTCAGGTCAACTTATATGTCGAGGACGTCGACGCAGCGACTCGCTTCTACCGTGATCTTCTCGGGTTCAGGGAGACGTTCCGGACGCCCGAGGAGGGCACGCCGATCCACGTCGAGTTGCGCCTTGGTCAACTGACGCTGGGACTCGCGGCGATCGAGGCCGCGCGCAACATGCACGGGCTGGACGTCGGCGGCGGACCTCCGCGAGGCGAGGTCGTGGTCTGGACCGACGACGTCGACGAGGCGTACGCCGCACTCACCGCGCAGGGTGCTCGCTCCCTCAGCGCGCCGCACGATTTCCTCGCTGCGTTGCGCGCCGCCTGGATCGCAGATCCAGACGGCAATCCCGTACAGATCGTGCAGAAGCACGGCGACTAATCCTCTTTGCGCCGGTTCGGCAGAGCCAGCTCGTAGGTTCGCCGCATGTAGCGGTCGAACTGCGGAACGGTGAAGGCGCCGCGGCCGTGGCCGGTGGTGTAGATCAAGCCCTTGTCGATGAGCCGCGCACGCGTGGGCCCCAGCTGCTCCGACGTCCGCGCCATGACGGTTGCGACATCTCCGGCAGTGTGCTCGCCGGGGCCGAGGTCGGCCATTGCCCGCAGATACCGGAGCTCGAGCCCCGTCGTCCGCTCCGCGCGGACGCGGAAGAACGACTCGTCGAGCTTGTCCTCGACGACCCGTCGAGCCTCCTCGGCGATCCGGCGAGCGATCGGCCTCCCCTCGGGCGCGAGGTCCCAGACAATCTTCCCGTGCTCCTGGATGAAGTAGGGATAGCCCTCCGTGTACTCGACTATGACGTCGATCGCGCGGGGCTCGAACTCGACCCCAAGGTCGCCGGCGGGCTGGGCGAGCGCCGTCTCGGCCTCCGGCGGAGAGAGCCGACCGAGGCGCGGAAACTTGAAGAGTCGTTCCGCATACGACTTTGCCTCACCGGCGAGACGGGGGAGCTGCGGCAGGCCGGCACCGACAAGGGTGATCGGAAGCTCCCGCTGGACAGTCCTGTGCAGCCCTGCGATCAAGGCCTCGAACTCGCCGGCACGCAGAAACTGAACTTCGTCCACGAGGAAGACGACGCCGGTCTCTCGCTCCTGGGCGGCCTCCCCGAGGGCGACGAGCAGATCGGTCAGATCGTCGCTCAGATTGCCGGTGTCGGCCACGCCTTCGATGGGATCGATGTCGATTCCGGCTGTCACCGCCCCCTCCGACGAGACGGTCAGCGAGAACGACTTGAGCACACCCGCAGCGCGTCTGATCCTGTCGGTCCAGGATGCTTTGGGCGCAACCTGAAAGAGGGCCCGCCGGACCATGCCTCCCATGCGCGGCCCGAAATCCTCGTTCTTCGTGATCTCCGCGGACACGGTGACCCAGCCGCTGTTCAGCGCGCGGCCCTCGAAAGCGCCGAGCAAGACCGTCTTGCCGACTCCACGGAGGCCGGTGATCAGCATCGACTGCTCTGCATAGCCGCGGCGAAGTCGCTCTAGCAGAATCTCGAAGCTCTCGAGCTCCGCATCGCGACCGACGAGCGCCGGCGGACGCGCACCGGCATTCGGGGTGTACGGATTGATCCGCGGATCCATCGCGTCGATCTTATCTCTCTTATCGGATGTTGATAAGACCACCCGGCTTTATCCAAGATCGATAAGCGCAGCTAAGCTCGAAAAGATGGGCGCGCCTGAAGAGACAGGTGGCCCAAGGCTTCTTCGGATTCAAGCCGCGACCCTGTTCGAGCTCACGGAGTCGGGGCGGCTCCGGCATCAGAACTCGCCGACGTTTCGCGGTCCGGCCGCGACGCGCGGCTGGCTCAAGCGGGCAGGCGACCTGTTTGAGGGGTTGCCTCCAGGTCCGAGCACGCCATGCTCGAGCGCATCAGCCTCGTCGGAGAGAGGGATTAGGGCCGCCTGACGATCGCCTCGGCGAACGTCGACCTCGCGATCGCGTTTGCCCACATGCCAGTCACCCAGGGACGCCGCCACAACAGGCTGTCGTAGTACGCGAGCGGCACCACGGCCGCCTGCTCGCCGATCCAGATCCGCTCGAACTCGCGGCACGTGCGCAGGCGCTCGTCTTGGTCGCGGAGCGCGGCCGCTCGGGCCAGCAGCTGCTCGAGCTGCTCATCACGGTAGAGCCACGTGCCCCAGCGGAGGAGCGGTGCGAGGAAGCCGCCGCCCGGATCGGGGAACTCGTAGCCCGTGGCCCAGGTGTAGGCATGGGCGCGCTCCTTGATCGCGGCCTCAAGAGCGGCGTTGGAGTGGGCGGGGAGACTCCGAACGCGAACGCCGACCGCCGCCAGCTGGGCCGCGATGACGGACGCCGCCTCCTCCGAGATCGCGAAATGCGCCAGCACGATCTCGCCGAGACCACGTCCGTCGGGGTGGCCCGCCTCGCTTAACAGGGCGCGGGCACGGTCCGGGTCGAACGCCGGGGCGACACGGGGCGAGTGGCCGGGGATCGCCGGCGGAAGGAGTCCGCCTGTAGCAGCCGGGGTTCTTCCGACGGCCGGCGGCAGCCCGTGCCGGTCGATTGCGTGCGCGAGGGCGCGGCGGACACGGGCGTGGGCGTCGTCGAGCGGCGCCCGTCTCGCGACAAGTCCGAGATAGTTCGTTAACCCCCCGGGCGCCCGCTGCACGACCGTCTCCTCGTCTGCGGGAGAGCCCGCGAGCGTGGCGAGCATCTCGTAGATGAGGTCGTACTCGCCGCTTCGCCACCGTTCGCCTGCTGCCGCCGGTGAGGCTTTGTCGATCGTCACCTCGCCGACGTTTCCGCGCGCCCCGTCCCAGGTGCGAGCGGACTCGATCACGAGGCGGCTCGCGTCGCGGTGGGTGAGCACGAACGGACCGCTGCTGACGAGCGGGAGGTCTCTGTACCAGCCTCGTCCCCGCTGCTCGTGGACGTGCCGCGGCCAGGCGAACAGCAGCGGCTGGCCGAGCAGGTACAGGAAGTGGTTTCGCGGCTCGTGCAGCTGGATCTCCAACGTACGCTCGTCAACTGCGCTCGCGCTCACCCCGTCGAGCCAGGACGCAGATTCCGCTTCGTCCTCGGCCATCCGGCCGAAGGTGAACGCGAAGTCCTCCGCCGTGACCGGCGCGCCGTCGCTCCAGCGGGCGCCCCGGCGAAGCGTGAACCGGTACGACCGCCCGTCGTCCGAGACGGTAAAGCGTTCGGCGAGATCGGGCCGGATATCGAGGTCGTGCCCGATCGCGACGAGCCCTCGGAAGAGATTGCATGTGACCCAGTTCGCGAGGTCGCTCTTGGACAAGCCCGGTGCCGTCTCTTCATGGGGCCAGGGCGTCCCGGTCACCCAGGTGATCCGCTCGGTCGGCTCCAGCTGCGCGGGCGCGGGCGCGGGTATTTCGAACGCCTCGCCGAACGCCTCGTTGGCGGCGCGGTAGTCGAAGGCGAGGTGGTGGGTGAGCGCGATCTTGAGCAGCGTCGCGCGCGCGCGCACCTCGTCCTCGGTTCGCTCCATGAAGCCGAGCGCCCGGCGGTAGAGCTCGATCGCCTCCTCCTCTGCGTAGGCCGCCCGGGCCGCGTCGCCCGCCTTCAGCAGGTACTCGACCGCGCGCTCGGGCTCGTCGGCCTCGGCGAAGTGGCGGGCGAGCAGCCCGTACACCTCCGCCGGCGAGTCGCGGTGGAGCTCCACGAGCGCCTCGCCCACCCGCAGGTGGAGCTCGCGCCGGCGGGCCTGGACGAGCGTCGCGTAGGCGGCCTCCTGCACGAGCCCGTGCCGGAAGCGGTACTCGGGCGCGACTCCGCTCCGCTCCTCGACCACGAGCTGGAGCCACTGGAGCTCGGAGAGGGTCGGCAGCAGCCGCGCCCGGGGAAGGAGCCGCTCGAGCAGGGGAAGGCCGAAGGAGCGCCCGATCACGGCCGCCGTCGTGACCAGCTCGCGCGCCTCGGGATCGAGCCGGTCGAGCCGCGCCTGCAACGCTTCTTGAAGCGCGGCCGGAATCGCTGCCTCGCCCACGAGCACGACGCCGCCGTTCTCCCGCTTGAGCGCCCCGCGCTCGCGCAGATCGCGGATCGCCTCCCCGACGAAGTAGGGGTTGCCGCCTGTCCGCTCGGCGAGGAGCTCCGCGAGGTCCTCCGGCAGCTCTCCTCCCGCGTCCGCCTCTGCGAGGGCGCGCGTGTCCACGTCCGGAAGCGGCTCCAGCTCGAGCTCCAAGAACGAGCGCCGGAAGCGCCTACGGGCACGGTCGACGAGCTGCCAGGCGGGATGGTCGGGCTCGCTGCGATGAACGAGCAGGAAGCAGACAGCGCTCTGCTCGGCCGCTGGAAGCAGCTCGTCGAGCAGCGAGAGGGTGGCCTCGTCCGACCAGTGGAGATCCTCGAGCACCAGACAGAGCGGGCGTTCTCGCGCAAGCGCGCAGACGAGCTGGTAGAGCCAATAGAAGGTCTCCTGCTGGACGGCGTCGCGGGCAAGGTCGCGGATCCGCAGCTCGTGCTCCGGCTCGAGCGCCAGGCCGAGCAGGGTGGCGAGGAAGGGATACGCCTCCTCTGCCTCTTCGGCGAGCATGACGGCGAGCTCCGCCCGCAGTTCCAGGCGGGCACGGCCCTCGGAATCGGAGACGCCGAGTCCGAGCCAGGCCCTCAGCTGCTCACGCACCGGCCAGTAAGGGATGGTCTCGGCGTAGGAGACGGCGTGACCGGCGAGGAAGCGGACGCGCCCGACGAAGCGCTTCTCCAGTTCGGCGACGAGGCGCGACTTTCCGATTCCAGGCTCGCCTGCGATGGCGACAACCGCGCCACTTCCGTCGAGCAGCCCATCGAGGACCTGCTTGAGCGCCTCCAGCTCTTTCTCGCGGCCGACGAGCGGCGATTCTGGGCGCGCGGCAGTTTGCGCGCGGATCCCCGCCACGCGGAAGGCAGCGATCGTCTGGCTCTTTCCCTTCAGCTCGAGCTCGCCGAGCTCGTCGAGCTCGAACAGTTCGTCGACGTGGCGTGCCGTCGCCGATCCAACAACCACATCCCCAAGCGCCTGCAGGCGCGCGGCCACATTGACGGTATCGCCGAGCGCGTTGTAGAGGACGTGCGGCGGCGCGTCGCCGGCCGGAACCACGACCGGGCCTGTGTTGACGGCGACGCGCGCACGAAGCTCGAAGCCGTATGCAGACGCGACGTCCGCGGCGTAGACGTCGAGCGCCTCGCGGATCGCAAGCGCGGCGCGAACGGCGCGCTCGGAGTCGTCGTCGTGCGCGATAGGCACTCCGAAAAGCGCCAGGATGCCGTCGCCGGTCAGCTGCGCGACGGTGCCGCCGAAGCGCTCGACCTCCTCCCGCATCAGCCGTACGACCTCGTCGAAGAGGAACTTGGATCGCTCGGGACCTAGCTGCTCGGCGATGGATGTCGAGGCAGCCACGTCCGCCACGAGTACCGAGACGATCCGCCGCTCTCCGGCGGTCACGGACATAGGGGAGTTATACGCCGCGAGGTGCTTCCGGGTCGTCCCCGCGCCAATCTGCTTCGCCGGGCTCCGCCCGGCGAAGCCACACCGCGGGAAGCGCGTGTGCTTAACGAGGGGGCCCACGGGGGAAACCCGGTTTCCCCCGTGAAGCGAGCTCGAGCCGGCCTTTCGGCCGGCTCGGCGAGCGTTGGAGGCGGGGGGAATCGAACCCCCGTCCGCGGACGCACCGGTCAGAGCTTCTACAGGTTTAGCTCACGCTTGGAGTTTCGCCCGGACGGCCGGCTCGTGAGCGGCCTACCGCCGGGCTAGCCATCCTTTGGTGTCGCGCCTCAGGCGATTGGCTCTCCCTTGGCGCCGAGCCCGTTTTCTGACGCCGCTA
>DASWEE010000100.1:0-8843 GCA_036394915.1 Gaiellaceae bacterium | reverse complement strand
GTGACGCTCGACATCGGCATGGTTACGGAAAAGGCGAAGATCGTCTCGGGTGCGGTCAGCGACGGGGCTCGCTGCACGAAGGAGGATGTCATCAGCGGCCTCGCCTTCATCGTGCACTGCCCCATCGCGACGTTGAGCCCGGGCGCCTCGAAGTCCGCGACGCTTCAGCTGAACGCGCTGTCGCGGGCCGGCAAGACGGGCGGCGCGATCCTCGTCGCGGCCATGACGGCAGCGTCCGCCGACACATCCGACCCGGACGACTCCAACAGCGTGTTCCTGTTCCCCCCGGGAGACGCAATCCAATACTCGATCGTCGGCCGGCTGGGCGGAGGCAAGTCCACGGCCCGCACGATTCGCGCGAAGATTCTCATTGCGCCCTATGGGTCGCAGAGCCGCACGGCCGTCCGCTACCGCGCCGTCAACGTCTTCAACGCGCCGCCAGGCGCGAGCGTCAAGCTGAGCGGCACCGGAGTCGTCGAGACCGGAACGACCAATGGAGCGGGCAAGCTGCGAAGCCGGAAGTTCGTGAACCGGTCGCTGGCCGTCGGCTCGATCTTCAGCGTCCGCGTGGTGAAGCCGGGACGGATCGGCGACCTTCTGCGCATCAAGGTGATCGCGGGTGGCGCGACGCTCGCCGGGCGTCAATGCATACCGGTCGGCGGTGGAGCGCCGCGGGCGTCTTGCAAATGACGCCACTACCCCTCGCCTGTTCGACTGCGCCGGTCATCGTGTCGCGGATCGACTAGGTCCGGAGGGCCAGGCGGATAGGCCGCTCGGCCCATTGCGGATCCGCGTCCGTCCCTGCAGACTTAGTCCTCATGGGCTCTTCCCGGGCCATATTCATGTTCGCCCTGCTCGCAAGCCTCGTCGTCGCGGGCCTGGCGTCGGCTGCCACCATCCGCGGGTCGGCTCGAAGCGACGTCTTGCGCGGGACTGCGCGCGCGGACACGATCTACGGCGGGGCCGGCAACGACCGGCTGTACGGACGCGGCGGCAACGACCGGCTCTACGGCGGGCTCGGCGCCGACCGGATCTCGTGCGGCCGCGGCAAGGACGTCGTCTACGCCGACCCGACCGACCGGGTCGGTGCCGATTGCGAGGTCGTGATTCAGATCCAGCCCGGGAATCCGCCTCCACCCCCGCCACCGCCGCCGCCTCCGCCTCCACCGCCGCCCACCCTGGGAACCCACGACAATCCGGTCCCGGTCGGAACGGCAGCTCAGATCGACGAGGCCTGGCAGCTGAAGGTGCTCTGGGCCGACCCGAACCAGACGCAGGCGATCCTCGACGCCCAGCGCGGCGATCCGGACAGCCTCCCCGAGCCTGTGCCGGCCGGACACCAGTTCCTCCTCGCCCGGGTAGCGGTCACGCGCACGGCGCCCGATCCGGCCTCGTTCTCTCCGTTCTCGCTCGACCTGCTCACCGCGGCCGGGAAGCTCTACGACGATGCCGGTCCTGCGTGCGGGACGCTGATCGACGGGCTGCTCGCGGACGAGCTTTCCGAAGGGCAGTCGGCGACGGGCGACGTCTGCTGGAAGATCGCGATCTCGGACGTCCATTCGGTGCTGATGGAGTACACCGACCCGTTCACCGGGAACGTCACTTTCTTC
The DNA here is from genome assembly GCA_036394915.1 of Gaiellaceae bacterium. GTDB lineage: Bacteria > Actinomycetota > Thermoleophilia > Gaiellales > Gaiellaceae > JACDER01. The sequence continues at coordinate 7,233 of DASWEE010000100.1, read as the reverse complement.
GCGCTCGGCGTCTAATCACGAGTGAGCCCAGAGGACGGCGAGTCCTCCTGCGCCGACCACTGCTCCCACGGCGATGAGCGCGATCACCGCCGGGCCGAGCCCGCCGCCGTTCGAGCGGGCGGGCGCCGGCCGCACCTCCGCGGCCCTCGGCGCCGAGCTGTAGACGTAGCGCGCGGTCGCGGCTCCGAGCAGGTCGGGATTGGCCAGGTAGGTCCGGTACTGGCGAACCCGGGCGAGCCGGAGCGAGGCCTCGAGCGCCTGCCCCAGCAGTCTCCGGCCGTTCAGTCGCCGGTCCAGGCCAATTGCCTCTACCCACGTGCGACCGGCCGGGGGACGGAGCTCGCCGGCGGGGACGCGAGGCTCGACGGTGAGCGTGAGCATGGGGAGGCCCGGCCCCATAGCGTCGCCCCGCAGATGGACCATGCGGTCGAGAGGCTTGCCGCCGCCGAGCTCGGCGGCGAAGCTCAGCTTCCCCGTGGCGGTCGATCCCCCTCCGAACCGCAGGCGGCCGACGACGCGCAGCGGGGCGTCGACTGTTACGCGCACCTTTCGGGTCAGACGCGTGACCGCGACGTACGTCCCCCGTCCGAGCGTGCTCCCGCCGGGATCGCGCCGCAGCGTGTCGAGGATCTTCGCGAGCGTGGGGCGGTCCCCGTCGCCGGAGAAGGTGGTGACCGAGATCTGCGTCGCGTTGTGGAGGCGAATCGCGATGTCGAACCTTCCCGCGCGACGCCGTAGCCCCGAGACCCGGACGCGAAGCGGTAGCGACGACGCCGCCCTGGGGTCGAGCCGTGCGCGCGCAGCGAGGATTCTCCGCCCGCTCGCGAACCCCTGCCAGAGGATTGCCCCCCGCCGTTGACCTGGCAGCGACTCGCTTCCGGCGGCGGACTCGACATCCAGAACAGGTGCCGGAATCGTGAGCCGGTAGTCCGCGGTCTGGTGCAGCACGAGCCGTTGGGTGACCTTCACCCCGACCACCGAGCCGCTCTCGTCGAGGCCGACGTCGATCAGCTCGTGGCTCTCGACCGGGGGATGGAACACGTTCGGAAACGAGAGCTCCGCCCCCGTCAGCGGAGGCGAGGTGCTCAGCGGCGTCGCGGGCGTCGGAAAGAACACCAGCTCACGTGCCGCGGCCGGGGCGGCCAGCGTGGCGGCACCCGCTATCACCCCGCCGAGAACCTGGAGTCTCACGGCTGGATCTGGGAGATCACGGGCAGCGTCGACGACAGCGGGTCGTCCTTCACGGGCCGGTAGGTCATGTCGTCGAAGCGCGCGAAGTAGACATCGTCGTCGACGACCCCCTCATGGTTCTTGACGTTGAACCCGCGCTCGTCGCCGTTGGCGCCGTGGATCGTGACCTGGTTGAGCGCGGCGAGCACCTTCTCGCGGTCGCCTGCTCCTCCCGCACCCTGAAGCGCGGAAACGAGCAGGCGGACGAAGTCGTAGGAGTACGTGGCGTACTCGGGCGGCTGGATCACGGGCTTGCCCGCCTTCGTCTTCACGCCGACGCTCTCGACCCCGAACGCCGCCCGATACTTCGACTCGAAGCTGTAGAAGGGGACCGGGCCTCCTTCTGCGGTCAACCGTCCGGAGGCGAAGGTGAGACCGTCCACCCACTCGGGGTGATCGGCCAGTTCCTGCCGGACGAGTGGGTCGGCACCGGCGGGGGGCGTGTAGAACGGGACGTGCCAGCCCGAGCTCCTGGCCGCGATCAATGCCTTGGCGATCACGGGGGCCTGTGCCCAGACGAGCACGGCGGTTGCCCCCGAGCGGCGCGCGGCGAGCAGCTGGGGGGCGAGATCCGAGGCAGCGGAGGGGAGCGTGAGGCGCGCGGCGAGCGCCTCCGGATTCTGGGCGAACGCCCGCGCGAGCACTGCGGCTCCTTCCTGGCCGTAGCCCGAGTCATCGTGGAGGAGGGCGACTTTCAGGCCCTTGGGAACGAGGTACTCGGCGAGGCGGTAGGCGACGCCGTGATCGGTCGGGACGATTCGGAAGACGTTCGGCCGCTTCGCCGGATCGACGAGGTCGATCCCGCCCTGGTAGAGGATTGCAATCGGGATGTGGGCCGCGTTCGCGACCTCCCAGGAGGCGCCGACTCCCGTCCCCTCGTCGAGAATCGCGATCGCGTGCTCGGCGACCGCCCGGCGGATGTTGCTGACGGCGGTGATCGGGGAGCCTCCGGTGTCGAATCGCCTGACCTCGAGCTTGTAGGTGGTGTCGCCGATCACGAGCGGGCGGTTCTGCTCCAGCTCGAGCACCGCCAGCGAGGCGCCGTTCGCGATCGTCTCGGCGACGTAAGGCGTCTTCGAGAACGACGCGTTGACGGCGATCTCGAGCGTCTGCTCGGAATGCGCCCCGGAGCCGCCGCAACCCGCAAGCAGGGCAAGCCAGAGGACGAAGATCGGCCCTGAGCGCCGCACGCCGTTGAGTCTAAAGACGGTGCGTCCCGAGGTAGGCCTCCCGAACGCGCGGCAGGCGTGCGATCGCGTCGGGGCTCCCGCTCGCGATCACGCGCCCGTGGTCGAGCACGATCACGCTGGAGGCGACGGCCCGCACGAGCCGCAGGTTGTGCTCGACGAGGACGATCGAGAGGCCGCTCCGGCGTAGCTCGTCGAGCACGCGGGAGATCCGCCCGACGTCCTCGGCCGATCCGCCTGCGGAGATCTCGTCCAGCAGGAGCACACGCGGCGATCCTGCGAGCGCGGACGCGAGCATCACCAGCCGCTGTTCCGAGGACGAGAGCTCGGCCGCCGGGGTCTCTGCTGCGGCGCCGAGCCCGACGACCTCGAGGAGGCCGTGTGCGCCCGCCCGCGCGCGCTCGTCCTCGGCCCGCGACTTCGGCGTCGCGAGCACCGTCCGGACCGCCCCGGCGTGGCGACGGCGGAGATCTGCTCCGACGAGCACGTTCTCGAGCGCGGTCATGCCCTCGAACACGGCCGTCCGCTGGAGCGTGCGGACGATACCCCTCCGGACGCGGCCTTCGAGCGGCTCCTCTGTGATCGCCTCGCGGTCAAGCTCGATCCGTCCGGAATCGGGAACGAGCGTGCCGGAGAAGGTGCGGAGCGCGGTCGTCTTCCCCGACCCGTTGGGGCCGATCAGGGCGAGGATCGTTCCGGGACCCGCCTCGAGGCTGAGATCGGCGAGGGCGACGAGGCCGCCGAAGCTCTTGCTGATTCCGTGGGCACCGAGGACGGCGCCGGCTGCCGGGGCCGGCCTGGAAGCGGACGCCGCGGGCGCGGCAGGGCGGCCGACCCTCCACGAGCGCCTGCGGAGGAAGGGCACGAGCCCCTGGCCCCCGAGGCCGAGGACGGCGAGGAGCAGAAGGGCTGCGAGCATCGGATCGAACCGCGTCGTCGACAGGTGCTCGAGCGCGCCGATCCAGTGGGAGAGGTGCGTGATACCGGAGATCACGCCCAGGCCGGCGATGCCTCCGATCGCGCTCGTCATCCCGCCCAGGAGCACGGCTGCGAAGAGCTTGAAGGAGAGGAAGGGCCCGTATCCCGCCGGGTCTGCGATACCCGCGAGCTGGACGCTGAGGGCGCCGGCGAGGCCGCCGATTCCCGCCGAGCCGACGAAGGCGCCGAGCCGCAGGCGGGTCGCGCGCACTCCGAGCGCGAGCGCGGCCGCGCGGCGCTCGCGGAGGGCCGAGAGCGCCCGCCCTGGCGCGCCCCGCGCGATCGCGAAGAGCGCAAGCGATGAGATCACCACGAGCACGAGTGCGAGCTCGTAGTGCGCCGTCTCGCCCAGAGAACCTCGTGAGATCACGAGTCCCTGGGCGCCGCCGGAGATCGCGGGGAACGCGGCCAGCGTCAGCGCGACGAGCCAGGCGAGCAGCCAGGTGGCGACCGCGAAGAGGACCCGGCCCAGGCGGACGAAGGCGACTCCCAGCACGAGGCCGGCGAGCGTCGCGACGACCAACCCGGAGAGCGCCGCCTCGAACGGGCCTGCTCCAGCCTTCGTTCGCAGGAGGGCGGCCGTGAAGGCTCCGATCGCCATGAACGCTCCCTGGCCAAGTGAGGGCATTCCGGCGAGCCCGACGGCGAAGCCGAGGCCGGTCGCGGCAAGTGCGAGGTAGAGCCAGCTCGCAAGGCTCTGCACGTCGATCGAGTCGAGGAAGAGGGGAGCGAGGAGGGCCAGGACGACCCCGGCGGCAGCGGCGTGCGCCGGCCAGCCCCAGGCCCGCCGGGCGTCGCGCGCGGCTGCGGCGATCGCAGTTCCGGTCCGGGTGAGAGCGGCGCTCCTCATTCGAGCTCCAGCGCCGGGCGGCGCCGCAGCGCGACGACAAGGAGCGCGACCGCGATCGGGAGCACATCGCGGTAAGCCGGGCCGAGCTCGACTCCCGAGATGCTCGCGCTCGCAATCGTCGCCTCGGCCACTCCGAGCGTGAGCCCGGCGGCGAAGGCACGCCACGGAGAGCCGAAGCCGACGATCACGGCGGCGACGAGCCCCTTCACTCCCAGCAGCGTTCCGCTGTCGACGTCAAAGGGCGCGCTCGGGGCGGCGGCGATCGCGACGAGCCCGGCGAGGCCGCCGGCGACCCCGAAGGCTCCCGCAACGAGTCGGGTGACGGGGATTCCGACCACCTGCGCTCCCTCGAGGTCGGAGGCGATCGCCTGCAAGCCCCGGCCCGAACGCGTGTGCTCCAGGGTCCAGGTCGCAAGCGCCGCGAGGGCGACGGCGAGGGCGATGACGAAGAACGCCCGCACTTGAATCGAGGCTCCGGCGATCGAGACCACTCCCCCCTTGCCGATGTCGCGGAAGGGAAGCGGATCCGGGAAGACGTAGCTCGGGCGCTTGAAGACCGCAGAGAGGACGGCGCGAATCGCAAACGCGATGGCGACGGTGACGGCGACCCAGCCGATCGTCGAGCCGCGGTCGAGATACGGCTTGATCGCCAGGAGGTACGTCAGCGCTCCCGCGGCAACGCAGACGGCCAGCCCGATCGCGAGCGCGAGCACGAAGCGGGCGCCCCCGACGCTCGTCTGCGTTACGGGCCCGGTTCCGGCGGCGACGAGCAAGGTCGCGAACACGGCGAGCGCGATGAAATCGCCGAGGGCGAAGTGGACGACTCCCGTCAGGCGGTAGATCAGCGTGTAACCGATCGCGACGACCCCGTAGACGCCCCCCGCAGCTAGACCGGTGACGACGATCTGGAGTGCCAAGCTCACGGGGGCGGAACTGTAGACGCAGGTTTTTCAAACCAGGGCCCCTATGGCACCCCATCTTGATTCTGACCTGCTGATTCTCCATGCGACGTCTGGTTAGAATCGCCGGTCAACAACGAAGGGGGATCTCTGTGGCGCGCACGTTGAGGCTCCTGTCGCTCGTGCTCTTCGCGACGTTTGCTCTCGCCGCGTGCGGCGGTGGAGGGTCGGACAACGCCGGGAAGGAAACGGACACCGGCGGCGAGGTCGCGTCGCCCGAAGCAAAGGAAGCCTGCAGGTCCTCGCCGCTTTCCGACAGCGTGGAACTTCCATCAGGCTTTCCGCAGCCGAGCGGAGTGACGTATGTGAAGCAGTCGGAAGCCGGCCCGTCGAAGGTCATCGACGGCAGGTACGCCGGCAGTGTCGAAGAGGGCTACGACGCCTATCTAAGCGCCATCAAAGACGTCGGGTACACGCTGCTCTTCCACGAGCGGGAGGGCGAGGACGATGCGGAGATCTCGTACAAGGGAGACGGCCGAACCGGCCAGATCGCGCTCAGAAACGAGTGCGGCGAGGCCGACAAGATCTACCTCCACATCACGAGTCGTCCCGAATAGCGGTGTGGCGGGCAGGCTAGAAGGTCGCGACCCCGTCGTCGGCTCGCGCGAACCCTGCTATCTGAGCGCGCGTTAGCGTAGGGGCGATCGTGGCGAGGCCCTCGAACCAGACGCCGTACTCGAGCGCCGAGCTGGAGGTGCTGCGATTGCCGGACGGGCGCCGCGTGCCGGACCGGGTCGCCGTCGAGGAGCCGCTGGAGATCCGAGTGAACGGATGCGCGATCGCCGTCACGATGCGCACGCCCGGTCACGACGAGGAGCTCGCGCTCGGCTTCTGCCTCTCGGAGGGCATCCCGGCCCGACGTGCCGAGCTGCCGCCGGACCTGGCCGCAAACACGGTCGAGGTCGAGGCGCCGGGCTTCGACCCGGAGGCCTTGCGGAGGAGCTTCTACACCTCCTCGTCGTGCGGCGTCTGCGGAAAGGGAGCGCTGGAGGCCGTCGCGGTCGAGGCGCCTCGCATCAAGAGCGGCCTGCGCGTGTCTCGGGCGCTCGTCGAGAGCCTGCCGGCCGCGCTCGAGCAGTCACAGGCGGCGTTCGCGGCCACGGGCGGCCTCCACGCCACCGGCCTGTTCGACCTTCGCGGCGGGCTGCGCTGCGCGCGGGAGGACGTCGGGCGGCACAACGCGATGGACAAGGTGATCGGCTGGGCGTCCGCGGAAGGCCTCCTCCCGCTGGCGGACTCGATTCTCTGCGTCAGCGGCCGGCTGTCGTTCGAGCTCGTGCAGAAGGCGGCCGTCGCCGGCTGCCCGGTGCTCGTCGCAGTCGGGGCCCCCTCGAGCCTCGCGGTCGAGCTCGGCCGCGACCGGGGTGTGACGCTCTGTGGCTTCGTCCGCGAGGGCCGCGTGAACGTCTACTCGGAGTCGCGGCGGATCGTCGAGTAGTCCGGCCCCCGCTCGGCCCGCTCGAACCCGCCGGCCGGCGTGCGCTGTACCACCTGTCCTGTCCAGCCCCGAAGCGGATGAGCCTCGCGCGCGGCGAGCTCCCGGCACACGCTGCGAGTGCCGTAGAAGGCAAGGACGGGGAGCACGAGCGCAGCGGCCCGGAAGATCCAGAGCTGGGCTTCGTAGGAGATCTGGAAGTGCACCGCGACCTGGTCGGCCGAGCCGGCGATGAAGAGGACGGCGACGAAAGTGAAGAGCGCCGCCAGCAACCCACTGCGCACTGGTGCGTCACGAGGGCGGTCGAGCAGGTCGTGGCGCGCGTGGTCGCCGGTGAAGCGCCGCTCGAGCGCGGGCCACGCGTAGAGAAGGGTGAACACGAGCCCCGGGAACAGCACCCCGCCGATGAACGGGTTGGGGAGGATCGTGTAACGGGCGACGTGAATCTCGAGAGGCGGCATCAGGCGTAAGGCGCCGAGCAGCCAGCCCATGTACCAGTCCGGCTGGGCGCCGTTCGTCGACAGGTACGGGTGGTACGGGCCCCAGAGCCACACCGGGTTGATCTGGACGAGGCCGCCGAGCAGGAACAGGGCG
>DASWEE010000099.1:0-3513 GCA_036394915.1 Gaiellaceae bacterium | reverse complement strand
CAGGGACTCGCGGGAGCGCTGGTCGTGTGCGCCGCCCTCGACCTCCTCAGCCAGGCGACCGGGGCGGACGCCTCGGCCGCCCGCGTCTGGGCGCTGGCCGGGATCGCCGGCGCGGCACTCGGGCCAGCCGCCGGCGGGATCCTGACCCAGCTGCTGGGCTGGGAGTCGATCTTCTTCGTGCAGGCGCCTGCTGTGCTGGTGGGACTCGTGGCACTTCGCGGCGTGCGGGCAATTCCCGTCCGCGAGCCGGTCGAGAGGCCGCACCTCCGTGCGAACGCGGCTCTGCTGCTGATCTCCGGCGCGCTCGTGGGCGCGCTGTTCCTGCTCGTGATCCTGCTGATCAACGGCTGGCGGCTCGAGCCGCTCGCAGCCGGACTCGTCGTGACGATCATGCCGGTCGCGGCACTGGCGGCCACGCGCTTCGGGCGTGCGATCACGCCGTCCTGGGCGCGGGCCCCGTCGGGCGTCGTCCTGATTGCCGGCGGCCTAGCGGCGCTCGGCTGGCTTCCCCACGCGGGAGCCGGCTGGACGGTGGCCCCGCAGCTCGCCGTTGGCGCAGGGCTCGGGCTCGCCCTCTCCGCACTGACCGAGCGGGCGCTCGCCGGGCGCTCGGCGCAGGCCGTCCACGGCGGGTGGACGATCGCCGCGCGGCACGGGGGCGTCGTCCTGGGACTGCTGCTGCTGACGCCGATTTTCACGACCGACCTCCACCGCAGCGAGGACAACGTGCTCGCGGCCGGTACGGCCGCGGTGCTCGACAGCGATGTCCCGCCGCTCGACAAGATCGGAGTTGCACGCGACATCCTCGGCGCCGTCAACGAGGCGAAGGACGAGGCGCGGATCCCCAGTGTCAAGGAGGTCGTGGGCGATCACGACGACCCGGCCTACGCCGAGCTCGCTTCGGCCCTCCAGGATCAGCTCGACCGCGCGGTCACGAACGCCTTCTCGCGCGCGTTTCTCGCGGCTGCATTGCTCGGACTCATTGCGCTCGTTCCGATCGCGCTCGCTCGGCGAGAGGTGAGCGTCTGATGCGGGCGATCGCGCTGGCCGCGGCTGCCGCCGCGACGCTGGTCGTCGTCTACCTCGCGTTGGGTGGAGCCTCCTATGCGCCGGCGAAGGTGGCCGACCCGTGCGTGCAGCGCGAATGGCGGAACCCGAAGGGCGTGGAGGAGGTGGCGGAGCAGATCGTGCTCTCGGCGCTCGACGGTGCCGCCTGCAAGCTTGGAGTCTCGCGCGAGCAGATCGTGCTCGCCTTCGGCAGCCGCGACTCGTTGAACCGCTTCGCCCGGAAGCACGGGCTCTCGGGGAAGCAGCTCGACGAGCTCGTGCGCTCGGGGCTCGTGCGCGCCGTCGACGACGCCGAGCAGGCCGGGGCCATCAGTCCCACCACCGCGGATCTCGTGCGCGGCGTCGTCAAGCGCGTCCCAGTGAGTGGGCTGCTCGACTTACTGGGGCAGCTTCCGGGACTCTGATCGAGCTACCCCTCGAACTTCCTGCGCAGCTCGGCGATCTCGAGTCGGAGTCGTGCAAGCTCTTCGTGGACCTCCGTCAGCGGTGAGAAGTGCCGCCGGCAGTCCCTAATCGTCGGCTTGAACCTGTTCTTGGCATGCCCCCAGGTGACGAGTGCCAGCGGACAGAGTCGATGCTCGATGCCGTCGGGAAGCCTGTCCTCGGGCCACTCGATCGACCCGGTCGCAGGGCGTGCCGGCATCGTCCAGTAGTCGCCCGAGCGGAACTCGCCCTCGGAGAACCGCACCTCGATCCCGTCCTCGAGCTCGACCCAGTCGGCGGCAACGGGCACGGTCGCCCCGCTGCGCTGGTCCCAGCGAAGAAGGCGAGGACGCCGTTCGCTGCCGTGACGCGACACATCGCCGTCGAGGACGACCGTGGTCTCGCGAACGTCCGCAATGCGCGCGAGCGTGCCGACACTGCCGACCAGCTCGGACTCCTCGCCGCTGACCTCGACCCAGTCGCCGACGGCGAGTCCCGGCGCAGGATCCGCCCTCGGCCTGAGCCTCAGGCTTTCCCTGTCCAGGAATTCCTCGATTGCGAAGACGACGAAGCCGTTGTCCCGGGACCACTTGAAGGTGGCACTTCCGGGCGCACCATCGCCATGGATCTCGACGCGGTAGAGCCGGTTCTCGGCTCCCTTGTAACCGCCTGGCGCCGCCGCGCTCATCAGGCCGTTCGGCTGTTGCGGCAACAGCGAGGCTGCATCAGAGCACGATGAGATGCCGACGCCCTCGACGACTCCGATCCTCCAAGCGACTTCGAGGCGGGTCGTCGTGTCCGCACCGCCCAGCGCAGGCTCGAGGAGCTCGGGATCATCAACGGCGGTCAGGTGGCGCTCCCAGGCGTCGAGGTAGAGGAAATCGGTCCGGCCGGCGGCCGGCGTGAGCGGGTTCCTCAAGAGTTGTTCGAGTGGCGTGGGCTCGTCCAACTCGCATGCGAGGCCGCCGGCGTAGATTCGACCGGCTGAGAGTGTCAGTCCGTTTCCGCGGTGGCGGACAGAGAACCCCTCCCCGCAGGGAACGGCCGACGTGCCGACGATGTCCTCGAAGCGAACGCGTTCCAGGTCCTCGCGGATCGCCGCCTGCTCGTTCCAGTCGCTATCCAGCGTGACGCGGCCCTGCTGGAGGCGAACGCTCGTGTAGCGCTTCCCCGGGCGGAACGTGAAGCGGCTGAAGTCACCCTTCATTGCTGTCCCTCTAAGTTAGGTCGTCGGAACGCGGGTTAGCCCGCGCTCGCCGGGCTGATCCAGACCGGATCGCCGGTCGCAAGACCGAGTCCTTGGAGCGCGCTCTCGGGATTCCCGCGCACCACCATCAGCCAGCCGCGCGGGTCGAAGAGCACTCCGTACTCGCCCGGCTCGAAATCGGCGTACGTGCTTCCCCGCCGCGCCTGGGTCGAGCCGGAGGCCGCCTCGACCTCGAGCTTCTCCGCGTCGCCGAGACCGGCTGCCGCAAGATGAGCTTCGCGCACGTTGAGCTTGACGTTTCCGAAGCGGTTGAACTCGACGACCTCGCAGCGGATCTTGCCGGGATGAGTCTCCGGCTCGGGCACGGTGAGCTCGGTGAGCGTGCTCGGATCGATTTCGGGGCCGACTTGCTCCAGCGCCATCCCGGAGGCAAGGTGAGCCGCCGCTGGACAGAACGTGTCGCGGGCGCGGAACGACTGCGAGACCGGCCGGACGATGACGTCCTCTGACGCAATCTCAACCGCCTTGCCGACGCCGCCGAGCACCGTCCATGCCGGCGCGAGCAGGCCGTTGTCCGGCCCCACCAGGAGACGACCGCCCACGGCCTCGATCGCCACCTCACGATCCTTGCCGACGTTCGGATCGACCACCGCAAGGACGACGGCGTCCTCGCCGATGTACGGCAGTGAGTCCGCCAGCAGGCTCGCCCCCGAGAGCACGTCGAGCGGTGGGACGAGGTGAGAGAGGTCGACGATGTGGCTGTCGGGCGCGATCCGGTTGAGCACCGCGTGACAGATCCCGACCCACTCGTTGCT
>DASWEE010000098.1:0-33571 GCA_036394915.1 Gaiellaceae bacterium | reverse complement strand
ACCGTCGCCACCGCCTTCGTCAGCGAGATCCTCGTCCACGCGCTCGATCGCTTCGCGCACTCGGCCCATCTCTCCGAGTTCTTCATCGCCGCCGTGATCGTCGCGATCGTCGGGAACGCGGCGGAGCACGGCGGCGCGATCGTGATCGCCCGCCGCGGGAAGATGAACCTCGCGACGGAGATCGCAATCTCGTCCAGCGCGCAGGTGGCGATGCTCGTCACGCCCGCCGTCGCTCTCCTCTCGTTCGCGGTCTCCCCCGCTCTTCCGCTGGCATTCCGTCCGATCGAGCTGATCGCGATGGGCGCCGCGGCGCTGTTCGTCGCGATCGTCTTGCGGGACGGCAAGGTCTATCGCTGGGAGGGGTACATGCTCATCGCCGTGTACGCCGGCCTCGCGGTCGCCTTCGGGTTGGTTGGCGATCGATAGTCTGCTAAATACGTTCGCACCAACAATGGCCTCGATCGAGACCGCGACACCTGACACCATGGAGGGAGCCGTCGTGACGGCGCGAGAGCTCACGCGCCGCTACGGCTCCGGCGAGACCGCCGTCGACGCGCTGCGCGGGGTCTCGCTCGACGTCCCCGACGGCAAGCTGACGGCCGTGATGGGCCCGTCGGGCTCCGGGAAGTCGACGCTGATGCACATCCTCGCCGGGCTCGACCCCCCCACGTCGGGCTCGGTCACGATCTCCGGCACGGAGATCACGAAGCTCGGCGACAACGACCTGACGAAGCTGCGCCGGCGCTCGATCGGCTTCGTGTTCCAGTTCTTCAATCTCCTCCCGATGCTGACCGCGGAGGAGAACATCCTCCTGCCGCTCTCGATCGCGGGAGAGAAGCCCGAGCGCGCCTGGATCGACGAGCTGATCGGGAAGATCGGGCTAGCGAACCGGCGCAAGCACCGCCCGGCCGAGCTCTCAGGCGGCGAGCAACAGCGCGTCGCGATCGCCCGCGCGCTCGTCTCGAAGCCGACCGTCATGTTCGCCGACGAGCCGACGGGGAACCTCGACTCGCGCACCTCCGCCGAGATCCTCGAGCTGATGCGCGACTCCGTCGAGACCTACGGCCAGACAACGGTGATGGTCACTCACGACGCCCGCGCCGCCGCGATCGCCGACCAGATCTTCTTCCTCGCCGACGGCTTGATCGTGCGCCGGATGGAGCGCACCGACGCCGACCACGTGCTCGCGGCGATGTCCGAGCTCGGCGCGGGCTAGACCGTGGTCCTCGTCGCGCTCAAAGGGCTGCTCGGCCGAAAGCTGCGCTCGGTCCTGACGGCATTTGCGATCGTGCTCGGAGTTGCGACGGTGAGCGGCACGTACGTCCTCACCGACTCGATCTCGCACGCGTTCGACAACATCTTCACGGGGGTCTACCGCGGCACGGACGCGGCCATCACCGGCAAGTCCGCTTTCGACCTCTCCGACCAGCAGGGCGTCCAGGCCCCCGCGTTCGACGAGTCGCTGCTGGCAAAGGTCCGCGCGCTGCCCGACGTCGAGGCGGCGATCGGCGGTGTCGGCGGCGAGGCGCAGCTGATCGGCTCGAACGGGAAAGTGATCCAGTTCGGCGGAGCCCCCAACCTCGGCTTCTCGGTCGACCCCACCCAGCCTCGATTCAACTCCCTCAGCCTGGTCGACGGACGGTGGCCCGGGCCGGGACAGGTCGTCGTCGACACCTCCACCGCGGGCAAGAAGGACCTGAAGATCGGCGACTCCATCCGCGTGCAGGCGGAGGGGCCGGCCGACCTCCTTCGGATCTCGGGTCTCGTCAAGTTCGGCTCGGTCGCCTCGATCGGGGGGGCGACGCTCGCCGGCTTCGACCTGCGGACAGCACAGGAGCTCTTCCACAAAGCCGGCAAGCTCGACCAGATCCGCATCGCGGGCAAGCCTGGGGTCTCGAAGCCCGCGCTGCTCGAGCAGATCCGCTCGATCCTGCCGCCCGAGACGCAGGTGAGGAGCGGCACCGCACAGGCGTCGAAGGACGCCGAGGACACCAAGAGCTTCACCAGCTTCCTCCAGACCTTCCTGCTTTCCTTCGGCGGGATCGCGCTCTTCGTCGGCGCATTCGTGATCGCCAACTCGCTCTCGATCACGATCGCTCAGCGGACGCGCGAGTTCGCCACCCTCCGGACGATCGGCGCCTCTCGGCGCCAGGTCCTGCGCAGCGTCTTGATCGAGTCGACGGCGATCGGGGTGATCGCCTCCGTCGTCGGGTTGTTCCTCGGTCTGGCGCTGGCCAAGGGCCTGTTCGCCCTCTTCGAGGCAGTCGGCTTCACGCTCCCGAACAGCGGCCTGCTCCTGCAGAGCCGGACGATCGTGGTCGCGCTTGTGGTCGGGATCCTCGTCACGATCGTGGCCAGCCTCCGGCCGGCATTGCGGGCGACCCGCGTGCCGCCGATCGCAGCGGTGCGGGAGGGCGCCAGCCTTCCCCCCGGACGCTTCGCGCGCTATCGCGGCGTCGGCTCCGGCTCACTTGCGGTGCTCGGCTTCGCAGCCCTCGCGTTCGGGCTCTTCGGGCCCGGCCTCTCGACGACGCAGATCCTCCTGTTCATGGGAGTCGGGACGCTGTTCATCTTTTTCGGCGTCGCGCTGTTCTCGTCGCATCTCGTCACCCCGCTCGCCGGTGCGCTCGGAGCGCCGGGAGCCCGCGTCGGCGGAGTGGCCGGCGTCCTCGCCCGCGAGAACGCGCAGCGCAATCCGCAGCGAACCGGCTCGACGGCGGCCGCGCTCATGATCGGGCTGGCCCTGGTCACCCTGGTCGCGATGCTCGCCGCCGGAATCCGGAGCTCGTTCTTCGGCGCGGTCGACAAGCTCTGGGCGACGGACTACGCCGTCACGGCGCAGAACAACTACTCGCCCATCCCGACGAATGTCGAGAAGCCGCTGCGCCAGGTGCCAGGGGTGACCGCCATCGTGGGCGTTCGGGTTGGCGAGGCGGAGATCTTCGGGAAGCGGCACAACCTGACCGCCGTCAATCCCGGCGCCAGCAAGGTCTTCAAGCTTGACTGGACCCAGGGATCGCAGGCGACGATGGACACGCTCGGAGCCGACGGCGCATTCGTCGACAAGGACTTCGCCAAGGATCATCACCTCCGGCTCGGCTCGAGTGTGCGGCTGCTCGTCCCCGACGGCGCGAGACCGACCTTCCAGGTCAAGGGCATCTTCGACCCACCGGCCGGGGGCTCTCCGTTCGGGCGGGTCACGATCGGCACCGCCGCCTTCGACCGCGTGTTCTCGCAGCCCAAGGACCTGTTCGTGTTCGTGACGCTCGCCGGCGGCGTCGACCCCGCGAACACGGCCAAGCTCGACCAGGCGCTCGCCGGCTTCCCGAACGCAAAGGTTCAGGACCAGCAGCAGTTCAAGGACAACCAGGCGAGCGGGCTCAACAACATCCTCAACGTCCTCTACGTCCTGCTCGCGTTGTCCGTGATCGTCAGCCTGTTCGGGATCGTGAACACGCTCGTCCTGACCGTCTTCGAGCGCACGCGCGAGCTGGGCATGCTGCGCGCGGTCGGGATGACGCGCCGGCAGGTGCGGAGGATGATCCGTTACGAGAGCGTGATCACGGCGCTGATCGGCGCGGCGATCGGGATCTCCCTCGGGATCGTGCTCGCGGTGCTGCTGATCCTTCGGGTCGATTTCCTCGTGGTCGCTTGGCCCGTGACGTCGTTGCTCGTGTTCGTGATCGCCGCGCTCGTCGTCGGTCTGATCGCGGCGATCTTCCCGGCGCGGCGCGCCTCACGGCTGAACGTGCTCGAAGCGCTCCAGTACGAGTAGCGCCAGGCGAGCGCTTCGGCGCGCGTTGTAGCCGGCGATCAGCAGTCGCTGTTCTGTCGACCCCACACCCCGGGCTGCCGGGTGACCGGGTACGTCGCCCAGTACATCCGCTCGACGCGGCCCTCGTCGTCGCGGACGAGCCGGAGCCGCTCGCCCTGCTCCGGCCCCGAGATCGTCCGGTAGAGGTTCTCGTCCTCCCGCCGGAAGGCCGAGGGCTGAACCCAGTCGGGCGCGTCGGGAAAGCCCGCCTCGAGCCTGCCCTTCTTCCAGCGGAAGACGAGCGGTGTCCCCTCCATGAACCAGAGGCCGAGCACGCTCTCGAGCTCGCCGGGTGGAGGATCCTGGACGCGCCATTCCTCCGGGGGCGCCGGCATTTCCTCGACCGTGCGCTCGATCAGCTTCAGCGTCAGCTCCTCGACGTTCGTGGAGGTCGAGTTCGTCAGCACGGCCGCGCCGATCTTGTCCGCAGGCGACACGTACAGGCCGGCGATGAAGCCGGGCATCGAGCCGCCGTGGCCGATCAGGATCCGCTCACGGTCCCTGCGCAGGCTGAGACCCAGCCCGTGACCCCCCGTCCAGCGCTCGTGGTCGGACAGCGACTGGGCGACCCGCATCTCCTCCGCGCTCTCGGGCTCCAGCACCGCTGGATCCGGATCGACGAGAAAGGCGGCCCAGCGGCACAGGTCGCGAACCGTCCCCCACATCTGGCCGGCGGGGATCCAGCCGCCCGTCTCGACCGGTGCTTCCTCCCAGACGTCGTCCGCATAGGGCTGGACGAGGTAGCCAACCGCCGCCGGCTCCTGGGGGCGCAGCGACGTTCGCTCGAGCCCCAGCGGTCCGAGGATTCGCTCCTTGAGATAGCGCTCGTACGGGAGCCCCGAGATCCGCGCGACCATCAGCCCGAGTAGTGAGAAGGCGAGGTTCGAGTAGTGCCAGCGCGCCCCGGGCGGCAGCACCTGCTCTGCCTCCTCCAGGACGCCGAGCAGCTCCTCCGCCGGCGCGAACCGGAGCGTCTCCCAGACATCTCCGGGCGGCTCGCGCTGGATCCCGGACGTGTGCGAGAGCAGACGTCGCAGCGCCGGCGCGGGCGCGGCGCCTTCGAGATGACGGTCGAGGGGATCCTCCAGGTCGAGCTTGCCCTCGTCCCGGAGCTGCATGACGGCGACAGCGGTGAACGTCTTGGTGATCGAGCCGATCCGGTACTGGGTGTCGGGCGTCGCCTCAAGGCCTGCGTCCACGCCGGCGAGGCCGACGGCTGTCTCCCAGACGATCTCGCCGTCGCGCACGACGGCGGCCGCGATGCTCGGCAGCCGCTTGTCGGCCTGCAACTTGCGGACGAGCTGCTCGAGCTCGAGCGCCAGGCTCTCAGGCGCTGACAAGGGCTCCCAGCGAGCGCGGGATCAGCTCGGTTGCCCGCTCGATGTCCTCGTCCTCGATCCCCAGGTAGGTGGCGGCGCGCAGGACGCCCGGACGCATGAACCCGACGAGCACGCCCCGGCCGGCGATCTTTGCGCGCGCCTCCGCGACATCCACTCCAAGCGGCGCCAGCTCGATCGAGACGAAGTTGGTCTCGACCGCGTCCACGTCGACCTGGAGACCGGCGGCGGCCAGGCCCTCCGCGAGCCGGCGCGCCCGGGCGTGGTCGTCCGCGAGCCGCTCGACGTTGTGGTCGAGCGCATACAGGGCGGCCGCGGCAACGATTCCGGCCTGGCGCATCGCGCCGCCGAACAGGGACTTCCCCTCCCAGGCTTCCTCGATCCGCTTTCGCGAGGAGGCGAGGATGGCTCCGAGGGGGCAGCCGAGGCCCTTCGAGAAGCACAGCGTGACGCTGTCCGCGAGCCGGCCGTACTCCGCGGCCGGGACGCCGCCTGCGACCGCGGCGTTCAGGAGGCGCGCACCGTCGAGATGGACGGCGAGCCCCAGCTCGCGCGCGGCCTGCGCCGAGGCCGCGAGCTCCTCGAGCGGCCAGACTCGCCCGCCGGCGCTCCGATGGGTGTTCTCGAACACGACCACGCTGGCCGGCTCGACGCCCTCGCACGTCGCGACGGCGGCGCGGAGCTGCTCCGGGGTCAGGCGGCCGGCGACGCCCGGAAGCCCGTACATGACGAGGCCCGAATGGACCGCGGGCCCGCCCGCCTCGAAGATCATGCAGTGCGTCCGCTCCTCGGCGAACAAGAAGCAGCCCGGCCTGGTGAGGATGCGGAGAGCGATCTGGTTCGCCATCGTGGCGGTCGGCAGGAAGAGCGCGGCCTCGTGGCCGAGCAGCTCGGCGGCCCGGCGCTGGAGCTCGTTCACGGTCGGGTCCTCGCGGAGCTGCTCGTCGCCGACCTCCGCGGCGGCCATGGCGACCCGCATCTCGGCGGTCGGCTTGGTAGCCGTGTCGGAACGGAGATCGATCACATCAGAACGCCCGGGCGCCATCCCGGGAGGCTAGCGCGGCCGGCGACGGCGCTTCGGAGTGAGGCCGCGTCTGAAGAAACGGCCGTGCACGTCATCGGTCCAGTGACGGTCGTCCGGGCCCAGAGGCTGGTCGCGTCCGGCCC
Organism: Gaiellaceae bacterium; assembly: GCA_036394915.1. Classification (GTDB taxonomy): domain Bacteria; phylum Actinomycetota; class Thermoleophilia; order Gaiellales; family Gaiellaceae; genus JACDER01. The sequence goes on along the minus strand of DASWEE010000098.1, from coordinate 27,253 downwards.
GCTCGAGCAGGACGTCCTGGAGCAGGCGCCTGTCCTCCCCCGTGAGCGTGTCTGCGAAGCTCACCACTGCCTCGATCAGCGCCGGGCCCTCGTGCTTCTCCTCGAGCGCCGCGAGCCGGGCGTCGAGAGCGGTGCGCGTCCAGCGAATAGCCACGCGCCCGCCCCGCGGTCAGACACCTTTCGGTGCCTCGGTAACCGCGGCGGCCGCGGGCTCCGCGCCGAGATCGGGGTGATCGCCGAAGCCGTACTTGACGACCGCTCGCTTCGCGGCCTTCACCTCGTCGAGGCGGTGGACCGGCCGCCGGTGGGGCGCCTCCCTCAGCAGCTCCGGCTCCTCCGCGGCCTCCCTCGCGATCTCGAGCATGGCGTCGGCAAACGCGTCCAGCATCTCCTTCGTCTCCGTCTCCGTCGGCTCGATCATCAGCGCCTCCGGGACGATCAAAGGGAAATAGATCGTCGGGGGATGGAAGCCGTAGTCCATCAGCCGCTTCGCCACGTCGAGCGCCGTGATCCCGTGCTCCCGCTTGAGCCTTCGCGCCGAGAGGACGAACTCGTGCATGCAAAGCCTGTCGAACGGTAGGTCGTAGCCCTCGGCCAGCCTCGCCAGCAGGTAGTTCGCGTTCAGCACCGCCACCTCGGACATCTCCCGCAGCGCAGGCCCGTAGGCACGCATGAACGCATACGAGCGCACGAAGACGCCGAACGGGCCCGCGAACCCCCGCACCTTTCCGATCGATTTCGGACGGTCGTAGTCGAAGCGGAACGCCTCGCCGTTGCGCACGACCGCCGGCACCGGCAGGAAGGGCTCGAGCTGGTCGCGGACGGCGAGCGGCCCTCCGCCCGGCCCTCCGCCGCCGTGAGGCTGGGAGAAGGTCTTGTGCAAATTGAAGTGGACGATGTCGAACCCCATGTCGCCGGGCCTCGAGATCCCGCAGACCGCGTTCAGGTTCGCCCCGTCGTAGTAGAGGAGCGCGCCCGCGTCGTGGAAGACGCGTGCGACCTCCTCGATGTTCTCGTCGAAGAGCCCGAGCGTGGAGGGATTCGTCAGCATCAGCCCGGCCGTTCGCTCGTTCACCATCGCGCGCAGATCGTCGACGTCGACGTTCCCGCGCGCATCCGTCGCCACCTTCTGCAGCTTGTAGCCGGCCATAGTCACGCTCGCCGGATTCGTCCCGTGGGCCGTATCGGCGGTGACGACCGTGTCGCGATCCTCGCCGCGGTCGGCGAAATACGCCCGCATCAGCATCAAGCCGGTCAGCTCCCCCTGCGAGCCTGCTGCCGGCTGCAGTGTGACCGCGGGCAGGCCCGCCACCTCCGCGAGGATCTCCTGGAGGCGCCACATCAGCTCGAGCGCACCCTGCGCCGCATCCTCCTCCTGCAGCGGATGGAGATCGCGAAAGCCCGGCAGCATCACGACGCGCTCGTTGACCCGCGGGTTGTGCTTCATCGTGCAGGACCCGAGCGGATAGAAGCCGGTGTCGATCCCGAAGGTGCGGTCGGCGAGCGCGGTGAAGTGCCGCACGAGCTCCGGTTCGGAGATCTCGGGCAGCCGGGGCGGATCTGCGCGTCGCAGCTCGTCGGGCAGCTCCGGGACCGGGAGCTCCGGGCGAGGAAGGACTCCCGCGCGCCGGCCGGGCCGGGACTTCTCGAAGATCAGCTCCACGAGGCGATCACCTCGGCCAGGCGCTCGATGTCCGCGCGCGTTTTCTTCTCGGTGACGCAGACGAGCAGCACGTCGTCGAGGCCCTGGTAGTCGCGTCCGAGCGCGTATCCGGGATGGACGCCTTGCTCCCGGGCGGCCCGAATCGCCTCCCGCGCCGGTCGTCCGACGCGGATGGCAAACTCCTTGAATGTTGCCTGATCGGGAAACAGCAACTCCGCGCCGGCGGCGGTCAGCGTCCGTTTGGCATAGTCGGCGAGGGCGAGGCAGGTCTCCCCCACCTCGCGTAGCCCCTCAGGCCCGAGCCATGAGAGGTACACGAGCCCGGCGAGGGCGAGGAGCGTCTGGTTCGTGGTGATGTTCGAGGTTGCCTTCTCGCGGCGGATGTGCTGCTCGCGGGTCTGCAGGGTCAAGACATAGCCGCGCTCACCCGCGGTGTCTGTGGTCTCGCCCACGATCCGTCCGGGCATGCGCCGGATCAGATCCGAGCGAGCGGCGAGGAAGCCGTAGTGCGGGCCGCCGAAGGACAGGTAGTTGCCGGCCCCCTGACCTTCGCCGACCGCGATGGCACAGCCGTAGTTCCCCGGCGCCTCCAGGAGCCCCAGCGAGATCGGATCGACGTGGGCAACCGCGAGCGCCTCCGCGTCGGCGGCCGCCGAAGCCAGCTCGGGCGCCGGCTCGAGGCAGCCGAAGAAGTTCGGCTGCTGGAAGATCGCGCAGGCGGCGTCGCGGGCGGCCTCTCCCAGCTCCTCGGGATCGGTGACGCCGTTCCGGTGCGGTACCTCGACCACCTCGAGGGCGAAGCCGGGGGCATAGGTCTTGACGACCTGGCGCACCTGCGGGTTGACCGACTCGGCGATCACGACCTTCGAGCGCCCGGTCGCGTGCTTGGCGATGTAGCAGGCGTCTGCCGCAACGGTCGTGCCGTCGTACCCCGACGCGTTGGAGACGTCGAGCCCGGTGAGCTCGCAGATCGCCGTCTGGTACTCGAAGATCGCCTGCAGAACGCCCTGGCTCATCTCCGGCTGGTACGGGGTGTAGGCGGTGAGAAGCTCACCCCGCGAGAGCACCGCGTCGACGACCGCGGGCACGTAGTGGTCGTACATCCCCGCCCCCAGGAAGGAGAGCTCGGCGCCCGTGGGGACATTCTTGGCGGCCAGCTCGGCTAAGTGGGCGACCAGCTCCTGCTCGGACAGCGCCGGCGGGACGTCCAGACGGCCGTGGTAACGGACGCCCTCGGGAATGTCGCCGAAGAGCTCCTCGATCGACGCGACGCCGATCGTCTCGAGCATCTCCTCCCGATCGGACTCGGTTAGGGAGAGGTAACCCACTCGGCTAGAAGGTCACTGTTCCGCGACGAGCTTCTGGTAGGCCTCGGCGTCGAGCAGCTCGTCGACCTCGCCGGGATCGGTCAGCGCGATCCGAATCAGCCAACCCTCTCCGTACGGATCCGCGTTGACCGCCTCGGGCTCGTCGACGACTTTCTGGTTCACCTCCACGACCTCCCCGGAGAGAGGCGCGATCAGGTCGGAGACGGCCTTGACCGACTCGACTTCGCCGTAGGTCGTGTCCTTCTCGATTCGAGCTCCCTCCTGCGGCGGCTCGTAATGCACGAGCTCGCCGAGGGAATCCTGCGCGTACCAGGTGATGCCGAGTGTCGCCTCGCCGTCCTCAACCCGGGCCCAGTCGTGCTCGGAGTGGTACTTCAGCCCCTCGGGGTAGCTCTCTGCCGCCGCCACTATCGCTCCTCTCGCCTGTAGATCGGTTTCGTGACGATCTTCGCCTTGCGTTCCCTGCCCCTGACGTCAATCGTAATCTCGGTGCCCGGCTCCGAGAGCTCGGTCGGGACGTAGCCGAGCCCGATGCCCTGCTCCAGCAGCGGGGAATGCGTCCCCGAGGTGACCTCGCCGCCCTCGGCGATCCGCATCCCCTGTCGCGGAACCGCCCGCTCGGACATCACGAACGCGACCAGCCGCCGCTCGGGCCCTTCCTCCTTGATCCGCCGAAGGTCCGCGACGCCGGTGAACTCCTTGTCCAGCGCGCAGACCCAGCCGAGCCCCGCGGAGATCGCGTCCGTCTCCGGCGTGATGTCGTTGCCGTGCAGCGGGTAGCAGACCTCGAGCCTGAGCGTGTCCCGGGCCCCGAGCCCACACGGCTTGGCGCCGCGGGCGAGAACGGCATCCCAGAGCACGCCCGCGTCCTCGGCCATCGCAAGGAGCTCGACGCCCTCTTCGCCCGTGTACCCGGTACGGGCGACCAGGCAGTCGGTGCCGTCGATGGTCGCCTCGGAGAAGGTGAACGCCGGGGCCGGCTCGAGGCCGAGCCGCTCGATCGTGCGGGGGCCCTGCACGGCAAGCAAGGCGTAGCGGTCAGAGACGTCGCGAACGTCCGAGCCCGGCAGCTCGCGTTCCTTCAGCCAGCGGAAGTCCGCATCCTTGTTCGCAGCGTTGACGATCAGCAGGAACCGGAACCGATCGAGCTCGTAGGCGATCAGGTCGTCGACGATCCCCCCGTGCTCGTTCGTGAGCAGCGAGTACTGGGCGCCGCCCGGCTCGATCCGGTCGAGGTCGTTGGCAAGCAGCCTCTGCAGCAACTCGTGCGCCCGCGGGCCTTCGACCTCGATCTCGCCCATGTGCGAGACGTCGAACACCCCGCAATCCGTCCGCACCGCCAGGTGCTCGGGGATGACACCCTCGTACTGGACGGGCATCTCCCAACCGGCAAACGGGACCATGCGTCCACCGAGCGCGACGTGGCGGTCGTGAAGAGGTGTCTGCTGGAGCGTCTGCACGCCCGGCCGATGCTAATGAAGGCCGGCGGGGACGCGCGGACGTCGGCGCTAGCGGTCGCGCAGGAACGGCGGAACGTCGAGCAGGTCCTCGGGAACGTCGAAACGCTCTTCCTGCCGGCGGGACTCAGTGGCCGCTCCCGCCGTCGTCGTCACCGGCCTGCGCCGGCGAACGCCGCCGAACCCGGTCGCGATCACGGTCACCCGGACTTCGTCCCGCATCGCCTCGTCGATCACGGCGCCGAAGATGACGTTCGCATTCGTCTCGGCCGCGGAGGTCACGACCTCGGCCGCCTCGTTGACCTCGAACAACCCGAGGTCGGGGCCGCCCGTGACGTTCAGCAGGATTCCGGTCGCGCCGTCGATCGAGGTCTCGAGCAGCGGCGACGACACGGCCGCGCGGGCGGCTTCGGCGGCTCGGTTCTCGCCCGAGGCCTTGCCGATTCCCATCATCGCCGAGCCGGCGTCGTTCATGATCGTCCGCACGTCGGCGAAGTCCAGATTGACCAGGCCGGGCACGGTGATCAGGTCCGTGATTCCCTGCACTCCCTGGCGAAGCACCTCGTCGGCGACCCGGAATGCATCGAGCAGCGGAGTGGTCTTCTCCACCACCTGCAGCAGGCGGTCGTTCTCGATCACGATCAGCGTGTCGACGCGGTCCTGAAGCTCGCGAATTCCGAGCTCGGCCTGCTCGGCCCTCTTCCGGCCCTCGAACGAGAACGGCCGTGTGACGACCCCGACCGTGAGCGCTTCCAGACTGTGTGCAATCTCAGCGACTATCGGCGCGCCGCCGGTACCCGTTCCGCCGCCCTCGCCGGCGGTCACGAACACCATGTCGGCTCCCTTGAGCGCCTCCTTGATCTCGTCCCGGCTCTCCTCGGCCGCGTCCCGGCCAACCGAAGGATCGGCACCGGCACCGAGGCCGTGTGTCCGCTCCTTGCCGATCGCCAGCTTGACGTCGGCGTCCGTCTCCATCAGGACCTGGGCATCGGTATTGATCGCGATGAAGTCGACGCCGCGCAGACCTGCGTCGACCATTCGCGTGACCGCATTCGTCCCGCCGCCGCCGACTCCGACGACCTTGATTACCGCCAGATAATTCGATTCGTTTGCCACGTTAGTCTAGGCTCGACCTCAACGTTTACTGGAGCTTGGTGCTATGCGGAGCCTCCTCCACCCGGCAAGGGTACGTGGGGTATCCCGCATTGTCAACAGGATTTAGGTGCACTAACCCTAAACCTCAACCTCCGACTTTAGGGTTCGCTCCACTGACAGGACGACCCGGAACACTCAGGTCGACATAGCCCGGAGCATTCCCGAGCACATTTGCGATCCGCTGCCCGACGGCGAGCTTGAGATCGAGGTCGGTTGCGTCGCCGAGCCTCAACTCGAGCTCGGAGCGGAGCACGAGGGTCAACTCGCTGTCCCCGGCTCGGACCGAGACCACACGGCGCCCGAACCGTCTGCCCGCCAGCGGCGTCACCGCCTCGACGGCCCGTGCGGGATCGCCGGACAGCGTTGCGCCGAGCGAGACCGACACGGCTCGCGTTGCCCAGATTCGCGGCAGCCGGCTCTCGGCACCGCGGTCGAGCCTTGCCATCACCCGCGCCCGGGCGGAGACGAGCCATGACTCCACCCCTCGCCGCAGGACGGCCACCGGCCGCTCCGGTTTGACGAACACCTTCAGCGTGTGTGGGAAATCTCGGTCATAGCGTGCGGAGGCGACCACGGGCAACTCGGCCAGTCGACGCCGTACGCCGGCACCGTTGAGGGTGACCAGGCTCGAGCCGTCGAACGGCTCGAGCGCGGCGCGGACGCTCGCGGCGACGGAGGGGGGTGCCCCGATCACCTCGATCCTCTGGACGGCGAAGATGGAGCTCTCTCGCGCGAGGAGATAGGCGCCGCCTGCGAGAGCCGCAACCACGAGCGCGATCACGATCGAGCGACCGCTCGGCAGCAGCCTGGCGAGGTCGAGCCCGCGAGCTTTCGCCGGTCGCGGCAGGACCGCGACGGCTGCTTCCGCCCGCGCAGGGGTCCGGGGCTTTGCGGCCACGGGCGAGACTTCGCCGCGGCCGCAGCAGCTCCTACCCGTGGACGAGCGCCTCGCCGGCGGGCGGAAGCTCGAGCGCTCCGAGGAACTGGACCTCGTGCTCGAGCACAACGCCGAACTGTTCCAGAGCGCGACGGCGCGCCTCCGCCATCAGCGCGACCGCGTCCGAGGAGCGGCCACCGCCCGCGTTCTCGATGAAGTTCGCATGCCGCGGCGAGATCTGCGCGCCGCCGATGCGGAAACCTCTCAGCCCGCAGGCCTCGAGCATTCTCCCGGCGGACAGCTCGTGCTCGGGGTTCTTGAAGACGCTCCCGAACGTCCGCCTGTTGGTCGGCTGCGCCGCCTTCCTCTGAGCCTGCATGCCCGCAACGATCGACTTGATCTCCTCGAGCGGTCTCGGCTCCAGTCCGAGCTCGACCTGCGCGACGATCTGGCCCCGCCGGAGGCTCGAGCGCCGGTACTCGAGACCCAGTTCTTCCGGCGAGAGCCAGCGCGACCCTTCGCCGTCGACGACAAGCGCCCGCTCGAGCACTCCCGCGATATCTCCTCCGTAGGCGCCTGCGTTCATCCAGACCGCGCCGCCGGCCGTTCCGGGGATCGCACACGCAAACTCGAGCCGGCCCAGCTCCGCGTCTCGCGCGCGATGGAGGCAGACGGCAAGCGGCGCGCCTCCGCCCGCCCGCAGTACAGGAGGATCGGCCTCGCCCGAGGCGAGCTCACCCGCCAGCTTGAGCACCAGCGCATCGACGCCGTCGTCGGCCACGAGCAGGTTCGAGCCGAGCCCCACCGGAGCGGCCTCGAGTCCCCGTTCGGCCGCCCAGCCCAGCGCCTGCTCCAGCTCGGCGAGTGTCTCGGGCCGTGCGAATGCGCTCGCGGGACCGCCGGTCCCGAGCGTCGTGAACAGGCGCAGCTCGATCCCTTCTTCGATCTTCATCCGAGCAGCTCCAGGGTCCGGCGCGCGACGCGGTCGACATCCCCGGCCCCGATCGTCACGACGACGTCCCCGGGTCGGGCGCGTGCGGCGAGAAAGACCGCCGCGTCGTCGAGCTGCGGCGTCCATCCGATCGCAGCGCCGGGTCGCACCTCGGCAAGCGCGTCGACGACGAGCTTTCCGCTCACGCCGTCGACGGGAAGCTCTCGAGCCGCGTAGATCTCGCTGACGCACGCCGCATCCGCGCCGGAGAGCGCCTGTGCGAGCTCCAGAGCGAGGTGCCGCGTCCGCGAGTAGAGATGGGGCTGGAAGGCAACCAGGACACGCCCATCGGCCAGGTCTCGAGCCGTGGCGATCGCCGCGGCGATCGCCGTCGGATGATGGCTGTAGTCGTCGTAGACCTCAACTCCGCGCGCCTCGCCGACCCGGTCAAAGCGGCGCCCCGCCCCCGTGAACTCGGCAAGGACAGGCGCCGCCTCGTCCCGCGGGACGCCGCAGAGCTCCAGCGCGGCCAGGGCGCAGGCGGCATTCATGCGGTTGTGCTCGCCGGGGACCGCGAGCTCGAGCTCGGCCGGCGCCAGCTCCCAGCCACGAACCATCTGAGGCACGGAGGCCAGCCAGCCTTCCAGCAGCTCCTCCAGCTCCGCCTGCGAGGCGAACGTCGCGTGGTGATCGAGCTCGACGTTCGTGACGACGGCGATCTCGGGCCGGAGCTCGGCGACGCTGCGGTCGGACTCGTCGCCCTCGACGACGAGCCATCCTTTGCCCGTCCCCGCGTTGCCTCCCAGCTGAGGGATCTCCCCGCCGATCAGGAACGCCGGATCGCGGCCGAGCCGCTCGAGGCAGAAGGCGATCATCCCCGCGGTCGTCGTCTTCCCGTGCGCGCCGGTTACGACGACGGAGCGCCGGAGCGAGACGAGCTCCGCGAGGAGCTCGGCCCGTGGCTTGCCGGGAAAGGAGTAGGCGCTCGAGACCACAACCTCCCAGCCCTCGGGAGGCTCCGGCTCGTCCGAGATCGAAACGGCGATGCCGGCGGCGCGAACGTGCTCGAGGTACGGGGTCTCCTTGCGGTCCCAGCCGGCCGCCTCGGCCCCCCACGCGCGCGCCAGCACCGCATACGCGCTCATCCCCGCCCCGCCGATCCCGACGAAGAAGATCCGCCGGCCGTCAAGCGCGGGCAAGTGCGATCAGCTCCTCCGCGATCACGGCGGCCGCGTCGGGGCGCGCGAGCGAGCGCATCGCGCTCGCCATCTGCTCGCGCCGCCGTCCGTCTCCCAGCAGCGATCGCACCAGCTCTGGCATGCGCCCGAGCTCGAGCTCGGGGACGACGACGGCCCCGCCGCCGCGCTCGAAGTAGCGGGCGTTCTTGGTCTGGTGGTCGGCGGTCACGTTCGGTGAGGGGACGAGGACGGCCGGCTTCCCGGCCGCCGCGACCTCCCAGACCGAGCCGCCGGCGCGCGCGACGACGAGATCGCAGGCGGCAAGCGCGGCCGAGAAGTCATCCGTCCAGGGAAGGAGCACGTAGTCGCTGCGGGAGACCCGGCGCCGCAGTTCGTCCTCGTAGCGCTCGCCACAGAGGTGGAGGACCGCGGGACCGGCCGCACCGAAGGCCTCCACGACGGCGTCGTTCAGTGCCTGAGCGCCCTGGGAGCCGCCGAACACGAGCAGCACGGGGCCCCGGTCGGGCAGGCCGAACCGGCGGCGCCCCTCCTCGGCGCTCACCGCCTCCGCGCGCCTGACCGGCCGGCCGACGACGCGGTACTTGGCGCCGCCCCGCCCCTCGAGCGGATAGGCGAGGAAGACCCGGCGCGCGAACGGCGCGGCCAGTCGGTTCGCCAGCCCGAGGTGCGCGTCCGCCTCCATCAGCGCAGAGGGGACGCGATGGAGCCAGGCGGAGTACACCATCGGCCCCGACACGTACCCGCCTCCGCCGAGGACGATGTCGGGCTTGCGCCGGGCGATGATCCGGCCGCAGGCGACGGGGGCGCGACCTGCCTGCACGAGCGAGCCGAGCAGCCGCACGCCGGGCCGCCTGGGGAAGCCCGAGATGCTGAAGGCGTCGAAGTCGAAGCCGGCCTCAGGCGCCAGCCGCGCTTCGACGCGATCGGGCGACCCGGCGAAGGTCACGCTCACGCCGCGTTCCCGCAGCGCTTCGCCCACCGCCAGCGACGGCTGCACGTGGCCGGCCGTCCCCCCGGCTGCGATCAGGCACGCGAGCTTCTCTTTCTGCTCCACGGTTGAAGCCGATGTTAAGGAGGATGCCGACGGACGCGAGCGCGACCACGAGATTCGAGCCCCCGTAGGAGACGAACGGGAGCGGGATTCCGGTCAGCGGAGCGAGTCCGAGGACGGCGGCCAGGTTGACGGCCGCCTGCGCGCAGATCAGCGTCACGAGGCCTGCGGCGAGGGTCTTGCCGAACGGGTCGCGGCACCGCAGCGCGATCCCGAGCCCGACATAGGCGAAGGAGGCGTAGGCGGCGATCACGGCCATCGAGCCGAGGAGGCCGAGCTCCTCGCCGATGACGGCGAAGATCATGTCCGTGTGCGCTTCGGGGAGGTAGAAGATCTTCTGCACGCCCTGCCCGAGGCCGGCTCCGAAGAAGCCGCCGGAGCCGAGCCCGATCATCGCCTGGACGGTCTGGAATCCGGCGCCCTGCGAGTCGTGCCAGGGATTGAGGAAGCTGAAGATCCGCGCGCGCCGGTACGGCTCGAACCACGCGGCGGCGACCCCGAGGAAGGTCACGATCGTCCCTCCGGCGAGCAGGGTGCGAATCGGAGTCCCCGCCACGGCGAGCATGCCGGCCAGCATCAGCACGAGGGCGATCGCGGTTCCCAGGTCCGGCTCTGCCAGCAGCAGGACGCAGAAGATCCCGACCAAGAGGCCGATCGGCCGCGCGAGCTGGCGCAGGCTCTGTGGCGCCCCGCGGCGGCTGAGGAACCAGGCAGCCCAGACGGCGAGCGCGATCTTCGCGAGCTCGGAAGGCTGGAACACGATCGGGCCGAAGGAGATCCACCGGCGCGCGCCGTTGACGACGCTGCCGAGGACGAGAACGGCGATGCAGAGGCCGAGGCTCCCCAGCACGAGCAGGGGCGCCAGCTTCTTCAGCTTCCGGTAGTCGATCCGGGAGAAGACGGCCATCAGCACGAGACCGATTACGGCGTAGATGCCCTGCCGCTTCAGATAGGAGCTCGGATCGCCGTGCTCGATCGCGGCCGGGGCCGAGGTCGCGCTGTAGACCATCACGAGCCCGAAGGCGACGAGAGCCAGCGTGATCAGGATCAGGAGGTGGGAGTCGAGCTGGCCGCGTTTCACCGGAGCGCCTCTACGAGGCGACGGAATGTGTCGCCGCGCTGCTCAAAGTTTCGGAACTGGTCGTAGCTCGCGCACGCCGGCGAGAGGAGGACGATCTCGCCGGGCACCGCCGCAGCGGCGGCGGCCCGAACGGCGGTCTCGAGGTCGCCGCTCGACTCGTACGGGACGTCCACCTGCTCGAGCGCGGCGCCGATCTCCCCGGCGGTCTCGCCGATCAGGTAGGCCCGTCCCCGGCCCCGGAGAGCCCGCGCGAGCTCGTCGAAGCGCTCGCCCTTGCGGGACCCGCCGAGGATGACGTGCAGCGGCTCCTCGTAGGCTGCGATCGCGCGCCTCGCGGCGGCGGTGTTCGTCGCCTTCGAGTCGTTGACGTAGTGAACGCCGTCGATCTCGGCCACCGGCTCGAGCCGATGGGCGACACCTGGGAAGGTCTCGAGCGCCTCGGCGATGGGGTCGTCGGGGATGCCGGCGGCGCGCGCCGCGGCCGTCGCCGCCGCGGCGTTTTCACGGTTGTGCGCGCCGGGGATGAGCGGCTCGGCCGGGAGCGGATCGTCGGCGCCGAACTCGATCCCGTCGAGGTCGATTCCGCGCGGCACGATCCTCACACCGGCGCGCTCGAAGATCCGCAGCTTGGCGTCGCGGTAAGCGTCGAAGCTCGGATGCCGGTCGAGATGATCCGGCTCGAGGTTGAGCAGGACCGCGACGTCGCAGGCGAGGGTGTGCACGTCCTCGAGCTGGAAGCTCGACAGCTCGCACACGATCCAGGTACTCGGGTCGACGTCCCCCGCGACCTCGCTCAGCGGACGGTGCTCGTTCCCGGCCAGCGCTGCCTCTTGGCCGGCGGCGGAGAAGATCGCCCCGAGCAGCCGGACCGTCGTGGTCTTCCCCTTCGTGCCCGTCACTCCGATGATCGGGTTGCCCGGAAGCAGGCGGTAGCCGAGCTCGATCTCGCTCCAGACGGGGATCCCCAGCGAGCGCGCACCCGCAACGGGCGGCGCTCCGCCGGGAACGCCCGGGCTCTTCACCACAACGTCGACCTCCTGCAGCAGCTCGTCCTCCTCGGTGCCGAGCAGGACTTCGACACCGGACCCGGCAAGCCTGCCGCCCTCGAGATCGGCCGAGCGGTCGGCCGCCCGGACCTCGATTCCGCGCGCTGCCAGGGCGAGAGCCGCGGCCTGTCCCGACTCCCCCAGGCCGACGACGAGCGCCCTACGGATGGAAGTCCAAGTAGTACTGATAGTAGATCCCGAAGGCGGCCGCTCCAAGGATGGCGGCGACGATCCAGAAGCGGACCATGATCTTCGTCTCGGACCACGCCTTCATCTCGAAGTGGTGGTGGATCGGGGCCATCAGGAACACACGCTTGCCCCAGAACTTGAACGTGAACACCTGCAGGATGACCGAGAGCGCCTCGATCAGGAAGATGCCCCCGACGACGAGCAGGAGCACCTCGACCTTGGAGAAGACGGCGAACGCGCCCAGCGCGCCTCCGATCGCCATCGACCCGGTGTCTCCCATGAAGACCTCGGCCGGGAACGCGTTGAACCACAGGAACCCGATCGACGCGCCGACGAGCGCGCCGCCGAGGATCGCCAGGTCGAGCGACCTGGGATCTCCGCTCCCGGTTCGGATGTACGTGAGCACGTTGATGGCCGTGAACGAGACGAGCGCGATGATCCCGGTGCCCGCCGCGAGGCCGTCGATCCCGTCCGTCAGGTTGACGCCGTTCGCGGCCCCGGCGACGACGAGGAAGATCAAGAGGTACCAGAACCACCAGAGGTTCGGACGGACGTTCAGGATCGGGATGTAGACGGAGGTCTTGAAGTGCTCGTCGTGGACGGCGAAGCCGATCCCGACCGTGATCGCGGCGAGGAGGAGGAGCTTCCAGCGCCCGGAGAGGCCGAGCGAGCGCCGGTGGGTGAGCTTGATGAAGTCGTCGATGAAGCCGATGCCGGCGCAGGCGAGCGTGACGCCGAAGACGGTCAGCGCTGGGAGCGTGTACTTGCTGAGCGTGAGGAAGGCCGTCGAGGCGGCGATCATGATCAGGAGACCGCCCATCACCGGCGTCCCCTGCTTGACGACGTGGTGCTCGGGACCCTCCTCCCGGATCTGCTGGCCGAACTCGTTGCGGCGCAGGAAGGCGATGAACCGCGGCCCGAGCAGGATCGAGATGATCATGGCGATGATGGCGGCGAGGAGGACTCGAACCATCGTTCGTGGCTACGCGTTCACCAGGGCCAGGGCATCGGCGACGGACTCGAGCTCGAGCGCACGCGCTCCCTTGATCAGCACGCAGTCGCCGGGCCTCAGCTGGTCGCGGACGACCGTCAGAGCCTCGTCGCGCGTCGCGACCCAGAGCCCGCCGTAGGCCTTCGCCCTCGGGCCGACCGCCACGAGCACGTCGACCTCGGTCTCGCGCGCGGCGGCGGCGACCTCCTCGTGCCCGGCGTCGGAGTAGTCGCCGAGCTCGGCCATCTCGCCCAGCACTGCAACCGTCCGCCGGCCATTCGCCCGCTCGCGCAGATGCTCGAGCGCGGCCCGCATCGAGATCGGGTTCGCGTTCCAGGCGTCGTTGATGAGGAGACCGCCGCCCGGGAGCTCGACCTCCTGGTTGCGCCAGCCGACGAACTCGACCTCGAGCCGGTCCGGGAGGTCGAGGCCGAGGGCGCGGGCCGCCGCGAGCGCGCAGAGCGCGTTCGCGGCGAGATGTCGCGCCGTGAAGCTGACCTCGATCTCGCCGAGCGTCGTCCGCAGGAGCGGCGGCTCGAACGACTCGACGCGGACGTCCTCCCCGACGCGGACGACTTCCAGGTCGTCCCGTTCGACGGCGAACGCCGCCGGGACGATCGCCGTGCCGCCCAACGGCAGCGCGGCGATCAGCTCGCCCTTGGCCCGGATGACGCCCTCGAGCGTCCCGACCTTCTCCAGATGGACCGGGCCGACCGCGACGACGACCCCGATCTCCGGCTTGGTCAGATCCGCCAGGTCGGCGATCTGGCCGAAGCCGCGCATCGCCAGCTCGACGATGCAGACCTCGGTGTCGTGCTCGAGCCGGCAGAGCGTGAGCGGCACCCCCAGCTCGTTGTTGAAGCTCCGCTCCGCGGCGACCGTCCGCCGCTGGGCGCCGGCGATCGCCGCCAGGATGTCCTTCGTCGTCGTCTTCCCGTACGAGCCCGTGATCGCGACGACGCGGGCGTCGGAGCGCTCCCGCACGGCTGCGCCGAGCGCGGCGAGCGCCGCCAGGGCATCGTCGGGGACGAGCGTCGCCGCGGCTCCCCGCGCGAGCGCGTCGGCGCAGAAGTCGCCGCCGCGGCCGACCGCGACGAACAGGTCGCCGCGGGTGACCTTCCGCGAGTCGATCTTGACCCCGGTGACGTGGTCGGCCGACGGATCGGCATCGAGGCGGCCGGGGCACAGCCGCGCGATCTCTCTCATCTGCAGGGGAATCACGTCTCAGCCTTCACTCGCAGGCGTCGAAGCGCCTCGCGCGCCACCTCTCGGTCGTCAAAGGGAATCTTTCGGTCGCGGAACTCCTGTCCCTGCTCGTGGCCCTTGCCCGCGACCACGACGACGTCGCCCGGCTCGGCGGCCTCGACGGCGCGCTCGATCGCCGCGCGGCGGTCCGGCTCGACCTCGACACCCGGGCCGGCCCCGGCGACGATCTCGTCGATGATCGCGATCGGCTCCTCGCTGCGCGGATTGTCCGAGGTGACGATCGCGACGTCGGCTGCCTCGGCCGCGATCCTGCCCATCACCGGCCGCTTGCCACGGTCGCGGTCGCCGCCGCAGCCGAAGACGCACACAATCCGGCCCGTCGTGAGCTCGCGGGCGGCACGAAGGACGTTCTCGAGCGAGTCCGGAGTGTGCGCGTAGTCGACCAGGACGGCGAAGGGCTGTCCCTCGTCCACCGCCTCGAACCGGCCGGGCACGCCGTCGACAGCAGCGACGCCCTGGACGATCGCCTCGTCGGGAAGCCCGAGCAGGCGGCCGGCCGCGACCGTCCCGAGCACGTTCTCGACGTTGAACCTCCCGCGCAGCCTCGTTTGCAGCTCGAGGCCGCCGGCGGCGAAGCGAGCGCCCTCGGGGCCGAGCTCGAGCTGCTCCGGCCGTAGCTCCGCATCCTCGGTCAGCCCGAAGCTGAGCGGTGCGCGGCCCAGGGCGCGCAGCTCTTCGGCGAGCCGGCGGCCGAACGGGTCTCCGACGTTCACGGCGGCGGGTGGGGGCTCCGGCTCGACGAACAGCCGCCGCTTGGCGTCGAAGTAGCGCTCGAGCGTTCCGTGGAAGTCGAGGTGATCCAGCGTCAGGTTCGTGAACACGAGCGCGTCGAAGCGGACGCGGTCGAGCCGGCGAAGCTCCGAGCCGTGCGAGGTCGCCTCGATCGCGCAGCTGCGGTCGCCGCGGTCGAGCATCTCCCGGAACGTACGCTGGAGGTCGACCGCCTCCGGCGTCGTGCGGACTGCCGGGCGCCGCTCGCCTCCGACGCGACTCTCGATCGTGCCGATCAGGCCCGGCCGCAGACCCGCGGTCTCGAGGACGGCGTGCAGCAGGAAGGCCGTCGTGGTCTTGCCGTTCGTCCCGGTCACTCCGGCGACGACGAGCTGCTCTGTGGGGCGGCCGAAGAACTCGTCCGCCGCGACCGCCATCGCCGCGCGCGCGTCCGCAACGACGAGCTGCGGCACGGAGAGCCGGAGCGGCCGCTCGACGACGAGGGCGACCGCGCCCCGTTCGACTGCCTCGGGAGCGAAGTCGTGGCCGTCGGCGCGCGCGCCGGGCACGCAGAAGAAGAGGGCGCCGGGGGTGACGGCGCGAGCGTCGTAGGCGAGGTCGCGTACCTGCACCGCAGCCCGGTGGAGGACGTCAGACGGTGCGAGGGCGGCGATGAGACCCTTGAGGTTCATCGCAGCCCGAGTCTACAGAGGCAACCTGCCGTTCCCGACCTGATCCAGGCCCTTTCACACCAGACCTTGACGGATCAACTTTGCCGCCTCAGCAGCCAAAACTGGGAAAGTGGGCGGCCTCCGACTCGACGTGTGGCAGGGACGCCGTCCTCGAGGTGTCGCTTCACGTTCGCCTCCGATGCGGTCATTCAAGTACTTAGAGAGGCGGGCTGCGAGCTCCCGATGATGGAGATCCATGCGGCTGTGGAGACTCTGCTCGGTGAAGCAGTCTCGCGATCCTCTGTGAAGAGCTACTTGGCCAGAAGGATCCACCGTCGTCGCCCAGTCATCGAGCACGTCGCCCACGGCCGATACCGGCTGATCGTCTGACCCGCTGAATCCGGAGTTGAACCTAACCGGACAGCTCTCGAATCCACGCCCGGTCTGTCCGAATGCTGCTCATATGGGTCCGGCCATCGGTTATCTCCTCCGCGTTGCGTCGGCCACAACGCGGGCATACGTCGTCAAAACAGCAGCTACCATGGACCCGAACATGGCACGGCGCGTCAGGATCGTCATGCTTTCGCTTGCGGTGGCAAGCGTGTTCAGCGGGAGTTTGAACGCGGCCTTGTGGGTCGGAACGGGGCATCGGCACGGATGGGCGGTCGACAAGCAGTCGGAGAATCCGCGCCGCTGCGTCCCCCGGCAATACCCTTTTGTGGCTGCGGTGTGTGCCACCGACGACGGCGGCAAACACTGGCGGCCGATCTTTGTGGCCAACATCGCGATTCCGAGCAAGTACGAGACTTCTGATTACGGATGCTGCCTGGTCAACATCATCCGGCTGCGCCACTGGTCGCTCCGAGAAGGGTCGGTTACGGTCTACGGGTTATTCAGCGGCCACGACGTCGAGTTACCGCCTCCATTCACGCAGACGTTTTGGACACCTGATGCAGGGCACCACTGGTACCCGTCCTATCCGAAGCGATCATGCTCACCAGGCCACTGGCGAAGTTGGCCCAAGAATCCTCCGGGCGCGCCGCGCTGGCCCGCGCACCGCGCGAAGATCTGCGTTCCTTAGCCCGAATAGCAAAGGTTGAGCGTATACGTATCGCCGCCGTCGAGCCTCGCGAACCAATCGATCCAGGCGGGCACGCCACTGCCGCCACGCCACGCGTGAAATGAGACGGTGAGATTCTCGCGCCCAATCCAATGTGCAATCTCCCATCCTTTGACTCGGGTGAGATCGCGCGAGCTTATGGCGTCCGGGACGATTGCATACGGGGTCCGCTCGGGCCAATCACCGCCGAGAACGCGACCTGCCCAGTAGCCAGCGTCCGGCAGTCGTCTGCTGTTCGCGGCATTAGCCCAGGCTTCGTAGCCTGTACTCGACCAACTCATGTTCGAGCCGTAGGCACGTAGGTACTTATTTCCCGCGCCGGCTGGTTGGATCTTGATGAGACCGCGGTCCGGATTCCCGAGGGCAGCCCGAAGGAGGGTGTTGTCTCCCGCCTCAGGAGTGTACGTGTACTGCAGACAGGTTCCAAGGCTCCCACTGGGTGACCAGGCGTGTGGCCCGGAGAGGTTCAAAAGGTCCGATCCTCTGAGAACGCTGAACCAGTTCCAGTTCCTGAAGGTGGCGACCACTTTGGGTTCCTTGATATAGATGATCCCCGGGCCGCTCGGATTCGCGAGAAGCATGATGTACGTACACACGCCCCACGTGAAGAAGACGTAGTCATACCAGACTTTGAACAGGTTCCCACCCCGATCGCCAAACTGCACAGAGAGTCCGAGCCGCCACGTGCCGTCACTCGCATATGAGTAGTGGTCTCCGACCCCGATTACACCTGCCATCTCTGCTTTCCATGGGGCCGGACTGCCCGAGGCGCTCCATGGATAGCCGAACCGCAGTCGTTTGCTCGAGACTGAGTAGAGCCCGCCAGGATCATGCTGAACCCCTCCAATGTCGTAGAGCCTGAGAACGTGTGCGCCAAACATGCCCAGGCCACCTGAGTCGCCACCGTTGCCGTCGTCGACACCGAGCGGCTCTGTGCCGCCATCGACTCTGTTTGCGTATACGGCCCACGGGGCGTACTTGAGGTCATCGGCTACATCAACCATTCCCGGCGTCGTATGCTTGACGATGTACCCGGGGCCTGCGTAGCCGGGCCCAAGTCCCGACAGGTTCAGGCCTAGGCCATTTCCGATGATGAACGAACCGATGTCGTTGACGACGTACCAATAGCTATTGAACTGGCCGGGAGTTCCTATTGGGTAAACACTTAGGGCGATGGCCTATTCCTCAATGGGTCCGGTGATCAGTGGCTCTCCGATATCAGGCCGCACGATCCCAGTTTCCAAGGGACGTCCCATGCCGATGCCAGCCTCTCCAGGGCTCTCGTGATCCTCAAGGGGAGTGGCACCCGAGTGGGGTGCGGCCAGATGCGACTCTACAAGGGCTGAAACGACTTCTTGAACCGCGGTATCGCGATGGTCCTCGATGAAGTCACGGACGGCAGTCACCAGAAAGCTCAGGCGTTCATGTCTAGACATACGGCGAACGCTGTCCCGCAGTGAGTCTTCCGACGCCATCTGCTTAGCCTATCGAAGAGCTTTGCGAGGAGGACCGCAGATGCATAGCCGACTCGCGGCTCCCAATCTGGACTGTGCTGCCGAGTGTTGCGCCGATTACAACAAGTAGAGCATGCAGGAGTCACACTTCCGCCACGTTTCCGTTTCCCATCTGTGACGATTTCCCGAGTAGCATCAAGGGGGTAGGGCGCGTTACCGCCCCGGGGAACTGTTTCCCGCGTGCGGGCGCGTCTACCTAGTGGACGGCCGTCTTCGGCGCGTCCGGCGGCACTTCCAGGTACTGGAGGTCGAACTTGGCGATTTCCTGGAACACCGGCGCCGCGACCATCCCGCCGTAGATCGCACCGCGCGGCTCGTCCACGGTGACGAGGATCACGAGCCGCGGCTTGCTCGCCGGGACGAAGCCGACGAACGACGCGATGTACTTCGAGCTGGAATATCCGCCGCCCCCCGGAATCGGCTTGGCCGCCGTGCCGGTCTTGCCGGCGACCTGGTAACCGGGAATCTCGGCCAGCGTCCCGGTGCCTTCGATCACCACGTCCCTCAGCATCTGCGTCAACTCGGCGGCGATCCGCTTCGACACGATCCGGCGGCGCTCGACGCTCGGCCGCGTGGCCCCGATCCGGTCGACGAGATGAGGCTGCACCCACAACCCGTGGTTCGCGATCGCCGCGTACGCCGAGGCCATCTGGACGGGCGTGACCGCGACCCCGTGCCCGATCGGGACGTTGCCGATCGTCGAGCCCGACCACTCGTCGGGCGGGACCACGATCCCGGCGCTCTCGCCGGGAAAATCGATCCCCGTCTTGTGGCCGAAGCCGAAGCGGGAGATCCAGTACGCGACTCCCTTGGCCTGCCGGGTCAGGATCTGGGCCAGCGTGATCGCCCCGACGTTCGAGGAGTGGGACAGGATCTGCGCGACCGAGTACGTGACCGTCCCCCTCGGCTCGGCGTCGTGGATCCACCGGTCCGAGACGTGTATCTGATACGGGAGGGTGAACCTCGTCCACGGAGAGACGAGACCCTCGGCCAGGACTCCGGCGACCGTGACGAGCTTGAAGGTGGAGCCCGGCTCGTACGTGTCCGTGACCGTCCGGTTGCGCTGGACCTGCTCGGGCGCGGTCGGGTAGCGGTTGGCGTCGAAGCCGGGAGCGTTCGCCATCGCAAGGATCGACCCGTCGCGGGGATCCATCACGATCGCTGTCGCGTCTCTTGCGTGCCAGGTCTTGATCGCCTTCTGCAACGCGGTCTCCGTGGTGGCCTGAATCCTCTGGTCGAGTGTCAGATGGACGTCGCTCCCGTCGCGCTCGGGCGTCGAGCCGACGATGTCGATCGCCCGGCCGAACGGGTCCTTCACGATCGTCTGCTCCCCCGCCCGCCCGGCGAGCTCGTGGTCGAGCTGGAGCTCGATCCCAGCCAGTCCGCGATTGTCGACGCCCGCGTAGCCGACCACGGACGCCCCCTCGCGCGCGTGCGGATACGCCCGGCGCTCCTCGGGATAGAACCCGAGCCCCGCGAACTTGCGGTGTGCAAGCCGCGCGGCCGCCACCGGGTCGGCCTGACGGGCGACGTACACGAACCCCTTCGAGCGATCGGTGATCTCGTGGTAGAGCTTGTCGGGATCGAGCCCGAACGCGTGCCCAGCGGCGACGGCGACCGCCTGCGGCCTCGTGACCTGCCGCGGGTTGGCGTAGACCGTCGTCGCCTGCTCGCCGATCGCCAGCTGCACGCCGGTGCGGTCGAAGATCGTCCCGCGGTGGGGCGGGATCTTGACGGCCTCACGGTGCTGGCCCGCCGCGAGCCTGCCCAGCGACTGGGCGCGAACGCCCTGCAGCCACATCGCCCGCGCCAGCGTGATCGCGAACACGAGCGTGAAGAAAAGGAGGAGCAGACGAATGCGCCGGTTGGGGAGCCGCGCGCCCATGGTGCCTCAGCGGTCGAGCGTGATGTATCTGGTCGTGTCCGACCGCGCCGGCACGAGGCCGAGCTGTGTCCGCGCGAGCAACTGGATCCGCTCGGTTGCCGCCGCGCTCGACAGCTGCGACGAGAGCGCCGAGTTCTGCGCGATCAGGCTGACCTTCGTCCGGCCGAGCTTGTCGTACTTCACGTTCAGGCGGAGAACGGCCACGTTCAGCGCGACGACTCCCGCCAGGAGCACGGCCACGATCACGATCCAGAGCACGCCGCCGGTGACGCGGGAGCGCGGACGCGCCCTCCGTACCGGCCTCGAGCGCGCCGGTACCGCAGGAGCGGCGGTCTCGACCGACGCGGCAGCCGTCGACGCGGCCATCAGACCTTCACCGCCGCCCGGAGCCTGGCCGAGGCCGCGCGTGGATTCGCCGCCAGCTCGCGCGGCCCCGGGCGGACCGGACGTCTCGTCAGCTCCCGGACGACCGGCTCATGGCCGCAGGTGCAGATCGGGAAGTCGGGTGGACAGATACAGCCGCGGGCCTGGTCGCGAAGGAACCGCTTCACGATCCGGTCCTCGAGCGAGTGGAAGCTGATCACCGCGAGCCGGCCGCCGGGCCGCAGCATCCGCACCGCATCCGGCAGCGCCGACTCGAGCGCCTCCAGCTCGTCGTTGACGGCGATCCGCAGCGCCTGGAAGACACGCCTGGCGGGGTGGCCCGCGCCGAAGCGGGCGGGAGTGGGAATCGCGCCCTTGATGACGTCCACGAGCTCGCCGGTGCGCGCAATCGGGTGCTTGCTGCGCTCGCGCCCGATCGCCCGTGCGATCTGGGTTGCATAGCGTTCCTCGCCATAGCGGCGGAAGATCGTCGCGAGCTCGCGCTCGTCGGCCTCGTTGACCAGCTCGCGCGCCGAGCGCTCGACGGAAGGATCCATCCGCATGTCGAGCGGTGCGTCGGAAGCGTAGGAGAAACCCCGTTCGGGACGGTCGAGCTGCATGCTCGAGACTCCGAGATCGAGCAGGATCGCGTCCGCGCTGACGCCGTTGTCGGCGAGCTGTTTCAGGACGACGGCGAAGTTGCCGCGCAGCAGGCGCGCCTGCACTCCCGCCCGCCGCCGGAAGCGCTCGAAGTGCGGGCGAACGGCTGGATCGAGATCGACCGCGATCAGCTTTCCTCGACCGCCCAGGTCCTCGGCCAGCACCTCGGCGTGGCCACCCGCGCCGAACGTGCAGTCGACGACGGTCTCGCCCGGCCGGACGGCGAGCAGCTCCCGGACCTCGGCGGCGAGGACGGGAAGATGATCAGTGACGCGCGGCTGCGAGGCGTTCGGCAACATCCTCAGCACTCCCCTCGATCTCTTTCAGCTGCGCCCGCCAGGTGGAGCGGTCCCAGATCTCTAGGTGGTCGTTGACTCCCGCCACGACGACGTCGCGCTTGAGCCGCGCGTGCCGCGCGAGCGCGGGCGGCAGCGTCACTCTGCCCTGCTTGTCCAGCTCGGTCTCCGACGCGCCGGAAAAGAAGAACCTTTGAATCCTCCGGCTGTCGGGGCTCAGCGGGTTCAACGACGCGAGCTGCGACTGGACGAGGTCCGTCCACTCTTCGCGGGTATAGGCGTACAAGCACTGGTCCATCCCCCGCGTCAGGACGATTCCGCCCTTGAAGACCTCGCGGAAACGGGACGGAAGCGTGATCCGCCCCTTGTCGTCGACCGTGTGCTCGAATTCTCCTAGAAGCATCGTCTTGCGCCATCCACTGTCCTCCACTTTGCGCCACTGTAGCCCATTTTCCTCCACGGCGCAACACGAACGCGCCACCGAGCAGGAGGCGCGTCAGGGACTGAGGGAACCGCCGTAGGCGCCTCGCCGCGTCAGCGCGAGCGCCCCGCAGCGGGCTGCGAGCTCGAGTGCGTCGGCGGCGCGCAAGCCTTTGCCGAGCGCGTAGGTAAGCCCCGCGGCGAACGAGTCGCCGGAGCCGTACGCATCCAGGATCGGGCCCGGGATTGCGGCAACCGCGTACTCGTGCTCGTCTCCCCCCGACTCGCTGAACACACCGCCGGCGGCGCCTGCGGTCGACACCACCAGGCGCGGAGGTGGATCGAGGCTGCCCGGCGCGTAGCGCTCGCCGGGATCGCCGGCGCTGTGCACGAGCGCGTCGAGCTCGACCGCGGCCTCGAGGAGCGTGGGCAGCTCGCGCGCGGTCGCAACCAGCACCCGCGCCGTCCGCGCGGCCCGCAGCGCCTCCGCGTCGCCACCCGTGAAGTAGACCGCGTCCCCGTCCGCGAGCTCCTCCCAGGGCAGGTCGTCGTCCCGCCGCGGGACCAGCTTGTGGCTGAGCAGCGTGATCGTCCGCTCGCCCGTCGCGTCGACGAACGTGACCGCGCGGCGCTGCGGCTCCGGGCGGAAGGCCGCCTCGACCCGAACGCCGAGCCGCGCAAGCTCGTCCTGCGAGCGGCGGCCGAGCTCGTCGTCGCCGAGCGCCGTCAGGAACGAGCACTCGCCGGCGAGCGCGGCCAGCACACAAGCGGAGACCGCCCCGCCACCGGCGGGCTCCGCCCAGGCCTCTTGCGCGTGAGTGATGTCGCCGGCGGACGGAAGCCGCTCGACGCGGACGAAATCGACCCATTCCACGTGCCCGACGACCGCGACCCGCATGCCGCAGTCTCACATCTGGGCACGCTCGTCCGTTTCAACGGATGATGAGAGTCGTGCGCATCCCGCCGTTCGAGTCCCTCTATCTGGAGCACCGCGACGAGCTCTACGGCTTCCTCGTCCGGCGGCTCGGGCGCGAGCGTGCGGAGGACGCGTTCCAGGAGACGTTCCTGCGCGCGCTCCGCGGCTATCCCAAGCTCCGGCACGGGCGCCATCTGCGGGCGTGGCTGTACACGATCGCCGCGCGGGTGGCCGCGGACGAGCACCGCCGGCGTCCGCCCACCACCCCGCCCGCGCCCGAAGCCGTCCCGGACACGCGACCGGAATATGCCGAGCTCGAGCACCTCGCGGACGAGCTTCCGGCCACCGAACGCGCCGCGGTCGTCTTGCGCTACGGCTACGACCTGTCCTACGCCGACATCGGCGCGGCGCTCGGATCGAGCGAGCAGGCAGCCCGCCAGGCCGCCTCCGCCGGAGTCCGGCGCCTGCGCAAAAGGAGGATCGAAATCCGATGACCGTTTCCCCCCAACTCGACGCCCGCTTCCGCGACGCCGCCGCCGCAGAAGGGCTGCTGGACGTCGCCTACGACGTCACCGACTCCCCGATCGGCCCGCTGCTGGTCGCGGCCTCGGAGCGCGGCCTTTGCCGCATCTCGTTCGACCCCGACCCCGAACGCGAGCTCGAATCGCTCAGCCGCTCGTTCGGAGCGCGCGTCCTGCGATCGCCCAAGCCGGTCGATCCGGTCAAGCGCCAGCTGGACGAGTACTTCGAGGGCAACCGGACGAGCTTCGACCTCGAGACCGACGTCGAGCGCCTGACGTCCTTCAACCGGCGAGTGCTCGAAGCGCTCGCGCGCGTCCCGTACGGGACGCTGACGACCTACGGAACGCTCGCCGGCGAGGCCGGCCGGCCCCGCGCCGCCCGCACGGTCGGGATGGTCATGAACCGGAACCCGATCCCGATCGTCCTCCCGTGCCATCGGGTCGTCGGGTCGACCGGCAGCCTCGTCGGCTACGCCGGAGGGCTCGAGCGCAAGGAGACCCTGCTCCGGCTCGAAGGCGCGCTCGTGTAGGAGAGGCCGGCCGCCCCTTCGGGGACGGCCGGCCGAAGTCGACTACTTGCCGAAGTGGACGTGGAACGTGGCGACCGGGCGCTTCTTCCCGCTGTTGATGATGGTCGCGCAGTCGCTGTTCGTGACCAGGGCCCAAGCCTGCGCCGACGACGCCGCGCTGACGTCGAGGGCGGTCGTTGCGTCGATCGTCGTGCCGTCTGCCTCGCCGTAGAGGTATCCCTCACTTCCGTCCGACTTTCCGAACTGGGCGATCGGGATGGCCTGGACGAGAGCGCAGTTCTCGACGGCCCTCAGCTCCTTCTGAAGGTTCGTGACCTTCTTCGACAGCGCCGCGAACTGCTTGGGCGTGACAGCCTGCTCGCCGGCCGGAGCGGCAACGGCGTAGATCGCTCCCGCAAGCAGACCGGCCGCGATCAGTACGACGAAATACTTCATCGAAACTCCCCTTTCTCTGGACGTGACCTCGAAGCCATGCGGTCATATCACAGTGGCAGGGCCTTTTCTACGCGTCGACGAGCTTGTAGCCCACCCCCCATACGTTGACGACGTAGTCACCGCCGCCGTTGGCGGAGTTGAGCTTTCGGCGCAGGCGCGAGGCGTGGGAGTCGATCGTCCTCGTCCGGCCGATAGAACGGAAGCCCCAGACGTCCCGGAGCAGCTCCTCCTTGGTGAACACGCGCGCCGGCTCGGACGCCAGCCGGACGAGCAGCTCGTACTCGCGCCCGGCCAGCGACACGGACTCTTCGCCGACGGTGACACGGCGCGTGCGCCGATCGACGACGAGCTCCCCGGCCTCGAGCCGGTCGGCCGCGGGCGGCGAGGAGCGCCGCAGGACGGCGCGGATCCGCGCCAGCAGCTCCTCGTAGAAGAACGGCCGCGGGACATAGTCGTCGCAACCGCGCTCGAAGGCGCGGACGCGGTCGACCGCGTCGGCGGCGAGGTCGCCGAGCACGATCACGGGGACCTGGCGGTCCCAGGACCGGCCCGGCTCTCCCTCGCGGATGCGGCGGCAGACGTCGAGGCCGGAGGAGTCCGGCAGCGCCGAGTCGACGAGAACGAGATCCGGCCGGACCCGCTCGGCGAGCTCGAGCACCTCTCCCCCGCGCCCGGTTCCGAGCACCTCGAAGCCGTCGTTGGAGAGGTGGCGCTCCAGGTAGCCGCGCGTCTCCGGCTCGGGCTCGGCGAGGACGAGTGCGAGTGCGTTGGTCATGGAGGCGACGCTACCGACGCCAGCGCTGCCTGCCTAGATGTCCTTTGAGGCGAGTTCGTGACGGAAGATCGACAGCCCGTGCGCCCGACTAGCCGTGTGCGGAGCCGACCTTGTAAGCGGCGTGGCTTAGAAATGCTCTGGCGCGGAGACGCCATGCATCGCTCTAAATTGCCGCAATCGTCCAGCTGGCTCGAAACGCAGGCTCGTCCAGACACCACCCGTCCGTCATCCAGCTGGCACAAACCCACGAGAGGAACGACGAGAGAAATGCATTGCCGCGATAAGTGACGGGCACGAGCTCGTCAACCATCGGCGCACACTCAACGGACAGCGTGGCACCGGCCGTCCCGGCAGGAATCTGCCACGACCACTGCGGCGATTCCGGATAAAACCACCAATGGCCCGCGTCGCCGAATCCGAGCGGCTGTGGTGGGCCCCCGGCGCGCGGTGATACTGAGGCGGTACAGAAATGGATCTTCGGGTCGAAGCCGCCACCGTACTCGCCGACCCACGACCCGACCCACGAGGCCCGTACGCCAACGAACGTATTGCCGGCCACGGGGGAACCCTCGAGTGCGGAAAACTGAAGCACCATCCTCCCGACGGCATTCGGGTAGAACGTGCCTTTGATCGGGTTTGGGGCTGAGACGCCAGATGAGGAAGAGGATGCGGATGGAAGCAGGTCGCCATCGGGGGCCCATCTGGCGGAGACTGGACCGGCAGTTGCGAGCGCGACAATCGCTCCGAGGGCGATCACCAGCGACTTTCGTGAGTTAAATGAACGCTTCTTCGTCATCTTGATCCCCCCAAGCGGAGCTAGCTGCTCGGCCCGGTAACCCTCAGGCTCGTAGAACTCAGCTGAGTGACATGGTAGTTACCGTCGTCGGCATACGTCAGGCCGGACGCGGCTGGGTCGGTGCTCGTGAACGTCGCCGAGACCGAAGGACAATAGGTGGTGTTCGGATAAACCGTCACTCCGAATTCGCGGGTCTTCGATCCCACCACACTGAGAAACTGTGACTTCAACACGCGACTCCCGTCGTACGCCTCCCAGGCTCCGCTGACGGAATTGTAGCGCAGCTCGAGATTCGGAGCGGTCGTAAAGTTGTCGGCCGTGCTGTCGAAAGTCCCCGAGCTATCGTGAGAACGGCCAATAACCTTCATGACGCCCTGGTCAGTAGGGGTCCGTTTGACGTGGATTTGGATGTAATTCCCGCTGTTGTCACTAAGCCGCAGATACGCCTCGTAATAGTCAGAGGAGGAGGTACTGAATGGGGTTTCGGTGGCTACGTTCGCATACACGTGCCTAGTCTGGTCGATCGAAGTCGCATACGCGTGAGGCTCATTAAGCCCATCGCAAGGAGGGATCAGCGGTCTAAAAGGCGGCGCGTACGTCGCGGCTAGAGGCGCGCCACCGTCCGCCTTCGCCGTTGGAGCGACCAGTACGACGACGCATACGAACAAAAATACGATCCGGGACTTTGTCATTCTCCCCTCCAGATCGTCCCCTCCAGATCACCTCGCGAGATCATCCTCGCCCCCACGGTCGCGAACTGGTTCTTCCTTCCAGAAAACGCGAACCCTCAACATCCCTAAAGTGTTCGACCATCGTAGCAAGCGAAATCAGCCTCACCAGGACCCAAGGGAACAGTCGGAGTGTGAGCCCGCTCCTAGTCAGGATCTTGCGCATCCGACTACCTGAGCTCTAGCCGCGTCCCGATCCGACCTCGGCCTGAATCCGCCGCGTAGAACTGCCGCATCTCCTCGAGCGTCTTCGGCTCGTAGTCGCCCGCGTGTCCCGCCTGCCCGAACTGGGTCATCCGCTCGACGTAGACGGCCTTCATTGCCTCCCGCGCCGGCTTCAGGTAGGAGCGCGGATCGAACTCGCCGGCGTCCCCGGCCAGCGCTTTCCGGACCGCCCCGGTCATCGCGAGGCGCGCGTCGGTGTCGACGTTGATCTTGCGCACGCCGTGCCGAATCCCGAGCTGGATCTCCTCGACGGGGACGCCCCACGTCGGGCGGATCTCGCCGCCGTAGGCGTTGATCGTGTCCACGAGCTCCTTTGGGACGGACGAGGAGCCGTGCATGACCAGGTGCGTGTCCGGCAGCCGCTCGTGGATCTCCTGGATCAGGTTCATCGCCAGCACGTCTCCGGTCGGAGGCTTGGAGAACTTGTAGGCGCCGTGACTCGTCCCGATCGCG
>DASWEE010000097.1:0-8225 GCA_036394915.1 Gaiellaceae bacterium | reverse complement strand
AGGGGGGAAACTCCGTTTCCCCCCTCGAGCTCCCCCTTTCTTAGGTTGATGTGAGTCTGTGGCCTCGCTTTGGAGAGCCGCCGTGCGCGGAGACCAAGGGGAGGGGGTCCCAAGGGGGAACCGCCAGGTTCCCCCTTGATGAAGGGACGTGCCGGCTTCGCCGGCGCGTCCCGGTCACGCCGTTTCCCCCTCGAGCTCCCCCTTCCTAGAAGTGTTGTTGAGTCTGTGACCCCCGTTGAAGAGGCTGAACCCGGCGTGTCCGGGGAGGCCCGGTCCTTGGTGGACTTCGGCACCATGGGCTCATGAACGAGACCTCGATCTTGAAGCTCGCCGGGCTGATTCGGCGTCGGCAGCCCTGTGTCGTCCTCACCGGGGCCGGGATCTCGACCGAGAGCGGCATCCCCGACTTCCGCTCCCCGACGGGGCTCTGGGCCGAGATCGACCCACTCGAGTACGCCTCCATCGAGGCCTTTCGCGCCGACCCGGAGAAGGTCTGGCGGTTCTACGGGCCGCGGATCTCGTTGCTCGTCGACGCGGAGCCGAACCCGGCTCACCTCGCGCTCGCGGAGCTCGAGCGGCGCGGGCTCGTCGCCGCAGTCGTGACGCAGAACATCGACCTCCTCCACGAGCGCGCCGGAAGCCGGGAGGTGGTCGAGGTGCACGGCTCGATCCGCGCCTCCACTTGTCCTGATTGCGGCACCGCGCACGGCCTCGCCTGGGTCGTGAGATGGGTCGAGGAACACCCGGATGAGCCGCCGCGCTGCCCTTCGTGCGCCGCCGTGCTGAAGCCGGACGTCGTCTTCTTCGGTGAGCTGCTGCCCGAGCAGGAGATCGACCGCGCCTACGCGCTGGCGCGTTCGGCCGCGCTGATGCTCGTCGTCGGCTCGTCGCTCGAGGTCTTTCCCGTCGCGGGGCTGCCGGAGGAGACCCTGCGCGCGGGCGGTCAGGTTGCGATCGTGAACCGAGGGCCGACAACGTTCGACCGCCGGGCGGCGGTCAAGCTGGACGGGAGCGCCGGCGAAGTCTTGTCGGCGCTGCTAGAGGAGCTCTAGGCGGCCGTTCTCTTCAGCGGTCGCTCCTCCAGGACCTGCCGGCAGGAGAAGCAGTACGTGCGCTCGACCTCGTAGGGAATGCCGTTTCGCTGCAGCAGCACGACCGTCGTGACGACGGTGTGCTCGTGAGGCTCGCTTGCGTTCTGGGAATCGCTCACGTCTATTCAGACTAGAGCCGCTCCCGGAGGTTAGTGCTACGGGGCAGTAAAGATCCTGTGAAGATTCTCGTCGTCCGGTGTTGTTCCGCAGGGGCATCCTGATCGCGCTCTGCGCGGCCGGCGAGCTCGCCGCCGCGTTCGCTGCGCGCGGCTCGGATTCGGCGCCGTTGCGACTGCTGCCGGCCGGGCCGGACTCGGGCACCCAGCCTCCCCTCGACGGGTGCGCCCGCGACCGCGGCGCGATCTTCACCCGCGAGGTTCCGAACTGGGTCTACGTCGGCGGGAGCTCCTCGGCGCAGCTCCAGTCCGTGAGCGGCCTCGTCGACTCGAAGTACGAGGGCGACCTGGCGGCGCACCCGACCGGGATCGACGATCCGTTCACGCACACGTCCTACGACTTCGTCTTCAACGTCAAGCCGGACGCACAGTTCTCATCGCTCCTCGGCAGCGCGAACTTCGAAGGCCAGGGTCAGGAATCGGAACGGCTCCACGTCGAGCGGGAAACGGGCTCGTTTCCCATGTTCGCGTGGCCGGACCGGGGAGACCGAGTCTCGTTGATCGGTTCGTGGGTGTGGGACTGCGACCACTTCGCGCCGGCGGGCGAGCACACGGAGATCCATCCCTTCCGCGTGCTCTGGGTCGAGCGGGGCTCGAGGACGAATGCCGCGGGCGACAAAGAAGCAGACCTGTTCGTTACGAACGCGGCGACGCCCGCCGACACCTCCGCCGTGTGCGCGACGCAGGCGAACGGTGACCGCGCCGCGTTCAAGCAATGCGCGCGTACCCCGGCGGGGCCGGTTGAGCCTGGCGGCCCCGGCTGCTTCGTGCTGCGCGCGACGACGCGGCCTTCGGGCTCGGCCCACCTTGCGTACCGCGTCGTCGACCGCGGCAGCGTCGGGCATGTGGCCGTCGTGCGCCGCTCGCGCGGCGTCTCCGTTTGCTACGGGGAGACGCCGGGGGCGGTGGCAAAGCAAGTCTTCGTGGGCTGGCGGCCCGGGCGTGCACGTCCCATGCACCTGCGGATCAGCGGTCTCGAGCTGCTCGTCCGCCGCGCGATGGATCCCGGCTGTCCGCCGTTCGCCCCGGACTGTCCGGCCAAGGTCGAATCGACGCTGCTGGGCCAGGTCACGACCGCGCCCGGGGAGTGGAACGTGTACCTGAACGCCGGCGGCGTCTGGGCTCCCTGGAAACCTGGGCTGATTCGGCCGAGCGACGGGCAGACGATCCGAAGCAAGCAGAGGATCGACTTCTACGTCCCCCGCGGCAAGCCGTGGCGGCTGTTCGTCCAGACCCGGGAGTGCGACTTCGGCTCGGTCGGTAACGCCTATTCCCCGACGGTGCCCGTCACGCCCTGCCCGCGCGCGAACGAGATCGGCAATGCGGTCGGCGACGACGAGCCGGGGATCCTGGTCGCTCATTTCCGCTCGCCGCAGGCCTCGCTCGGCCTCCACCACACGAACTCCCAGCTGGCCGGCTCGACCTGTCCGGCCTCGAACACGCGGGGCTGCTACCGGCTCACTTACAGGGTCGCGGTAGTCTCCGACCAACCAAGGAAGGGGGGGTGATGGCCCAGCAGAAGGACCTGTTGACGAGGCTGGCGGATGCGGGCGAGGACGCGCTTCAGAAGCTCGCGGATGTCCCGGGAGGCCGGAGGGTCCTCGACGCGCTGAATGGGATGCGCGACCGGATCGACGAGCTGCAGCACCGGATGAAGCGGGTGGACGAGCTCGAAAAGAGGGTCGAGGCGCTGGAAAAGAAGCTCGCAGCCACGAAGACGACGACGCGCAGGCGGACGACGGCGCGGAAGACGACGGCGTCGAAGCCGCGGACGCCGAAGCAAAAGGCCTAGCGCGGAACCCGGACTCGAAGCGCGCCGGGCACGATCTCGAATCGCGCCGGCGTCGTCCCGGGCTGCTCGCCGTCGAGCTGGATCGGCACCTCGGCGCCGGGCGCCTCGATTCCCGCGGTCGCTCCTCTCAGGAGCTCCGCCTTCGGGTGGGGGAGGTGCCGTCCGCGGTACGTCTTCGGGAGCGTGAACATGAGGTCTCGCTTGGTCAGGTCGCCGATCAGTAGGACGTCGAAGAGGCCGTCGTCCGGGCTCGCCTCCGGGGTGATCATCATCCCGCCGCCGAAATAGCGGCCGATCGCAACGATCACGTCGTGCATCGGGCCGCTTCTCTCCTCGTCTCCGACCTCGACGTGGAGTTCGCCGGCACGCCAGCGGCTGAAGACGGCGAGCGTCGCGATCAGGTACGACACCTTGCCGCCGAGCGCCTTCGTCGTCTCGTTCGCGCGGCGGGCGATCGCTCCGCTCATCCCGGCGCTCGCGATGTTCGCGAAATACGTCTCGGCGGCGTCGCCGGCCCAGCTCCGGTAGGAGGCGCGGCCGACGTCGACCGTGAGCGGGATCCCGTCTCGCGCGACCGTGATCGCGTCCTCGAGCCGGTGTGGGATCGCATGCGTGCGCGTGAAGTCCCAGCCGGTTCCGCGCGGGATGACGGCCAGCTCCACGTCGCGCCCGGCGATTCCGTTCACGGCCTCGTTGACCGAGCCGTCCCCGCCGACCACGACGAGAAGGCGCGCGCCTCCGTCGGCCGCCCGCCGGGCCAGGTCGGCGAGCTGGCCCGGGCGCTCCGAGATCAGCGCATCTCCTTCGAGCCCCACAGCCGCGGCCGCATGGGCGATCTCCGGCCAGCGCCTGCCCGTGGCGCCGTTGTCGGATGCCGGGTTGACGAGGAAGACGGTCGTCATCGGAAGGCGGCGAGCGCGACCCTCGTCATCCGCTCGACGGCGTCCGCGAGGTCCTCGTCGCTGATCCGCGCGCGCGAGTCTTCGATCACGGTGTCGCTGACGGCGAGCAGGCAGCCCGCCTGGACGCCCCGCACGGCTGCGATCGTGAACAGCGTTGCCGCTTCCATCTCGACCGCCAGCAGGCCGCGCTCCGACCAGCGGCGGTGGCTGTGCGGATCGGGGTCGTAGAAGAGATCCGTCGACACGATCGGCCCGACGCGCACCTGCTCGCCGAGCTCCTTCGCTGCGTGCACGACGCCGTGGAGGAGGTCCCAGTCGGCGGTCGGCGCGTGCTGCTCGCCCCCCACGTAGCGGAGCGCGGTGCCGTCGGCGGGGACGGCGGAGAGCGCGAGGACGAGGTCGCCGTGAACGATGTCCCGCTGGAGCGAGCCGCACGTTCCCACTCGCAGGAACCGCCGCACGCCCAGCTCGACCAGCTCCTCGACGACGATCGCAGTGGACGGGCTGCCCATCCCGGTGGCCTGCACGGAGACCGGTCTGCCCTCCACGGTGCCCGTGTACCCGAGCAGGCCGCGTACGGAGTTCCGCTCGACCACGTCCTCGAGGAAGCGCTCGGCGATCAGCCGCGCTCGGTTCGGGTCGCCGGGAAGCAGGCACGCCTCGGCATAGTCGCCGGGCTGCGCGCGAACGTGAATCGGCACGCGGGAAGCCTAAAGTTCAGGCGATGGCGACCGTGTTCACTCCGGCGCGCGGCGAAGTGCTCGCCTTCTGTGCCGAGGATCCGATCGAGCGCGTGTTCCTGGAGGACATGGTGCGCCGTGGGCTGGGGCGCTTCAGCGCGGTCAGGAACGGCGGGGTGCTGTCCGCTGTCGCCCACGTCGGGGTGAACGTCGTTCCCTCAGGCCGCGGCTGCGAGGCGTTCGCCGACCTGGTCGAGGGCGAGAGGTCACGGATGATCATCGGCGACGAGCAGGCCGTAAGCGCGCTGTGGGAGGCGGCTCGGAGGCATCTCCCCGAGCCTCGGGAGGACCGGCCGGGCCAGCCCGTGTTCGTGCTCGAGGAGGCGCCCGAGCCGGGCGAGACGGGATTGCGCGATGCCACGCCGGAGGATCTGGAGCTGCTCGTCCCTGCCTGTGCCGCCGCCCACGCCGAGGAGCTCGGCGCCGATCCGATGGAGGGCGACCCGGAGGGATTCCGCTGGCGGACGCGCGCTCAGATCGAGGAGGGACGGTCGTGGCTGTGGGAGCAGGGTGGTGTGATCCTGTTCAAGGCCGAGGCCTCGGCTTGGACGCCGAGCGCCGTCCAGCTCCAGCAGGTCTGGGTCGACCCGGAGGCTCGCAACCGTGGCTACGCGCAGCGCGCCCTGCGGGACCTCTGTCGCCGGTTGCTCGAGGAGGTGCCGGCGGTCTGCCTGTTCGTCCGCCCGGAGAATGCGGTGGCGATCCACGTGTACGAGCGAATCGGAATGCGGAGGCAGGGCAGCTATCGGAGCGTGCTCCTGTGAAGCGCGTGCTCAAGCTCGCGCTCGCCGTCTGGGTCCTGCGCTGGCTCGCGCTCGAGCTCGCCTCTCATTCCTGGCGCCTCTCCAAAAACCCCAAGTAACACAGTGTTACTTGCACAATGAGGTGATGGACGCCAGGGGCCTACGCGCTCGCATCGAGGAGTTCGTCCGCCGAGAGGAGCTGATCCCGTCGGGCGGCGAGGTGACCTGCCTCGTCTCCGGCGGGGCGGATTCGACCTGCCTATGGCATTCCCTGCGGGAGCTCGGGTACCGGGTGAGCGCGCTGCACGTCAACTACGGACTGCGCGGCGAGGAGTCGGAAGAGGACGCCCGCTTCTGCCGCGAGGTGCTTGGCGCCGAGGTCCACGATGCAAGTAACACTGTGTTACAAGGGACGGAGGAGGAGCTGCGGGACATTCGGTACTCCCTCGCCTGCGACCGGCTGCGCGCGACCGGCCACACCGCCTCCGACCAGGTCGAGACCCTGATCTACCGCCTGGCCGCGAGCGGCGTCGCGAGAGGAATCAAGGCCAAACGCGAGGACGGCGTCGTCCGCCCTCTGCTCGAGGTCTGGCGCGAGGAGACCGAGGCGTACTGCCGCGCCGTAGGGCTCGACTACCGCACCGACTCCTCGAACCCGGACACGAAGCGCGGGCTGATCCGCGCCGAGATCCTTCCCCTCCTGCGCCGCCTGCACCCGGCCGCCGAGCAGAACCTGCTCCGGCTCGCCGAGCAACCGCCGCCGCTGCCGCGGCGCGCCGAAAGAGCCCTGTTATCGTTGCTCGCATCTCGTGAAGGGTCGAAGCGGATCGACCTCGGCTCCGGTCTCCAGGCGGTACGGGAGTACGACCGTCTCTGGCTCGAGCAAGCCCCGGTCCCCCTCGAGGGCCGCGTTCAATGGGGCCCGTGGACGATCGAGGCCGACGTGAGCGGGTTGAAGGTGCGCGGCTGGCGGGCGGGCGACCGGCTCGCCGGACGGAGCAAGAAGCTTCAGGACGTGTTCGTCGACGCGAAGGTGCCGAGGTCGGAGCGCGAGTCGTGGCCGCTCGTCGTGCGCGGGGACGAGGTCGTCGCGGTGCCTGGGATCGTCGAGGCCCCGGGCGTCCGCGCGTGGAGAGCCGAATGAGCCAGGCCGAGATGAAACAAGTGGTCGAGGAGATCTTGATCGACGAGGCGACCCTCCGCCGCCGGGTTGAGGAGCTCGGCGAGGAGATCTCCGGCGACTACGAGGGCCGCGACCTGCTGCTCGTCGGCGTGCTCAAGGGAGCCGTCTTCTTCATGGCCGACCTGATGCGACAGATCTCGGTTGCCTGCGAGATCGATTTCATGGCGATCTCGAGCTACGGGGCCGCGAGCGACTCCTCGGGCGTCGTGCGCATCCTCAAGGACCTCGACATCAACATCAAGGACCGGCACGTGCTGATCCTCGAGGACATCATCGACTCGGGGCTGACGCTTTCGTACCTGATGCGCAACCTGGGGGCCCGGGAGCCGGCGTCGCTCGAGGTCTGTGCACTGCTCGTCAAGCACGGCCGGCGGGAGACCGACGTGCCGGTCAAATACGTCGGCTTCGAGATCCCCAACCGCTACGTGATCGGCTACGGGCTCGACTTCGCCGAGCGCTACCGCAACCTGCCGCACGTCGCGGTCATGAGAACGGTAGGGCCCGGCCAAGCCGGGCCCTACCTCCATCAAGGGGGAACCTGCGGTTCCCCCTTGAGACCCCCTCCCTTGTAACCGGCCTCCCCGGCTCCGCCGGGTCAGCCTCCCTCGAGGCGCCACAGACTCAACAACACTCATAGGAAGGGGGAGCTCGAGGGGGAAACGGAGTTTCCCCCTCGAATGGAGTAGGGGCCGGCTTTGCCGGCCGCTACGTTTACCGGTGCTACCCTGGCGTTTGAGGTCTTGTGAATCGCTTCTTCCGTAGCGCGCTCTTTCCCCTGATCGTGATCGTCCTGCTCGTCTACCTGGCGAGCCAGACGCTCATGCGTGGAAATGGGAAAGAGGCGAAGCAGACCCTCTCCGGGTTGATCCAGGTCGTCAAGACCGACCCCGGCTCGATCAAGGGCGTCACCTTCGACCCGAACAAGCAGAAGATCAACTTCGAGCTTCAGGATGGCGCAAAGGGCTTCGTCCACTACGCGACGCCTCAATCGCAGGCCCAGTTCCAGAATCTGCTGGAGAAGAAGGACGTTGAGTTCGACTCGAAGGGCGTCGGCTCCTCGCCCTGGTGGTCGATCCTCACGTCGCTGCTCCCGTTCGTGCTCCTGTTCGGCTTCTGGATCTTCCTCATGAACCAGGTCCAGGGCGGCGGCTCCAAGGTGATGAGCTTCGGCAAGAGCCGCGCCAAGCGGATGACGCCGGACTCGCCCAAGATCGGCTTCAAGGACGTCGCGGGCGTGGACGAGGCCGTCGAGGAGCTCCAGGAGATCAAGGAGTTCCTCGAGAACCCGAAGAAGTTCCAGGCGCTCGGCGCGCGGATCCCGAAGGGCGTCCTCCTGTACGGGCCGCCCGGCACGGGGAAGACGCTCCTCGCGCGCGCGGTCGCCGGCGAGGCGGGAGTGCCCTTCTTCTCGATCTCGGGCTCCGACTTCGTCGAGATGTTCGTCGGCGTCGGCGCGAGCCGCGTGCGCGACCTGTTCGAGCAGGCGAAGCAGGCCGCTCCGTGCATCGTCTTCATGGACGAGATCGACGCGGTCGGCCGCCACCGCGGCGCCGGTCTCGGCGGCGGGCACGACGAGCGCGAGCAGACCCTGAACCAGC
>DASWEE010000096.1:0-12964 GCA_036394915.1 Gaiellaceae bacterium | reverse complement strand
GGGGGCGGCGGAGGTGGCGGAGGCGGAGGCGGGCCGGCGCAGCTGTAGAACATGTCGACCGCTCCGAAGTGGCCCGGACCGAAGACGAACGTCTGCGGATTCGGCGACAGCCCGCCGGTGCAGCCGCTCGGGACCGAGGTCTGGGTGTGGGTGATCGAGTACGTCTGGTCGGGAAGCGGCGCACCCGAGGTGTCCTCGTAGAACCACGCGAACCAGGTGTCCGTACACCCGTCTCCCGAGAGCGGATCGGCATTCGCGTTCGCCGACCATTGGTAGTGGAAGCAGGGCTTGCCCGGCAGCGATCCGCCGCCGGTCCGGCGCGGGTAGAAGACCACCTCGGAGTAGGACGAGGGGAAGGGGTTCGGATCGCATCGGTTCCCGACTCCGTTGCGGTTCTTGTCCCGCTGGTCGGGGTTGTAGGCCGACACGCAGTTGTCGACCGAGTCGTCGATGCCATCCCCGTCGGAGTCGGCCAGCGCCGCAGTCGCGTGCTTGACTCCCGCCGAGGCCTTGGACAGGCCAAGCGTTGCCGCTCCGGCAAAGAGCAGCAGGGCGGCTACAAAAAGCTCGAGCCGCAGGAACCGACCCCGATCTTGCTTCACCTTTGTAAATTTTGCCATAAATAGGCAGGGGCGATTCTTAAGCTTTTTCTAAGCGCTAGTCGTGGCGGACGATCCAGTCGCCCACCACGTCCATGAAGCGCTCCCGCTCCTCCCACATCGGCAGGTGCGACGAGTCCTCGAAGATCACCTGCTCGGTGTCGGCAATCCCCCCGACCAACACCTCCTGCAGCGCAGGCGTCGCCTCGTCGTGCCGGCCGGAGACGACGAGCGTGGGAACGCGGATCTCTCCCAGACGGTCCTTCGCCTGCCAGTCCTTGATCGAGCCGATCACGTGGAACTCGGAGGGTCCGTTCATCGTGTGGTAGACGGTCGGGTCCTCCTCGAGCAGCTGGAACGACCGCGCGACGTCTTCGGGCCACTCGATCCGGCAGAGGTGGCGGCCGTAGAAGACGAGGCAGGCCTCCATGTACTCGGGGTCGTCGGTCGTCCCGGCTTCCTCGTGGCGCTTCAGGGTCTCCTCGACTTCCGGCGGCAGCTCCGTGCGCAACCGGTTCGCCTCGGCGAGGAAGTCCGGGAAGGAGGCGGCCGTGTTCGAGAGCACGAGCGAGCGGAGGCCGGCCGGCTGCGTGAGCGCGTGCTCCTGGGCGAGGAACCCTCCCCAGGACTGGCCGAGCACGTGGTAGCGGTCGCCGATGCCGAGATGGTCGATCAGGTTGCCGAGCTCGCGAACGAACAGCTCGGGCGTCCAGAAGTCACCGTCTCCGAGCCGGTCCGGGAGGTGGGTCGACTTCCCGTTGCCGAGCTGGTCGTAGAAGACGACGGCGCGGCCGTCCCGGGCGAGGTCGGTCAGCGAGAGCAGGTAGTCGTGCGTCGCGCCCGGCCCACCATGGAGCGTGACGAGCGGCGCCGGCCCGCCGCCGAGCTCACCCTCGATCCGGTACCAGGTCCGCCAGCCGTCGAAGTCCGCAAAGCCCTCGGTCGCCACGCGCGGAGCCTAAACCGTCAGCACGAAATCGAAGCGAGCATGCCGGGCGTTCGTCCGGCTGCGGATCCACTTGACGAGCAGTTGCTCGTCGAACAGGAAGTCGGCGTTGTTCCGGGCCTCGCCGGGGAAGAAGAGCTGCGTCGTCAGCACCGGTCTCCCCGGCACCTTTGCCCGCACGTGGATGTGTCGCGTCCGGCCCGGATAGAGACCGGGAAGAACGGTCTCGAGCCGGTAGCGGCCGTTGCGGTCGGTCAGCTGGTGGCCGCGCAGCCGGAAGCCGGAGTTGTCGTAGTGCCCGTTGCCGTCCGCCTGCCAGAAGTCGAGCAGCGCGCCCGCGACCGGCTTGCAGCTCGTCGAGAGGACGGTGCCGGTGACGAGCAGCGGAAGCCCCTTGACGCCCGCGCCCCGGAGGGAACGGCGCTTGGGCGAGCGAGGCTTGAAGAACGGCCCGAGCGCGTTCGAGTCGGTCGGGTGATCGTCGCAGGCCGGGGTCAGCTCGAGCGCCCGCGCTTCGGAGGCGCCGAGCCACCGCGTCGCGACGAACACGACCGGCGCGAGCAAGCCGAGCTCGAGTAGACGCCGACGCGTCACGGTCATCGGGCAAGTATGGCGACAGTTCCGAGGTTTGGAACCCCCGCAGGGGTGGATAAGGCGAACCGGAGGGGCGCCGCGGGGGCGCCCCTTATACCTCAGCAAGAACGGTCAGGCACGGACAACCGCCCGTCGCGATCATTCGTCCATGCCGACGACCGCGACACGCGACCGGGTCCGCTCCCTGATCGACGTCCTGATCCAGAGCCTGGACGACCCCGGCCGCGGGGACGACCTCGCGCGGCGCGCGTACCTGAGCCGCTTCCATTTCGACCGCCTGGTCGCGGCGGGGCTCGGCGAGGCGCCGGCGGGATTTCGCCGCCGGCTCCTGCTCGAGCGGGCCGCGTACGAGCTGGCCGCCCACGGCACGGCCGTCATCGAAGCCGCGATCGGCGCCGGCTACGCGTCGCCCGCGGCGTTCGCGCGCGCGTTCCGGCGCGCCTTCGGCGTCTCGCCGAGCCGCTTCCGCGGCGACTTCCGCCTGCCCGCGCCGAACGGCGTCCACTTCCACCCGCCCGGCGGGCTGCTCGTTCCCGCCGGCATCGAAAGGAGCAAGACGATGGATCTCACCGATCGCATGCTGGAGCACGACCTGTGGCTCACCGGCCGCCTGCTCGACGCCGCCGGCGAGCTGCCCGAGCCGCAGCTGGACGAGCCCGTCCCGACGCCGACCGAGCCGCGACATGCCTGGTTCGAGGACGGCGATCCGACCCTGCGGACGATGCTCGACCGGCTCGTCTACTCGAAGGAGATCTGGACGGCGGCGCTCGCCGGCCGCGACCAGCCCGAGCGCGGCGGCACCTCGATCGACGAGCTCCGCGAGCGGCACGAGCGCTCCGGCGAGGAGTTCGCCCGCGCCGTCCGCGACATCCGCGACCGCAACGCCTGGGATACCGCGTTCGTGGACGCCCTC
Source organism: Gaiellaceae bacterium (assembly GCA_036394915.1). GTDB lineage: Bacteria > Actinomycetota > Thermoleophilia > Gaiellales > Gaiellaceae > JACDER01. The sequence continues at coordinate 9,912 of DASWEE010000096.1, read as the reverse complement.
TGCGATTCGCCGGAGACGTTCACCTTCGGCGGGATGGTCGCCCACGTGCTGACCTGGTCGGCGCACCGGCGCCAGGTGATCGTCGGCGCGCTCCGGAACCTCGGCGCCGACGTCGGCACCGGCGACCCGATTGAGTGGGAGCGCCGCGCAGCCTGATAACCGAAGGGCGCGTGCCGACGTCTAAGTAGACAGCGTCATGCCCCGAACGCTCGCGCTCCTCCCGATCCTCGCCGCAGCCGCGCTCCTCCCTGCCGGCTGCGGCGGAGGGTCGACCGCGTCCGGGCCGGCCGTCGAGGGGCCGATCGTGAAGGGACCGAACGGCGTCTACCTGTTCCGGCCGGACGGAGAACCGAAGGCGCTCGTGATCTTCTTCCACGGCCAGGGCGGCCCCACCGAGACGATCCCGCAAAACCACCGGCCCTGAATCGACCATCTCACCGCTGGGGGCGCAGCCGTCGTCTACCCACGCTACGAGCTCGACTACAGCCGCGCGGTGCTCGACCATTCGCTCGCCGGCATCAGGACGGCCGTGGGTCGCCTGAGCGCGGGCGAGCTGCCCGTGCTCGCAATCGGCCACTCGCGAGGCGCCGCGCTCGCGATCGAGTATGCGGCGGTCGCGCGGGCCGACCACGTGCCGGTGCCCGATGCGGTCTACAGCGTCGAGCCCGTGCCCTACGGCGAGCAGACGCACCTGGTCGACCTGCGGCCGCTCGAGCACGGCACGCGCCTCGTGCTCGTGCTCGGCGACCGCGATCCGGACGCGGCCGGCGGCGCCCGCGTCCTGCTCACCCGCCTGCAGAAGGCCAAGTTCCCCGGCTCCGAGGTCAAGCTTCAGTTCGTCCACTCCCACGGTGGATTCGTCGCCGACCACATGGCGGTGTTGGGCGCCTCCCCGGCGGCCCAGTCCGCGTTCTGGCATCCGGTCGACGGCCTGCTCGCCCAGATCGAGGGCTAGAGCGCGAGCGCTCCCCCTGGCGGCGAGCCAGGCGCCGAAGCCGAGTGTGAGGACGACCTGGATCGCCCGCCTGTGCGTCGACATCCAGCCGCCGATCGCGCCCAGAACGCGCTCCGAGCCGGGAGCGAGCAAGGTAAGCCCGAGCGGAACGAGCACGAGCGCCTGGGGCCGAACGCGAGCAGCACGGCCCCGAGCCCGAGGTCGAGCGCGGCTTTGATCGTCGAGTCCTTCGGCAGCACGCTCGAGGAGCCGGCGAAGATCGCGGCCGCGCTCACGAGCGCGAGCGGCAGCGCGGCCCCGAGCGCAAGCGCCGTGCCGTGCGACCGGCCGCGGCCCGGTGAGCGTCGTCAACTGCAGCAGGAAGAGGACGGGGCTGATCGCCGCGGCAAGCGCGAGCGGAACCGTCTGCGCGAGCAGGGCGTCCACGCGCGGACGCTACTCCTTACGACGCCGAGGTGGCGGCGGCGGCCTCGGCGGCGACCTTGAGATCCTGGCGCTTCAGGACGACCAGCGTCGCCAGGATCGACGCGGCACAGACGCCGGCCGCGACCCAGAACGCGAGCGCGAACCCGGACGTGACCGCTGACAGCTTCGGCGTCCCGTTCTTCAGCAAAGAGCTCGTGTGGGTGGCGGAGACCGTCGTGAGGATCGCGAGCCCGAGCGCCCCCCCGATCTGCTGCGACGTGTTGATCAGGCCCGACGCGAGCCCGGCATCCTTCCCCGTTACGCCGCCGAGGGCGGCGATCGAGATCGGGACGAACGCGAACCCGAGCCCGATCCCGAGCAGGATGAAGCCGGGGAAGAGGTCCTGCCAATAGGAGCCGTTGGCTGCGATCTGCGTGAAGTAGATCAGCCCTCCGCCCACCATGGCCAGGCCCGCGGTCAGCACCGACTTGACGCCGAGCCTCGTCACGAGCGCCTGGGCGACGCCCGACGAGACGACCGCCGTCAGCGCCACCGCGAGGTAGCCGATCCCCGTCTTGAGCGCGGTGAAGCCGAGCACCTGCTGCATGTACAGCGAGAGCAGGAAGAACATCCCGAAGATCATCGTCCCGAGCCCGAAGCCGATCAGGTTCGCGCCGGTGAGCGTCCGCCGCTTGAAGATTCGCATCGGGACGAGCGCCGAGCGCGAGCGCATCTCCCAGACGATGAAGGTCGCCATCAGCAAGACCGAGCCGATCAGCTCGCCGATCGTCTCCCCCGCGCTCCAGCCGATCTGGGTCGTCCTCGTCAGCGCGAAGACGAACAGCATCAGGCTCGCGGTGACGGTGAATGCTCCGATCGCGTCGAAGTGCCGCATCAGCCCCTCGGCGCGGCTCTCGCGGACGACCCGCGGGACGAGCAGGAGCGTCGCGACACCGATCGGGACGTTGACGAAGAAGATCCACTCCCAGCCGGCGTACTGGGTCAGGACGCCGCCGAGGATGACGCCGATCGCCGCGCCGGCGCCGGAGATCGCGCCGAGGACGCCGAGCGCCTTGTTGCGCTCCGACCCTTCCTCGAAGGTGACGGACGTGATCGAGAAGACCGACGGAGACAGGATCGCGCCCGCCGCGCCCTGAGCCACACGCGCGCCGATCAGCATTCCGGACGACACCGAGAGACCGGCCACGAGCGACGTGACCGAGAAGAGTGCCAGGCCGATCATGAACAGCCGGCGGCGGCCGAGGATGTCTCCCATCCGCCCGCCGAGCAGGAGGAAGCCGCCGAAGGTGAGCGAGTAGCCGCTCACGATCCACTGCAGGTTCTCGGTCGAGGAGAAGTTGAGCTCCTTCTGGATCGAGGGCAGGGCGACGTTGACGATCGCGATGTCGAGCACGACCATCAGGTACGCGATGCTGAGCACGGCGAGCGCCTGCCAGCGCTTCGGATCCGGCCCGTTCACTCCGGGACGCACTCGCTTTCGTCGGCTCGGCCCGCGTCCGGAAGTCGCGCGAGCAGCTCACCGAGCGTCTCGAGCTCCTCGTCCGTGTACCGCTCGGTGAAGAGCGCGCGCACCGATGCAAGGTGGGAGCGCGACGCCTCCTTCAGCCTCTTCTTGCCGGCCGGCGTGAGCACTGCGTAGCTGACGCGGGCGTCGCTCGAGCAGCTGGCCTTCTCGACGAGCCCGCACCGCTCGAGCCCGTCGAGCAGCCGCGTCACACCCGAGGGCGTCAGCACGAGCGCCTTGGCGAGATCGACCCGGCGCATCGTGCCCTCGTCCGCGCGGGAGATGCGCAGGAGAGCCTCGTAGTCGTTGATCGTCAGACCGTGCTCCTCCTGGAGCTCAGAGCTCAGTGCGCGTGTGGTCGCGGCGTGCCCTCGCAGCAGCCGGATGAAGACCTCGACCGCCGTAGATGATTGTGTGGTCAATATTTGACTGCTCATGCTTCTCCTGGTACAGTTACTTGCGTAGTCAAGTATATCACCTGATTGGAGGAACAGATGAGCACAGTTCTGGAGACACCCACAACGCTACCGATCGGGACCTGGTCCGTCGACGCGACCCACTCGCAGGTCGGATTCGCGGTCGACTACATCGTCGGCACCTTCCGGGGCACGTTCTCGCCCGTCGAGGCAAAGCTCGAGGTGGCGGAGGACGGGAGCGCGATCCTGACCGGCTCTGCGCCGGTCAGCGGCATCAAGGTGCAGGACGAGAACCTGACCGCGCACTTGCAGTCTCCCGATTTCTTCGACGCCGAGCAGGCGCCCGAGATCACATTCCGCTCGACCGAGATCAAGCGATCCGGCAGCGACATCACCGTCAGCGGTGAGCTCGAGATCCGCGGCGTGAAGCGGCCGGTCGTCCTGAGCGGCACGGTTGGCGAGCCCGCCGCCGATCCGTACGGCGGCACCCGCTTCGTCCTCCGGCTCAAGACGACCATCGACCGGACGGCCTTCGGCATCAACTGGAACAACCCGCTTCCGAGCGGCGAGCCGTCGCTCGCGAACGACGTGACGCTGACCGCCGAGCTCTACCTGGTGAAGGAGGCGTAATGAAGATCCTCGGCATCAGCGGCAGCCTGCGCAAGGACTCCTGGAACACGAAGCTCTTGCGCGCAGCAGGCGAGCTGTTTCCCGGCGATGCCGAGCTCGAGGTGTGGGACGGCCTCAAGGCCGTCCCACCCTACGACGAGGACGACGACCTCGAGCCCGCCCCCGCGCCCGTCGCGCACCTTCGTGCGGCGATTGCCGGGGCCGATGCCGTCTTCTTCGCAACACCCGAGTACAACTCGTCCGTTCCGGGCCAGCTCAAGAACGCGCTCGACTGGGCGTCCCGCCCGGTCGCGACAAACGTGCTGCGGAACAAGCCGGTCGCCGTCGTCGGCGCGAGCACGGGTGCGTTTGGAGCCGTCTGGTCCCAGGCCGAGCTCCGCAAGGTGCTCGCCGCCACCGGCGCGCGGGTCGTCGAAGGCGAGGTCGCGGTCGGACACGCGCCGGAGCGATTCGACGAGGACGGCTCGCTGACGGACGAGGCCATGCGCGAGGAGCTCGCAGAGGTCGTCGACACACTCGTCGAGCAGGTGCGCATGCGGACGCCGGTCGGCGTCGCGGCCTAGCCTCTAGCGAAGACCCGCCCGCTCGAGGAGTGGCCGCGCGTCCGCGAGCACGCGCTCGATGTTGTACGCGACCCAGAGGCAGATCGCGGCCAGCGGCAGCTCGAGGCAGACGGCCATGACGATCGCGATCCAACGATCGTTGCCGCGGGAGGTCAGAGTGTCGAACCACGCGTCCGTGAGCAGGAGCGCCCCGGCCATCGCAGCCAGCAGCGCGGAGAAGGGAGACCGCCGGGCCAAGGCGACTCCGGTCCCGGCGAGGACGCTGGCCAGACCGACGTCGAAGCCGGCCCAGGCGAACGCCCAGTGCTCCGTGAGCTGACGGTCGGGCAGGTTGACGAACAGCCAGACGATCCACGGCGCGAGCGCGACGGCGAGCAGCACGAAAGCGGCCGGCATCCAGCGAGGAAGGCACGCGGCGCGTAACTCGGTCATCACCGACATTCTCGCCGGTCCGGGGCGTCCCCAACCGCTACCATCCCGCCGCGATGATGACCTACCTGATCCCGGTCTACATCCTCGGCGGGCTGCTGCTCGTGTTCGGGCTGCTCGTCCTGCTCGGGCGCTTTCGCCAGGGCCGCTACCTGAAGCCGCTGTTCGTCCTGATGGCGAAGGTCCCGTTTCTTGACCGATGGATGAAACGCGCATCGCGGGCGGCGCTCGAGAAGCAGAATCCGGAGCTCGCGAGCGCAGTCCGAAAGCTCGAAATGGCAGGCGCGCACAAGGATCCTCAGCGCGCCCAGAAGGCCCTCAGCAAGCTGACCGCCGGCGAGCGGAAGGCGTATCTCGAGGCAGCCGGCGCACAGGGCGTCCCGGGCCCGTCGAACCGCGCCGAGCGGCGGCGGCTAGAGCGCGCCCGCAAAGGCCGCTAGATCGTCCCTAGGGCGCTCGCTCCAGGTCATTCACTTCCCTACTCGCGGCGGAGAGCCTCGCGCAGGCGCGTTCCCGCGTGCCGCAGCAACCAGCGCGGAATACGACGACTCGAGCTCGCGAGCGCGTCGTTCAGGGCCGCGGCCGCATCCTCGTGGACTCCCTCCCCGTGCCCGCAAAAAACGTGGGCGGGCTCGAGCCCGCCGAGCCGCTGAGGGGGGAAAAGCCGGAGAACGGGATGCACGGCGAGCGCCTCTCCCGGTGCGAGGTAGTACGGCGCCGTCCCGAGCGCGTCCGCGCACACGAGCACCTGGCGCTCCTGCCACCAGAGCGCGATCTCCTGCCAGTGACGCCGGTGGAGGACCCTGATGGGCCGGAACGGAGAGCCGGGCACGGCCTGGAGGGGAACCTTGTGGAGCGGGACGCGAAGCCGCGCGGCCAGGGACGCGCAATCGCGGCCGTGGCGGTCGAGCAGCTGGATGACGCCGGCCGGCTCTCCCAGCGCGCGGATCCGCTCTTCGACCCCTTCCCCGTCCACCGCGTCGACGAGCCAGACCTTGCCGCCGGACGCGAGGGCGTGCGAGCAGCGCTGCATGAAGGCCGGCTCGGGCGCGATCCAACCGAGCGCGAAGTCGAGGTCATCGCAGAAGCGGACGTCCACGGTCAGGCGGCCAGCGCGCGCGTCCCGAGCCGTTCCTGCATCACATGGGCCGCCTCAGGATTCGAGTCGACAAGCACGTAGCGCCTGCCGAGCTCCGCGGCGGCCGCGCCGAGGGTCCCGCTGCCGGCGAACGGGTCGAGGCACCAGTCGCCCGGGCGCGTCGAGGCCTGGACGATGCGGCGGAGGATGCCGAGCGGCTTCTGGGTCGGGTAGCCGGTCTTCTCCTTGCCCGTCGGCGAGACGATCGTGTGCCACCAGACGTCCGTGGGGAGCTTGCCGCGGGCGGCCTTCTCGGCGGTGACGAGCCCCGGGGCCATGTACGGCTCCCGATCGACCTCCTCGGAGTCGAAGAAGTAGCGGAGGGCGTCCTTGACGTAGACGAGGATGGTGTCGTGCTTCGCCGGCCAGCGGCGGCGGGCGCGGGCGCCGTAGTCGTAGGCCCAGACGATCTCGTTCAGGAAGCACTCGCGTCCGAAGATCTGGTCGAGCAGGAGCTTGCAGTAGTGGGCCTCGCGGTAGTCGAGGTGGAGGTAGAGGGTGCCGCTCTCGGCGAGAAGGCGGTGCGCCTCGCGGAGGCGCGGCTCGAGGAAGCCGAGGTAGTCGTCGAAGCTGTCGCGATAGGAGCTTTCGTTCAGGAGGGTCGTCCGGTAGCGGCGGCCCTGGAAGCCGGCGCGGTCGCCTTTGTCGTCGGCGACGGTGGCGAGGCTGCGCCGCCTCTGCGTCCTGCCCGTGTTGAAGGGCGGATCGGCATAAACGAGCTGGAAGAACCGGGACGGAAGCAGGGGCAGGACGTCGGCGTTGTCGCCGAGGTAGATCGCGCTCTCGGACGGAACCACGGTCTCAGCTTAGGCGGATCGGCGGAAGGCGGGAATCGACGCGACGAGGTCGGCACAAAACCGCCACAGTCAAGCGCGGCTTTGCGCCCTACCATGAGGTTCTGAACCCACCCAGGGGAGGTCCCACCCCTGGGAGGGACCCTGGAGTTTCCCGCGCGCGTACCCATAGACTCGCGCGGGTGACAACGGTTCCCCGGATCGCGCTCGGTTGCGGCAACTTCGGCGGGATCGGCTCGGCGCCGGAGCTGTTCGGGCGGGGCGAAAGCGAGGAGGAGGCCTTCGCGATCATGGACGCCGCCTGGACGGCCGACATCCGCTGGTTCGACACCGCGGACGCGTACGGCGGAGGCCGGAGCGAGCGAACCATCGGGCGGTGGATCGAGGCAACCGGGAACCGGCCGCGGCTCACGACGAAGACGTACAACCCCATGGACGCGGGCCACGACCACGGCCTCTCGCGCGACCGGATCCTGCGCCAGCTCGCGTCGAGCCTCGAGCGGCTCGGCGCCGACCGGGTCGACCTCTACCTGGCGCACGAGTTCGACCCGGAGGCGCCGCTCGCAGAGACGCTCGGGACATTCGAGGAGCTCGTCGACCAGGGCGCCGTCGCCGCCTACGGGCTCAGCAACTTCTCCGCGCCCCAGATCGAAGAGGCGCTCGAGCACGGACGGCCTGAGCTCGTCCAGAACTCGTACTCGCTGCTCGAGCGACGGGACGAGGCGGACGTACTGCCGCTGTGCGCCGAACACGGGCTCGACTACCAGGCGTTCAGTCCGCTCGCGGGCGGCTGGCTGACCGGGAAATACCGCCGCGGCGAGCCTCATCCCCCCGGCTCGCGGATGACGCTCCGGCCCGATCCCTATCTGCACCTGGACGACGGGCGCGTCTACCGCGGGCTCGACCTCCTGAGCGAGAAGGGCGACAGCGCCGCGTGGGCGCTCGCTTGGGTGCTTGCGCATCCTCAGGTAACAGGAGTCGTGATCGGCCCTCGCCGGCCGGAGCACCTCCAGCCTGCACTCGCCGCGCTCGAGCTCGACATGTCCCCGGGCGAGCGCGACGAGATCGCGTCATTCTTCGCCTGATGGCCGTGCTCGTCCTGAACCAGCAAGAGGTCGAGGAACTGCTCGACATGGAAGGCTGCATCGAGGCGATGGCGGGTGCCCTCGCCGCCCTCGCCCGCGGCGAGGTCGACCAGCCGCTCCGGTCCGTCTTCAGTCCTCCCGGCGACTCGACGCTGATCGGCTTGATGCCGGCCCATCGGGCCGGAGATCGGCCGCTCTATTCGCTCAAGACCGTCTGCGTCTTCCCCGACAACCCCAAGCGCGGCCTCGACGCCCATCAGGGCACGGTCACCCTCTTCGACGGCGAGACCGGGGAGGTGCGGGCGCTGCTGAACGCTTCCGCGGTGACGGCAATCAGGACGGCGGCCGTCTCGGGCGTCGCCACACGCTTGCTGGCGCGGCCCGACGCGGCCACCCTCGGGATCCTCGGCGCGGGCGTGCAGGCTCGGTCGCACGTCGACGCGATGCGCGCGGTTCGGGACTTCGAGCGCGTCGTCGTCTACAGCCCGACGCCCAGCCATGCGCAGGCGCTCGCGGACGCTATCGGCGCCGAGGTCGGCGCCTCGGCCGAGGCGGCCATGCGCGGAGCGGATGTCGTCGTCACGGCGACGAACGCGACCGAGCCGGTACTCGAACGCGCCTGGCTCGAGCCTGGGACGCACGTCAACGCCGTCGGGGGGCGGCCGCCGCGGATGGTCGAGCTCGACTCTGCGACGATTGCCGACTCCGGCTTCTACGTCGACCGCAGGGAGTCGACGGAGAACGAGGCTGGCGACTACCTGCGCGCCCGCGAGGAAGGAGCGATCGGGCCGGATCACATCCGGGCCGAGATCGGCGAGGTGCTCGTCGGCGCGGGGCCGGGACGCCGCGACGACCAGGAGATCACCGTTTTCCGCTCGATGGGGCTCGCGGTCGAAGATCTCGCCGCGGCCGAGTACGTGCTCGGGCGCGCGCGCGAGACCGGCGCGGGAACAACCGTCGAGTTTTGATCCCACCCGCCGAGATCCGCAAGGCCGCCGCCGCGATCGAGGGAGCGGCGGTGCGGACGCCGCTCGTCCGGCTGAACGCTCCCGAGGCCGACGCCGAGATCTACCTCAAGCTCGAGAACCTGCAGCCGATCGGCTCGTTCAAGATCCGCGGCGCCACGAACGCGATCCGGCAGACATCCCCGGACGAGCTCGCCGCCGGGGTCGTGACCGCGAGCGCGGGCAACATGGCGCAAGGCCTCGCCTGGGCGGCACGGGAGGCAGGAATCGAATGCACGGTGATCGTCCCCGAGCATGCGCCGCAAACGAAGCTGGCCGCGATCGAGCGACTCGGCGGGAAGATCGTCAAGGTGCCGTACGAGCGCTGGTGGCAGGCGCTGACCGAGTCCGGGATGGAGGGGGTCGAAGGCCGCTTCGTCCACCCTGTCGCCGACGACTTCGTGATGGCGGGCAACGGCACGATCGGGCTCGAGATCGTCGACGACCTGCCCAGTCCGGACGCCGTGCTGATCCCGTTCGGCGGCGGGGGCTTGACGGTGGGAATCGCAAGCGCGCTCCGCGCCTTCGGCCCGCAGGCGCGCGTCTACGCGGTCGAGCCGGAGACGGCCGCCCCGCTCGCCGCCTCGCTCGCCGCCGGCTCGCCGCAAGAGGTCGAGTACGTCCCGTCGTTCGTGGACGGGGCCGGTGCCCGAACCGTGCTGCCGGAGATGTGGCCGCTCGTCAGCGAGGCGGTCGACGGCGCGCTGACCGTGTCGCTCGACGAGACGGCGAACGCGATCCGGCTGGTCGCCGAGCGGGCACGGGTGATCGCGGAAGGAGCGGGCGCGCTGGGAGTGGCGGCCGCGCTCTCCGGCCGAGCGGGAAGCGGGAAGCTCGTCTGCGTCGTCTCCGGCGGGAACATCGACTTCTCGACGCTGAGCACGATTCTCGCCGGTGAGACGCCGTGATCGAGATCCAGCCCGCCGGCAGCGTCGACCCGGAGGCGCTGCTCGCCCACGTCAGGGCCG
>DASWEE010000095.1:0-3111 GCA_036394915.1 Gaiellaceae bacterium | reverse complement strand
CGGCACGTGGAGCGCCTCGCCGATTCCCGGGGCGTCGTCGCGGCGGCCGGAGGTGACGACCTTCGCCCCCTCCTCCACCAGCATCCGCGCAGCCTCCAGCCCGACCCCGGCGGTCGAGCCGGTGACAACACAGACACGGTCTCGCAGGCCGAGATCCACTCGTCGTTACCCTAACCGCCCGTGACCGAGCTTCTCTTCGTCCGCCACGGCGAGACCGACTGGAACCGCGACGGGCGGCTACAGGGCCACGCCGATCCGCCGCTGAACGACGCGGGCCGCGAGCAGGCACGTGAGCTCGCCCGCCGGCTCGCCGGCGTCGACCTGGACGCCGTCTACACGAGCGACCTGCGCCGAGCGGCGGAGACGGCGGAGATCGTCACCGAAGGACGAGACCTCCGGCCGACGCCGGATCCCGGCCTCCGGGAGATCGACGTCGGCTCCTGGTCCGGCCTGACCCGGGAGGAGATCGAGGCGCGCTACCCGGGAATGCACGAGCACGACGGAGAATCGCGGAAGGCCCACCTCGATCGCGTGCTCCACACGGTCGAGCGGATCGCAGCCGAGCATCGGGGCGAGCGCATCCTGATCGTCTCGCACGGCGGGTCGCTTCGGGCGCTCCACCGTCACGCCCTCGAGGTCGATTCGGTGCCGCGGCTCGAGAACTGCGCGGTGTACAAGCTCGCGTTCCGGGACGGCGTTCTCAGCCGGATAGACTGACCCTCGGTGGAGGACTACACCGGCAAGTACAAGGGCGAGCGCGTCGAGGTCGCGCTGTTCGGCGGCGACTACCAGGAAGGCGTGCTGACCGCGTATTGCTTCGTCGACGAGGTTGCGCACATCGAGCTGAACGGCCACATCCTCGTGCCGTTGCAGAACATCGCCTCCCTCCATTGCTCGAGCCGTTGCGACGCGCCCGAGCCGGACTGGCCGCCCCGCGGCCTGACCGAGGACGAGCGGGAAGACGAGTCCTAGGCGGCCGATGGGGAGTAGGCTCCTCGTCGTCGGCAACCTGCTCAAGGTCTGGCTCCTGCTGATCGCGGTCTGCGCCGTTCTCGGCGGGATCGGCTGGGCCCTCGACGGATACAGCCTGTTCTCGATCTTCGTGTTCTCGGGGCTCCTACTGGGCGCCGGGATGTGGTGGTACGCGGATCGCGCCGTGCTCGGGCTCGTCCGGGCCCGTGAGCTACCGCAGGGCGAAGCACCTGGGCTGCATTCGACTGTCGAGCGCCTCGCCGCGCTTGCCGGTGTCGCGAAACCGCGCCTCTACGTGATGTCCGACGGGCTGCCCCGCGCGTGCTCGGCCGGCCGCGGGCCGCGCTCCTCGACGATCGCGGTCAGCAAGGGACTCCTCCAGGCGTTGCCTCCGGCGGAGCTCGAGGGAGTGCTCGCGCACGAGCTCGCCCACATCCGCCACCGTGACGTCTTCGTGCAGTCGGTTGCGGCGGTGATCGCAGCGGTGATCGTCGAGGCGAGCCGGATCGGCGGCTGGTTCGGACGCGCTCTGCTGTTCGTGCTCGGACCGGTGGCGGCGGCGTTCGTCCATCTCCTGCTCTCGCCGAAGCGCGAGTTCGATGCCGACCGAGGCGCCGCGGGGATCTGCGGCTCTCCGCACGGGCTCGCGGCCGCGTTGATCCGGCTCGATCAGGCCAGCGAGCTCGTCGAGTTCCAGGGAAGTCCTGTCGCAGAGCCGCTCTACACCATCAACCCATTCGAGCAGAAAGGCCTGGCCGCCCTGTTCGTGACGCATCCGCCGGTGGCGGAACGAGTGCGCCGCCTGCGCGGGCTCGATTCCGGCGAGGCGCTTCAAGCGGCTTGACGGACGAGTTCGGCTGGGGGCGGGGTGAGCCCTACGAGCGGTACGTGGGCCGCTGGAGCCGGCTCGTCGCACGTGAGTTCGTCGACTGGCTCGAGGTCGAGCCAGGGCTGCGTTGGCTCGACGTCGGCTGCGGAACCGGCGCGCTCTCACAGACCGCTCTCGAGCTCGCCGATCCGTCCGGAGTTGTCGGCGTCGATCCAGCGGAGGGTTTCGTCGCGCACGCCGCCGCCGCGATCGACGATCCGCGTGCGAGCTTCAAGGTGGGGGACGCGCTCTCGCTCCCGTTCGGGGCCGGCGAATTCGACGTCGTCGTCTCCGGGCTCGTCCTCAACTTCGTGCCGGACGAGCGGCGTGGCGCCGCTGAGATGGCCCGAGTCACACGCCCCGGCGGGTGGTGCGGGGCCTACGTCTGGGATTACGCGGACGGAATGCAGATGATGCGGTACTTCTGGGACGCCGCCTGCGAGCTCGACGAGCGCGCTCGCGAGCTCGACGAGGGGCGGCGCTTCGAGACCGGAGCGGATCATCTCGAGACCATCTTCGGCGCCGCCGGACTGACGGACGTCGAGTCGCGCGCGATCGTGATCCCGACGGTGTTCCGCGACTTCGACGACTACTGGACGCCGTTCCTGAGCGGGCAGGCACCGGGTCCCGGATACGTGGCCTCGTTGACTGATGCGGGACGTGCGGCGCTGCGCGAGCGGCTGCGCGAAGTCCTCCCCACCGAGGACGACGGCTCGATCCGGCTCGAGGCCCGTGCGTGGGCGGTGCGCGGCCGCAGGCCCTAGGCCGAAAGCAGCGAGCGAGCCCGCGCGGGGCGTAAGCGCAAAAGAGAAGGGGCCGCTCTCGCGGCCCCTCTGAAGTAATTCGGCGGCGTCCTACTCTCCCGGGAGGTTGCCCTCCGAGTACCATCGGCGCTGGCGGGCTTAACTTCTCTGTTCGGAATGGGAAGAGGTGTTGCCCCGCCGCTATGACCACCGAAAGCTGTCAAGTGCGCGTCCCTTCTGCGCACCCTCAAAACTCCATAGCGGACAACTAACGTGTTCAAAATCAAGACCTCGGGCCATTAGTACGGGTCCGCTGAACGCGTTGCCGCGCTTACACGTCCCGCCTATCAACGTGGTGGTCTCCCACGGCCCTTACTCCCTCTAAGGGGATGGGAAGCCTCATCTCGAGGTGGGCTTCCCGCTTAGATGCTTTCAGCGGTTATCCCATCCAGACGTGGCTAATCAGCAGCGCCGTTGGCACGACGACTGATACACCAGAGGTCTGTTCGTCTCGGTCCTCTCGTACTA
>DASWEE010000094.1:0-21211 GCA_036394915.1 Gaiellaceae bacterium | reverse complement strand
CATCAAGGGGGAACCTGGCGGTTCCCCCTTGGGACCCCCTCCCCTTGGTCTCCGCGCACGGCGGCTCTCCAAAGCGAGGCCACAGACTCACATCAACCTAAGAAAGGGGGAGCTCGAGGGGGGAAACGGAGTTTCCCCCCTCGAATGAAGCAGGGGCCGGCTTTGCCGGCCCCTGCGGTCTCCAGCGGCTCTGCCGGACCGTCCCGTTGTCGTCCCGGTTAATCTCTCTTGCTCAGTGAGACGTCTGAGCATCTCTGCGGCGCTCCTGTGCGGTGCGCTTGCTCTGAGCCTACCCGGAGCCCTGGCCGGCGGCAGCTCCACGCCCGGCGTGACCTCGACATCGATCCTCCTCGGCGGGACGGCTCCGATCACCGGTCCGGAGAGCGCCTACGCGCCGGTCGCCCGGGGGGCGCAGGCGTACTTCGCCTACGTGAACGCGCACGGCGGCGTGAACAAGCGCAAGATCACCTACAAGGTCCTCGACGACGCTTACGACCCCTCGAAGACGATCCAGGCGACCCGGCAGCTCGTCCAGCAGGACAAGGTGTTCGCAATCTTCAACAGCATCGGCACCGAGCACGTGATCGCCGTCCGGCCGTACCTGAACCAGCTCGGAGTGCCCCAGCTGTTCGTCGGAAGCGGCGCCACCGTCATCGCCGACCAGCGCTCCCGCTACCGCTGGACGATGGGCTACCTGCCCAGCTTCGCCGGCGAAGGCGCCGTCTACGGCCGCTACATCGCCAAGCACCTGCGGGGGACGAAGATCGGCGTCCTCTCCGAGAACTCGGAGTACGGAAACGAGCTCCTGCGCGGGCTCAAGGCGGGGCTCGCCGACAAGGCCCGCATCGTCTCGAGCCAGACCTACGAGGTCACCGACGTCGACGTGCAGGCTCAGGTGGCGAGGCTCAGGGCCTCCGGCGCGAGCACGTTCATGATCTTCGCGCTCCCGAAGCAGGCGCTGCAATCGTTCATCTACGCGGACAAGCTTGGCTGGCGCCCGCACGTCTTCATCACCTCGGTCTCGATCGACCCGTTCGTGATGACGGTTGCCCGGCTCAACACGGGTGGGAGGACGACGAATGGCGCAATCAGCCTGGCGTTCCTCAAGGACCCGACCGACCCGAGACTGGCCAAGGACAAAGGCGTCCGGCTCTACAACTCGGTCCTGAAGAAGTTCGGCAACGGCGCGAACGCGAAGGCGGTCGCGAACTTCTACGGGATGGCAACCGCCTTCACGATGGTGGACGCCCTCCGCCACGCGGGCAAGAACCCGACCCGCGCAAGCCTGCTGAAGGCGGCAACGCACCTGAACGAGCGCGACAATCCCTTCCTGCGCAAGGGAATCTTCGTCCGGACGACGCCGAAGGACTACTACCCGATCGACCAGGTGCAGCTGCAGCGCTACCGCAAGACGCAGTGGGCCCCGATCGGCGGCCTCATCTCCACACGTGGAGGATGACCCCTTGAGCTGCACCAAACTGGCCGCGCTGCCCGCGCGTTCCTCGGGCGCCGCTGGCGGTGCGGGGCCGGAGGGGACAGTATGGGGAATACGGCCCCGGAGAGCACCGTGCCGCCAGCGGCGTCAGGCTCCGCAGAGCCCGGCTTGCCGCGCTCTGCCGTATCTAAGACTTCAAAATCGGCGCGAGAGGGCTGGCCCTCTCCGCGTCGATTTGGAGCCGGGCTCCGCCCGGCGGGAGCCGACGCCGGCGAGGGGCGCGCGTGGTTGAGTACAAGTTCTCCACCGAGCTGAAGGTCCGCTTCTCCGAGACGGACGCGCAGGGGGTTGCCCATCACGCGGCCTACCTGGACTGGCTGGAGGTGGCGCGCATCGAGTACCTGGCCCGGTTCGGGGGCGGCTACCGGGACTTGCGGGAACAGGGGATCGACGCGACGACGCTGGAGGCGTTCGTCCGTTACCTGAGCCCGGCGCGCTTCGACGATCGGCTGGCGGTGCATGCGAAGTGCGGCGATCTTCGCGGCGCCCGCTTCCGCTTCGACTACGAGATCGAGCGGGACGGCGAGCCCGTCGCGGAGGGGTTCACGACACATGCGTGCGTGGACTCGCGCACGCTCCTGCCGACGCGGATGCCGCCCTGGCTCGTCGAAGCGATCGTTACGGCTGAGTCGTCGTAGTCGGCGTCGTCGTAGTCGGCGTCGAGGTCGTCGGCGTCGTCTGCGTCTGGCCCGTGGTCGTCTCGGTCTGCGTCGAGGTCGTCTTCGGAGGCGGCGGAGGCTTTGTCCCGACCTTGATCACGCGCCTCTCGCCCACGTAGTACGAAGACCAGACGTCGTCGTGGAGAAGCTTTCCGCTCGGGGAGTAGACCAGCCGGTGGACGCTCGTGCGCAACGGCGCCGAACCGGTCGTCTCGACCACCGTGTGACCCTTGAGCAGCGTCGGATCGTCGACCCGCTTGACCGGCACCGCACCTGCGGTCGTCAGCGGCTCGGTCTCGCTCTCGACCTTGCGGTGGACGGGCGTCCCGTACAGGTTCACCGTCAGCGAATCGGAGCCGACGAACGTGCGCAGGAGCAGCCAGTGCGGGGTGTCGTTCACGAACTTGAGGTCGGTGTCCGGATAGTTGACCGTCGCGTCGCGCCCGAGCGGGTAGTGGCTGATGTAGAGCGCGTGATTCGTCCGCGCCGTGATGTCCAGACCGGCCTCGTAAGCGGCGTTGAAGACGGTCGTCGACACCTGGCAGACGCCGCCGCCGAGTCCCGTCTGGAGCTCGCCGTTGATGATCACCGGCGCCTCGAGGAAGCCCTTCGACTCGTTGCGCTCGCCAGTGGTGCCGTTGAACGAGAAGGTGTCGCCGGGCGCGATCAGCGTCCGGTCGATCAGGTGGGCGACGAGCTGGACGTTGTGGATCCGGTTCGGATCGCCGCCGTAGAAGGTCTCGTAGCCGGCGACCAGGCCCGTGATCCCCATCGACCGCGCCGCCTCGGTGGAGCGGGAGGGCGCGACGCTTTCGACGGTGATCTTGGCGGTGCGCTCCGCCGGCGCCGACGAGAGCAGCGCGGTCATTAGCGCGTTCTGCGTCGGCTCGAGCTTCATCCGCAGCCCGTCGCGCGCGGGCACGACTCGGATGCCCTTGGTCGTCACGGCCCAGGTCGCGTCGCGGGGCAGCCGGCCGACCGTGTGCGAGAGGCGAGAGAAGAAGCGGCGGGCCTGGGGACCGCCGAGCGAGAGCTCGCGCGAGCCGTGTGCGGGCAGCTGGAGCAGCGGGGCGATCTTCCAGCGGGCGAGCCGCCACCGGGTCGGCCCAAGCTGGAGCCGCACCGGAGCCGAGAGCGCCGTCCGCGTCTGCCCGGCGGCATCGCCGAGGTCTTCGGTGGTGACGGTCTGTGGGTCGACGCGGACCGGGAGCTCGACCGGCCCGCCCCGGGAGAGCGAGCCGAGCGCCCGCACGACGATGGACGCTGCCTCGCGGCGGTCGAGCACATTGCCGTCCTGGCCCGGGACCGCCGCGACCTTGAGGCCGCGGAGTCGCAGCGCGGCGTCGCGGTGCGGCCGGTCGATCTCCTTGGCCAGGAGCGAGAGCTGATACGTGAGCGCTGTGTTCCAGGCCCGCACCGGCGGCGTGACGTGGGCGCCGAAGACGCGAACCTCGAGCCTGCGCAGGCCCCGGATCGGCCCGAATCCGTCGCCTCGCCGCTGCGCCGCTTCGACCGCGGCGCCCCAGTCGACCCTCACTCCCAGCCGCGCCGGGGTGATCTCCCAGCGGTGGCTTCCCGAGACGAATGTGACCGGGACGTGCTGGAGCCGTGCGGCGCGGTGCTGAAGCAGCGTCCGCGCATGATCGATCGTCATCCCGCCCACGTCGATCCCGGCGATCTTGACGCCGGCGGCGATCCGGTCGGACGAACCCGCATAGATGAGCCCGAGCAGCGAGGTCAGGAGCGCCAGCAGGACGATTCCGAGCATCGTCCAGCGCAAGACAAGCTGGCGCGCGCGCGCCTTTCGGCGGCGCAGTCGGACCGCTTGGGAACCTGCTGAGGCGTTCAAAGGACGACGGATTCTATCCGTCGAACAGGCCGGCTTCTACCCCCGTGGACGCTCCCTCAGTCCGCGCTTGAGGTACGCGGCGACGATCAGGCGCTGGATCTCGGACGTGCCCTCGACGATCTGGAACACCTTCGCGTCGCGGAGCCACTTCTCGACTGGATGGTCGCGCATGATCCCGGCGCCTCCGAGGACCTGGACGGCGTCGGTCGCGGCCCGCATGGCGGCATCGGCGGCGAAGCCCTTCGCATACGAGCCCAGCAGCCCGGCGTCGCGACCGAGGTCGACGGCTTCGCACGCTCGCCAGACGAGCAGGCGCGCGGCCTCGATCTCCATCGCCATGTCCGCGAGCTTGAAGGAGATCCCCTGCTTGTCGACGATCGGCTTGCCGAAGGCCTCGCGCCCGCGCGCGTACTCGACCGCGTACTCGAAGGCCGCGCGCGCAACGCCGACCGCGCCGGCCGCAACCTGCGGCCGGGAGGCCTCGAAGAAGTCCATCGCGATCGCGAAGCCCTGGCCCTCCGCACCGAGCAGGCGGTCGATGGGGATGCGCGCGTCCTCGAGCACGATCGAGCCCGTGTAGGACGCGCGGAGGCCGAGCTTGTCCTCCTTCCGGCCGGCAACGACTCCCGGATCGCCGCGCTCGAGGACGAACGCGCTGATCGCGCCGTCCGCCTTCGCGAACACGACCGTCATGTCGGCGATCCCGCCGTTCGTGACGTAGCACTTCTCTCCCGAGAGGACGTACTCGTCGCCGTCGCGCATGGCGGTCGCCCGGATCGCGGAGAGGTCGGAGCCCGCATGCGGCTCGGTGAAGGCGATCGCCGCCAGAATGCCCTCCTCCGACGCGAGCATCGGCAGGTAACGGTCGCGCTGCTCCTGCGTGCCGGCGAGCAGCAGCGGGCGAAGCGGGAACATCGTCGCCTGGATCGTGGCCGCGAGCCCCGCACAGCCCCAGGACAGCTCCTCGGCGATCAGCGAGCCGGTGAGGGCCCCCACGCCGCCCCCGCCGTACTCCTTCGGAATCGCGTAAGACGTCAGACCGGCCTGGGCGGCCCGCTCGAGCAGGCCCGGGGGGAACTCGTTCCGGGCATCGCACTCGCCCGCGATCGGGCGCAGCTCGCGCTCGGCAAACTCGTGCGCGAGCGCCTGGAGCTCGCGCTGCTCGTCGGTCAGCTGGAAGGAGATCACAGCTCTTCGACCCGGCGGCGAAGCCGCCTGTCCGCGAACGCGGACCGGTGGAGGGGGTCTGGGGGAACCGGGAGGTTCCCCGAGAGGAGCTCGGAACGGCCTGTCACAACCCTTCGACCCATCTCCTGATTTTCTGCCGCCCTTCCGGGCTCGTCCGCCATTCGAGCTCGAGCTTTGCACGCTGCCGCTCGTGGATCTCGATCAACGTCAGCAGCGCGCGCTTCAGGGACTCGCGCTCGGGCCGCGGGAACAGGTCCGCGAACGCTTCCACGACCTCCGGCTCGCGCTCGTGCACGCGCCGGACTGCGAAGAACCCCCGGCCCGCGAGCCGGGCATGCCAGTTCTCGACGATCTGCCGCAGCATGTGGAAGTCGGAGGCGACGTCGTAGTACTCGCCCCGCCGGATGTGGAGGACGCAGTAGTAGATCCAGGCCCATAGCCGCTCCTCCTCGTGCGCGGCCTCGCTCCAGTCGGGCGCCGTCTCCCGCTTGCCCGCATTCGACGCCTCGACCCACGCCGTCACGTCGCCGGTCGAGTCCCACAGGACCTCGTAGGGAGCTCCTTCCGGCGACGGTGGGTCGCCGGCCACGTAGAGCGGCAAGTCGGTCTTCACCCCGGGGTCGAAGAGATAGATGACGAAATGGGGCCGAACGTGGTCGGCGTCGAACCGGTGGAACCAGGAGAGGATCTCCCAGTCCCAGCGCGCGTCCCAGGCCCGGTCGCGCGCCTCCGCGTTCGCGAAGAAGATGCCGACGTCCAGATCGCTGTTCTCGTCGGCCGCGCCGCGCGCGACGCTACCGGCGACGTAGCCGCCGGTCGCACCCGGGTACCCGCGGAAGAACTCGACGACGCGATCGAGGACGAGCGCGTGCTCAGAAGGTAAAGAGCTCGATTCCACCGCTCACGTTCAGCTCGGTCCCGGTGATGTACCCGGCCAGGTCGGAGCACAGGAAGGCGATCGCGTTGGCGACGTCCTGCGGCTCGCCGGCCCGGCGCAGCGCCGTCCGCCGGATCATGCGCTCGTTCATGTCCGGATTGCCGAAGTTGAAGGCCTCCGTCCCGATCACGCCGGGGACGATCGCGTTGACCGTGATGCCGTGCCGGGCTCCTTCGAGAGCGAGCGTGCGGGTCAGGCCGAGCAGCCCCGCCTTCGTCGTCGAGTAGCTCGCCTGCCCGAAGCCTCCGAGCGTGCCCGCCACCGACGCCATGTTCACGATCCTCCCCCATCCCCGCTCCTTCATGTGGGGCCAGACCGCCTGCGCGCAGTTGAACGCGCCGGTGAGGTTGACCCGCAGGTCGCGCTCCCATAGCTCGGGCGACTGGTCGGGGAGCTGGCCGAGATGGTCGAGCGTGCCCGCGTTGTTGACGAGGATGTCGACCGACCCGAGCTCGTCGACGACGCGCTCGACCGTCTCGAACACCTGCTCCCGCTCGGTGACGTCGCAGCGCAGCGCGAGCGAGCGCCGGCCGAGCTCTTCGATCTCGCGGGCGGTCGACTCCGTGTACACGAGCCCCTGCGCCCGCGCGGCCTGGGCGAGCGGGCCGTAGCGGTCGACGTCCTCCCCCGCCGCCGACTCGACCTGGATGTCGGCGATCGCGACGTCTGCGCCGGCGCGCGCCAGCGTCAGCGCGTCAGCCCGGCCCAGTCCTCGCGATCCCCCCGTGACGAGCGCAACCCGTCCCGAGAGGTCGATCTCAATCGCCACGCGGCAAGAATATTTCGCGGGCGATCACGAGCCGCTGGATCTGCGAGGTCCCCTCGTAGATCTGGAACAGCTTCGCGTCCCGCATCAGCTTCTCGACCGGGTACTCCTTCATGTAGCCGTAGCCGCCGAAGATCTGGACGGCGTCGGTCGTGACCTTCATCGCCGTGTCGGCGGCGAACCGCTTTGCGAACGACGACTGCAGCGTCGCGCGATTGCCCTGGTCGAGCAGCCAGGCGGCCTGCCAGGCGAGCAGCCGTGCCGCCTCGATCTCGGTCGCCATGTCGGCGATCAGGAAGTTGACTCCCTGGTTGACGGCGATCGGCTGGCCGAACTGGACGCGCTCCTTCGCATACTCGACCGCGTAGTCGTAGGCGGCCTGTGCCACGCCGACGGCTCCCGCTGCGGTTCCGGGACGGGTGTGGTCGAGGGTCTTCATCGCGATCTTGAAGCCCTCGCCCTCCTCGCCGAGCCGGTTCCCGATCGGCACCTTGACGTCCTGGAACGCGATCGCCGAGGTATCCGTGGCGCGCTGGCCCATCTTGTCCAGATGCTTCTCGAGGATCACGCCCTCGACGTCGGTCGGGACGACGAAGGCGGTCAGCCCCCGGTGGCCCTTGCTCTTGTCGGTGGAGGCGAAGACGACGAGCCAGGCCGCATGGCCCGCATTGGTGATGAACATCTTCGAGCCGTTGATGAGGTACTCGTCGCCCTGGCGCACCGCGGTGGTCTGGATTCCGGACACGTCCGAGCCGGCGTTCGGCTCGGTCAGGCCGAAGGAGCACAGGAGCGGCTCCTCGATCAGCGGCGGGAGCAGCTCGCGCTTCTGCTCCTCGGTGCCGGCGATGATCACCGGCGCGGCGCCGAGGGAGTTGGCGACAATCGAGACCGCGATCCCCGAGCAGCCCCAGGAGAGCTCCTCGCCGATCAGGACGCCTTCGATGCCGCCGAGCCCCAGCCCGCCGTATTCCTCGGGCACGTGCGGGTTCATCAACCCGAGCTCGTGCGCCTTGGCGATCACGTCGGCGGGGTGCGTCGAGTGCTCGTCGTACTCGGCCGCCTTCGGGCGAATCTCCCTCTCCGCGAACTCGTGCGAGAGCTCGCGCAGGGCCTTCTGCTCGTCCGTCAGGTTGAAGGAGATCCCTTCGCTCACACCTTGCTCGATTATCGCCACCGCAGGCCCTTCCTTCACTGATTGACCGGTCAGTCAAAGGGTACCCGATCCTCCGGCTCCCTTCCGTACACTCCTCCCGTGGACTTCGCCCTCACCGACGAGCAGAAGCTGATCGAGGACACCGTCCGCGCGTTCGTGGACGAGCGCGTGCTGCCGAACGCGATCCAGAACGACATCAACCACTACCTCGACATGTCCGTGATCGAGGGGATGGCCGAGCTCGGGCTGCTCGGGATCGTGATCCCGGAGGAGTACGGCGGGGCCGGGCTCGACTTCGTGTCGGAGGCGATCGCCTGCGAGGAGATCGAGCGCGGCGAGTCCGCGTTCCGGACGCTGATCTCGGTTCACGTCGGGCTGAACTCGCTCGCGCTCCTGCGCTACGGCACGGAGGAGCAGAAGCAGCGCTACCTCGTCCCCCAGGCCAAGGGCGAGAAGCTCGGCTGCTTCGGCCTCACCGAGCCCGGCGCAGGGTCGGACGTGGCCTCGATGCGCTCGACGGCGCGCCGCGAGGGCGACGTCTACGTCCTCAACGGACAGAAGAACTGGATCTCCTACGCCAGGGTCGCCGACCACCAGCTCGTGTTCGCCAAGACCGATCCCGAGGCGCGGCACAAAGGCATCTCCGCCTTCGTCGTCGAACGCGGATGGCCCGGGGTCTCGACCGCCGAGATGGAGCACAAGCTCGGGATCTGGGCCGGCTCGACGGGAGAGCTCTTCTTCGAGAACGTCGAGGTGCCGGCCGAGAATCTCGTCGGCGACGAGGGGCAGGGATTCGAGATCGCGATGTACGGCCTCGACCAGGGTCGGTTCACGGTCGCCGCCGGCGCCTGCGGCGTCGTCCGCGCCTGCCTCGAGCGGTCGGTCGAGTACGCGCGCGAGCGCGAGACGTTCGGGCAGGCGATCGGCCGCTACCAGTTCGTCCAGGACATGATCGCCGAGATGGTGCTCGGCTACGAGACCTCGAAGCTGCTCGTGATGCAGGCTGCGTGGATGAAGGACGAGGGCCGGCGGAACACGCGCGAGACGTCGCTGGCGAAGTGGCATGCGACCGAGTCCGCATTCCGCGCCGCCCATCTCGCGATCCAGGTGCACGGCGCCTACGGGTACTCCGCGGAGTACGGGATCGAGCGCTACTTCCGGAACGCGCGCGCGCCGATCATCTACGAGGGAACGACGCAGGTCCACAAGATGATGCAGGCCGAGAACGCGCTCGGCTACCGCCACCTGAACGGACGCGACGGAGTCTCTCCTCTCGCCGCGTGGGGGCCGGCGCTGCTGGCGCGCGAGCCCGCGCCTCGCTAGACCGCGTTCAGGACAAGCCCGCTCCACCGCCACTCGGCGGGGTGATCGCAGAGACCGGCCCGGACCGGGTTTTCGATCACGTAGTTGCAGACAGCTGCGAGGTACTCCTCGCTTTCGATCACTCGCACGCCAAAGCGCCCCTCGAAGAGATGACCCGTGCGCCCATGACGTTTGTTGAAGCGCTGGGCGTACGGTCCATTGAGTCGATGCATTCCGGTTGAGACGGCGGCCAGCGGTGCTTCGACGACCAAGTGGAAGTGCGTGGTCATCAAGCAGTAGGCGCGGCAGGTCCAGGAGAAACGCCGAGCGATTTCGCTGAGCCGAACGACGAACGCGAACCTATCGTGGTCGTCGAGAAAGATGGCAAGCGGGCCGACTCCACGCGAGATCACATGGAAATAGCCGGTGTCGGGAAGTTCCTTGCGTGGCCGCCGGGGCATTCAGGCGACGATATCGCCGTATCACCTTCCCTCGGATGCCCGGACCCGCAAAGGCACACTTTCGGCCCAATCGGGCCGCCCAAACAGGACATGTCCCAGGGACAGTCCCTCGGACATGTCCCGGCGAGCCATGTGCCGACATAGTGCCTTGGACGCATCACGACGCGCGCGCACCCGAACCCATGTCCCAGGGACTGTCCCTTGGACGCGGCCCCGAAGGACACGTCGACCAGCTGGTTAGACTCGCGCGGATGGCGCCCCGGATCGAGCCGTTCAAGCGTCCGGACTGGGAGCCGGTCCCCAACGACGGCTGCGTCAACGTCGAAGGGCGCGTGCTCTTCTTCGACGAGACGATCGGGCTTGCGCTGCTGCGGTTCGGCCAGCACGGGAAGATCCACGAGCACCCCGGGCCGAACGACACCGTGGTCAGCTGCCTCGAGGGCCACGGGTACACGACCGTGGGCGGCGAGGTCGCGGAGATCCACTCCGGAGAGCGCGTCTACTGGCCCGCCGACGTCCCGCACGGGCTGTGGACCAAGGACTCGACGATGACGACGCTCATGTGCGAGCGCCCCGCCGCCGGGAAGTCCGGCATCGTTTCCTAGACCGGCTGCGCCCCGGTCGGCCCGATGGGTTCGACCCGGATCAGCGAGTAGACGAGCGGCGCCACAGCCAGGATCGGCAGGCCGCAGATCGGCCACAGGATCTGGTAGCCGTTCGTTGCGCTCAGGTACGAGGAGAGCAGGTCGATCGCGCCCCCCGCGACGAGCGGCCCGAACAGCAGGCCGATCCCCTTCGTCATCACCGCGATCCCCGAGACCGCGCCCCGGTGTTGGGCCGGCATCAGCTTGAACAGCAGCCCCCAGGCGAGCGTCATCACCGTCCCGCCCGCGATGGCGACCGGGAAGATCGCTGCGTAGTACCAGTCGTGCCACGTCTGAGCGAGGCCGGCAACGACGTAGCCGCTGCCGTAGACGAGCGAGGCGACGAAGATCACGCGTGAGAGACCGATCCGATCGCCGATCGGCCCCGAGCCGATCGCCGCGACGACGTAGCCGACGCTGATCACCGCCAGCACCGCCGACGAGGTCGAGAGCGGCTGGTGGAGCCCCTTGACGAAGTAGAGGACGACGAACGTGCGCGCGGCCGCGAAGGTGGTCTCCCAGGCCGTGTTCGCGATCAGGAAGCGCCGAACGTACGGCTCGCTGCGGACGATGTCCACGCTCCGGCTCAAGTAGATCCGCACGCCCTCGAAGACGCGCCTGTGTCCGCGCTCTTCGCGTACGAAGACGATTGCGGCGCCGCAGGCGGCCGCCGTCACGGCGGCTGCGAGCAAGAACGGCGACGGGCGCCAGACGTGGAACAGGAACCCGCCGCCGACGAGCGCCACTCCGAGCGCCAGCCCCCGCATCAGGTGCTGGACGCTCTGCGCGCGCCCGTAAACCGACCGCGGCAGCACGTCCGGATAGAGCCCCCGATACGGCGGCTCGTAGACGTAGTAGGCGAAGTAGAAGGCGAACACGATCAGCGCGGTTGTCCAGAAGCGCGGCACGAAGGCGACGAGCGTCAGGCAGAAGGACATCGGCGCAAGTGCCGCGAGCATGAAGGGGCGGCGGCGGCCGAACGGCGTGTAGAAGGTGTCGCTCCACGGCCCGACGACGAGCGGAAGCGTGATCGCGAACACGCCCTCGGCGGAGATCACCGCCGCGATCAGGACCGAGGAGCTCGTGAACCGGCCGAGCAGCGGCGGCAGATACGCGGCGACGATCGTGATCGAGAAGGCGAGCCCGAAAGCGCCGAGCCCGAGCGCCCATACGAGCCCCCTGCGCCCGACGGGCAAGTGCACGATCTCTTCGACGGCGGCGAGTGGCCGTTGCGTCAAGGCGCGAAGACTCTAGATGATGCTCCGCGTGAAGCCGCTTACTGGAATGCTCGTCGTCGACCTGACTCGGTACCTCCCCGGCCCGTTCGCGAGCCGCGAGCTGCTGCGCCACGGGGCGCGCGTGGTCCGGCTCGAGAGCCCCGACGGGGATCCGCTGCGTGCGATCGCGCCCGAATGGGACGCGGCTCTGAACGCAGGCAAGGAATCCGTCGTCTGCGACCTGAAGAAGGAGCCCGAGCTGGGACGGGCGCTCTGCTCGCGCGCCGACGTCGTGCTCGAAGGCTTCCGGCCCGGGATCGCGGAGCGGCTCGGCATCGGGCCCGGCGACCTGCCGGACGCGGTCGTCTACTGCTCGCTGACAGGATTCGGCTCGGAAGGCCCGCATGTCGCCCGTGCCGGCCACGACCTCAACTACCTCGGCTACGCCGGCGTCCTCGCGGACACCGCCCCGGCTCTCCCGCCGGTCCAGATCGCCGACCTCGGGTCGGGTGCGCTCGCAGCGATCGGGGAGATCCTGGCCGCTCTGCTCGAGCGCGAGCGCACGGGGAAGGGCAGCCGGATCGAGATCTCGATGACGCACGGAGCGCACCGCTTCGCCGCCCACCGGCTCTCGGGCGAGCCGGTGCCTCGGCTCCTGACCGGCGGCCTTGCCTGCTACCGGATCTACGACACGGCCGACGGTCGCCACCTGACCATCGCGGCGCTGGAGCCGAAGTTCTTCCGCCGGCTCTGCGAGCTGCTCGAGCGCCCCGAGCTCGTCGAGCTCCATTTCGAGGCCGACGCGCAGGAGCGTCTCGCAACGGAGCTGGCGGAGCTCATCGCGTCCAGGCCGCTCGACGCATGGCTCCAGCTGTTCGAGGGCGAGGACGTGGCCGCAGGCCCCGTCGCAACCCTCGCGGAGGCGGCCGCCGACTTCGGATTGGAGCCGCCCGCGGGCCGGCCGCCCCGGCTCGGCGAGCACACCGAGGCCTGGCGCCGCGAGCTGGAGGATTGATGGGAAATTCGGCTGACGTCGGGGGCGCTCCAGACCAAGCCGGGCAGTGCGGGCGGACGCGGGGCGTAGCAGCGCTACGCGTCGCGGCCGACCGTGCTGATCCGGCGCCGCGTCTGGGGCGTCATCCGGCCCGGCCTAATTTCACATCAGTCCTCTACTACTTAGGAGCGGACCAGTCCGAGCGCCGCAGGTAGCGCGAAGAGATTCGGCAACCTGTCCTCGATGTGGGGGTAGCGATCCTCGCGGTCGATCAGGATCGCCCGCATCCCAAGCGCCCGCGCCCCCTCGATGTCGTCCTCGAAGTGGTCGCCCACCATCGCAGCCTCCGCAGGCTCGACCCGGAGCCGGTCGAGCGCCTTCCTGAAGATGGTCGGATCGGGCTTGACCTTCCCGTGGTAGCGCGACCCGATCGCAACGTCCACATCCAGCCGGTGATGGTCGACGAACGCGCGCAGATCGCGCGCGCCGTTGGAGACGAGCCCTAGCCGCAGCCCATGAGCCCGGAGCTCCGCGAGCACCGGCTCGACGTCCTCGTAGATGTCGAAATTCTCCGACTGCTCCCACGCCTGCTCGATCTCGTAGGCGATCTGCCGCGAGCTCGAGGGGCCCCCGCCCATCCCGATCACGATTCGCTCGGTGAACGCGATCCAGATCTCTTCGTCGTGCCGGTAGTCCGCGTGCTTTTGCAGGCTCTCGAGCGCGGCCGCGCGGGCCTCGTCGTGGCGGGAGACGTCGAGCTCGATGCCGTGCCGCCGGCCGATCCGCAGGTATCCCTCCGGCCCGAGCTCGGGACCCGGCTTGGCGAGCGTGTAGTCGACGTCGAAGAGGACTGCCTTCAGGTCGCGGCCGGCCATCGGTAAGCCTCCGGACGCCGCGATGCGAGCGAGGGCAGGTTCCGCCGCACTTCCTCCAGCCGCGGCCGCTCGAGCTCGGCCGAGATCACGCATTCCTCGTCCGGCGCCTGCGCGAGCAGGATTCCCCAGGGGTCGGCGATGAGCGAGCGGCCGTAGCTCGGGCGCCCCGGCCGGGTCTCGCCGATCTGGGCGGCCGCGGCGACGTAGCAGCTGTTCTCGATCGCTCGCGCCCGCAGCAGCACCTCCCAGTGGTCGCGGCCGGTGTGGAGCGTGAAATGAGACGGGACGGTCAGGAGCTCGGCGCCCTCGAGCGCGAGGATCCGGTAAAGCTCGGGGAAGCGGACGTCGTAGCAGATCGAGAGCCCGACGGTCCAGTCCTCGGCCCGGACGATTACCGGCTCCTCGCCGGGCTCCTCGCCCTCGGACTCGCGGTAGACGTGGCCGCCGACCTCGACGTCGAACAGGTGGATCTTGCGGTAGACGGCGACGAGCGCTCCCTCCGGATCGAACACGAGGCACGTGTTCGAGAGCCGCTCGCGCCCTTCGCGCCGCTCGGTGATCGAGCCGCCGACGAGCGTGATCCCGTGCCGCCTGGCCCAGCCGGCCATCGCCTCGGCCGACCCACCGCCTTCGATCGGCTCCGCGGCGTCGTGCAGTCCTCCGCCGTCGCCGATGAAGTTCCACTTCTCGGGCAGCAGGACGACGTCGGCACCGGTCGCCGCGGCGCGGGCGACGAGGCGCTCGGCCTGCTCGAGGTTGGCCGCCTTGTCGTCGCGGCTGGTGAGCTGAACGCAGGCGACGCGGATGCGATCGGCCATGCCGCCAGAATAAAGAAGGACCTCCCAACTCTCCGGCGCGACCGTGATCAGGCGCTGAAGGGTGGAGCCGGGCTTGGCCCGGCGGAAGCCCATGCTCACGTTCGGTCGAGATAGGCGTTGAAAGGAGGGGGGAAGGGGGAACCTTGGTTCCCCCAAGAAAGAAGGGGCTTCATGGGGGAAACATGGTTTCCCCCACGTCCGGATAGCTTTGCACCATGGAGGGGTTCGGCCGCGTCCGCGTCTTTCACGCGCTCCGCTACCGGGACTTCCGCCTGCTGTTCGCGGGCCAGACGGTCTCCCTGATCGGCGACGCTGCCTTCCTGACGGCGCTCGGCTGGCGCACGTTCACGCTCGTAGGCGCGGGCCGCTTCGGAATCGTCCTCTTCTGCCAGGCCACCGGGCTGCTGGCGACCCTGCTGATCGGTGGCGCCCTCGCCGACCGCACGTCGCGGCGGCGGATGATGATCATCTCCGATCTGGCGCGGTTCGCCGCCGTCGGCGCGCTGGCCGCGGTGGACGCGTCCGGCCACCTGAGCTTCTCGACGATCATCGTCCTGGCGACGTTGATGGGCCTGGGCGACGGGTTCTTCTATCCGGCCTTCGGCGGGATGGTGCCGCTGGTCGTCGAGCCCGGCGCAATCCCCTCTGCAAACAGCCTGATCGGAGTCGCCCGCTGGGGGAGCCTCCTGATCGGCCCCGGGCTCGCCGCGGGGATCTACGGCTTCACCGGCTCGTCAACCGTGTTCGCTCTGGACGCCGTCTCGTTCGTGCTCTCCGCGGCGCTGCTGCGGCTGACGCGTCCGCGGGCGGTCGAAGCGGCCGCGGGCAAGGGAACTCTGCGCGAGATCTGGGAGGGAGCGAGGTACGTCGCGAGCGTGCCCTGGCTTTGGGTCACGATCGCGCTCTACTCGGTCGTCCTGATGGTGCAGTTCGCGCCGCAGCAGGTGCTGCTGCCGAAGCTCATCCAGCAGCACTTCCATCACGGCGTCGGCGCCTACGGGCTGCTGAGCTCGCTGCTCGGAGTTGGTACGGTCGCGGGAACGCTCGCGTTCGGCCAGCTGCAGCCCCGGCGCCGGCGGGGCGTCATCTCCTACTTCGTCTGGTTCCTCAACAGCCTCGCGATCGCCGGGGTCGCTCTGTCCCCGTGGTTCTCGCTCGCCTGCGGATTCGCCGTCTTTCGCGGCTTCTGCATCGGCTTCAGCATCGCGATCTGGGAGACGATGATGATGGAGCTCGTCCCCTCCCACCTGCTCTCGCGCGTCGTCAGCCTCGACTTCTTCGGCTCGTTCGGCCTGATGCCAGTGGGCCTGGCCGCGGCCGCCGCGATCTCGGGCATCGCCGCCCCGGGGACGATCATCGCGGCAGGAGCATTCCTCTCGGCGGCGCTGTTCGTCGTCGTGCTGACCCGACCCTGGCTGCACGCGGTGGACTAGAGAGTGACGGAGCCGGGCAAGGGCCCGGCTCCAAGTCCCTATCGGGGTGCCCAGATTTGAACTGGGGACCTCTCCGACCCGAACGGAGCGCGCTACCAGGCTGCGCCACACCCCGGCGCCGACAGGTTAGCCGCTCGGCTCGAGCGCCACGACGGCCACTGCCACGCGCGGGTCCCGAGAACACGTCCCGGGTTGATGGCATAGGCTCGCGCTCCTCCCACGCTAGGAGGAATTACTAATGACACGGACTGCGGGTATTGCCGCGTTGGCGGCCGTTCTCGGGCTCGCCGGAATCGTTCTCGGCTCGATCGCGCTGGCGCGCGGGAGCGGCGGAAGCGGCAGCGCATTCGAAGAAGAGACACTCACGCTCCGGGGCGGCAAGGGCACGCGGGTCGACTTCGACGCCCCGGTGCTCGTCAAAGGGAACCCGGCCGGCGTGAAGGGATGGGAGGCCAACTACCCGATCAGCGGCGACGCGACCGGAGAGGTCACGGTCACCTGCCTCCCGCTGATCACGAACGACATCGACTGCGTCGGAGGATTTCAGCTCACCGACGGCGACATCAACTTCGAGAACATCGAGACGGCGACTACCGAGTCGACGAAGGTCGAGGGTTCGATCCTCGGAGGAAGCGGCGCGTACGACGGGACTCACGGCTCGTTCACGGTCGACTGGAAGACGCACGTCTACACGCTCCACCTCCAGCTTCCCAAGCAGTAGCCCTCACTTCAAACCCAATCTCGACACGAATCCGTTGCATCTCGCCCGGTATGTTGCCTGCACCGGCAACGAAGGAGGAGATGTGAACGTCGTGACATTGATCGGAAACCTGGCCACCGACGTGGAGGTGCGCGAGGTCGGCGACGACCGCAAGGTAGCGAGCTTCCTGCTCGCCGTCGATCGCCCGGGACAGGAGGCGGCGGATTTCGTCCGCGTCTCGACCTGGAACAAGCAGGCAGAAGTGTGTGGACGCTTCCTTTCGAAAGGCAAGCGCGTCGGCATCGACGGACGGTTGCGGAGCAGCTCCTGGGAGGACGCCGACGGCAACCGCCGCAATGCAGTAGAGGTGGTCGCAAACCGCGTCCAGTTCCTCTCGCCGCCGGACAAGCCCGGAGAAGCGGCCGACATTCCCTTCGAGGAGGCCGCCGTGTAGCTCACAAGGACGAGCGCGGTTCCTTGCTTGACCGAGCGCCGCCGCAGTCGGGCGGAGCCGGGCTTTGCCCGAGCGCAGCCCACGCCGAGCGCGGCCAATGAGAGCCGAAAAGAAGGGGGCCCACGGGGGAAACATGATTTCCCCCGTGCTACTTGCGGCGCGTCGGGACGGGCGAGTATGCTTGTACCAGATGAGTAGGGGAGGTCAGCGGGGCCTTTGATTCCCGCACCGACACGAAAGCAGGCACACGTGCCCGTTTGCGCCACGCGCAAGCGGGCTTTTTCATGCCCAGACCCGAAGGGAGACGACCGTGGCGAACCATCTCACGCCTGAGGAGTTGTCCAAAGAGCTTGGAATCGATCGGAACGAAGTGGTCAAGCTCTGTGTGGAAGAGGGCGTCCCGATCTACCAGGGCAAGATCGACAAGACGCTGTTCCAGGCTCACCTTCAGGCGGCGAACGGCCTCTCTCTACAAGAGCATTAGGCGCTCGCGCGCCTAGGCCGACTTGCGCGCCGGCGCGCGCCGGCGCTTCGGCTTCGACGATGCGGCGGCCTTCTGCGCCGGCTGCTTCGTCTCCGCGACGCTCTGCTTGAGCGCGTCCATCAGGTCGATGACCGGAGTCTCGGGAATCGGCTCGGGCCGCGCGATCTCCTGGCCGGCGAGCTTGGCCTCGAGCATTTGCCGCAGGTCCTCGCGGTACTCGTTCCGGAACTCCTCGGGATCGAAGTCGCCGGCGATGCTCTCGATCACCTGCCGTGCGAGGTCGAGCTCCGGTTTCTTCACCTCCGTCTCGGCGACGGCGTCCTCGATCTCGTTCCGGGAGCGCACGTCCTCGGCGAAGAAGAGTGTCTCGAGCGCGAGCGAGTCGCCGTGGGGCCGGATCAGGCACAGGTTCTCCTTGCCCCAGAGCACGAACTTGCCGACCGCCGCCATTCCCGTCTCCTTCATCGCCTCGAGCAGCAGCACGTAGGGCCGGCGCTGCGCCTCGGCGCTCGCAGGAGCGAGGTAGTAGGTGCGGTCGAAGTAGACGGGATCGACGTGCTCGAGCTTGACGAAGCGGAGAATCTCGATCGAGTTCGAGCGCTGGAGGGCGATCGCCTCGAGGTCTTCCTCCTCGACGACGACGAACTCGCCCTTGACGACCTCCCAGCCCTTGACGAGCTCGTCGGCCTCGACGTCGCGCTCGTGGAACGGGCAGTACCGCTTCTGCTTGATCGGCGTCTTGCACTCGCGATGGAGCGTCCGGAACGCCACGTCCGAGCGCTGGGTCGCGACGGCGAGCCCGATCGGGATGTTGACGAGCCCGAAGCTGATCGATCCGTTCCAAATAGTTCGCATCTGAATCCGATTCTAGTGGGAAGAAGACGTTTCTCTGCCCATGCGCTCTTCCCTTCCCGAGCGTAAGCTAGCTTCGATGGCGACGGCGGCACCCCAGCAGGCTGCGGACCAGAAGCACACTCCAGAGAAGCGCACGATCGGCGCGATCTGGCAGAAGGCGGTCGCCCGCCCCCGGGAGGTTCCCGCCTACCTCGTCGAAACCGAGGACGGATGGAAGGAGGTCTCCTGGAACGAGGCGGCGCGGCGTGTGGACGAGATCGCGTTCGGCCTGCTCGCCCTCGGAATCCGAAAGGGCGACGCGTTCGGGATCCTGTCCTCGACCAGGCTCGAATGGGCGCTGGTCGACTTCGCGCTCGCGCGGATCGGCGCCGTCACCGCGCCGATCTACGCCAACAGCGCGCCGGCCGACTGCGCCTACATGCTCGGCCTGGTGCAGGCAGTGGGCGTCTTCGTCGAGGACGAGTCGCTCGAGCTCGCCCCGCGCTTGCAGCACGTGATCTCTTTCCGCGAGCTCGAGCAGCTCGAGGCGCGCGGCCGCGCATACCGCGAGGAGCACCCTGACGCGCTGGCGCAGGCCGAGGCCGCGATTGGCGAGGAGGATCTCTACACCTTCATCTACACGTCGGGCACGACCGGGCCGCCGAAGGCCTGCATGATCCGGCACCGCAACTACTTCGCGATGACGGCCACCATCGACCTGGTCGACGAGTTCACGATGCGGGCCGACCTGATGCTGCTCTACCTGCCGCTCGCGCACAACTTCGGCCGGCTGCTCCATCTGCTCGGCGCGTATGAGGGTTACACGATCGCGTTCCTCTCCGACCCGCTGCGCACAGCCGAGGCCCTGCCCGTCGTGCGACCGACCGTGCTCCCGAGCGTTCCGCGCCTGTACGAGAAGGTGCACACACGCATCCAGGCGCAATTCGACGAGGCCACGGGCCTGCGCCGGCGGCTGATCGACTGGGCCCTCCGGGTCGGCTACGAGGCGAGCCCGTACAAGCGGCGCGGCGAGTCCTTACCGCCGGGCCTGGCGCTACGGCACCGGCTCGCAGACCGGCTCGTGTACTCGAAGGTGAAGGACAAGCTCGGCGGGCGGCTCCGGCTCGGCATCTCGGGCGGCGCCCCACTGGCACAGGAGATCGCCGAGTTCTTCCACGCGCTCGACATCCTGATCCTCGAGGGCTACGGCCTCTCGGAGTGCACGACGGGCTGCTCCGTCAACCGTCCCGGGCACGTCAAGTTCGGCACCGTGGGGCTCCCGCTCCCCCGCTTCGAGGTCGAGATCGCGCCAGACGGCGAGATCCTGATCCGAAGCGAGACCGTCTTCGCGGGCTACTACGCCGACGAGGAAGCGACGCGCGGCGTGCTCGACGCAGACGGCTGGCTCCACTCGGGCGACATCGGCGAGCTGGACGAGGACGGCTTCCTCGTCATCACCGACCGCAAGAAGGACATCATCGTCACCGCGGGCGGGAAGAACGTCGCCCCCCAGAATCTCGAGAACGCCCTCAAGTCCGCGAAGCTCGTCTCACAGGCGCTCGTGATCGGCGACCGGCGTCCCTACCTGGTCGCGCTGATCTCCCTCGACGAGGAGGAAGCGGCGAAGGAAGGGCAAGCCGACTTCCAGGCCGCCGTCCAGGAAATCGTCGACGCGGTCAACCGCGACCGGTCGCGCTTCGAGCAGATCAAGCGATTCGCGATCCTGCCCCGCGATTTCTCGATGGAGCACGGAGAGGTGACGCCGACGCTGAAGCTGAAGCGGCGCGTCGCGGAGAACAACTTCGCAGAGGAGATCGAGGCGCTGTACGCGGCGCCGCGCTGAGAGAAACCATGAGCCGCGAGGACGGTCCGGCCCGGCCGACCGTCCGGTTCACCAGAGAGGGGGTCTCAAGGGGGAACCGTAGGTTCCCCTTTGAGAGGAGCGGCGTCCGGCTTCGCCGGACGTCGCGGTCTCGCGAGGCGCCTAAAGGCGCCGAGCGCCGACGAAGTTCGACGCGTAGTAGCCGGAGAGCGACGAGATCTTGACCACGTCGCCGGTGTGCGGAGCGTGGATGAAGCTGCCGCCGCCGATGTAGAGCCCGACGTGCCCGAGGCCGTAGAAGAAGACGAGGTCGCCGGGCTCGAGCTGGCTCATCGAGACCGGCGTGCCGTAGCCGTACTGCATCGCCGCGTTGTGCGGAAGCGAGACACCAACCTGCGCGTACACGTACATGACGAATCCCGAGCAGTCGAAGCCCGACGGGCTTTCGCCGCCCCAGACGTACGGCACTCCGAGATACCGCATCGCGATCGCGACGACGCCGCTGTAGTTCCCGGGCGGCGGGGCAACCGGCGAGGCGCCCGTCGAGTCGGTCGGCGACGAGAGGATCTGCTGCGGCGCCGAAGCCGCGGCGAGCGCACGCTCCTGGGCCTGGCGCGCGAGCTCTCGCTGGCGGGCGGCCTCCTCGGCCTTCATGCGCTCGATCTCGCTCCGGATCGAGGCCACCAGCTGGTGCCGCTCGGAGAGCTGCGACTGGATCGAGGCCTTCTGGTCGGCGCGCTCCTGCACGACCACGCGCTGCTGCTCCCGCGCGTTCTTGAGCTCGATCCGGTGCGCCTTGACCTCGGCGCGGAACTGGATCACCTGCTTGTTGATCTGCACGTCCTGGCTCGAGACGCGGTCGACGGTCTCGAGCTGGTTCAGCATCTCGTCGATGCTCCCGGCGCCGAGCAGGATGCTGAGCGCCGAGGATTGCTCGTCGCCCGTTGTGTAGAGCGTGACCAGCCGGTTCGCAAGCGCACGCTGCGAGCGGTGCAGGTTCGCCTTCGCGATGTGCAGCTCCCGCGTGTTCGTTTGCAAATCTCCCTCGATCTGCTGGAGCCTGTCGGTCGCGAGGTTGTACGCCTCGATCGCCCGCTCGAGGCTGCCGTCCAGCTGCTGGATCTGA